>NZ_CP099490.1:0-314275 GCF_023923205.1 Ornithinimicrobium cryptoxanthini | reverse complement strand
GCAGATGACCAACCTGGCCGCAGCCCTCGGTGCGCTGCGCGAGGCCGGCCTCGTCACGGCCTACCACGACCGGTCCGATGGCGGGCTGTGGGCGACCCTGTGCGAGATGGCCTTTGCGGGGGCGGTGGGCCTGGACGCCACGGTCCCGGACGTGGCCGCGCTTTTTGCCGAGGAGCTCGGTGTGCTCCTGGGGGTCTCCGAAGGGTGCGCCGAGCAGGCCGTCGCGGTGCTCGCCGAGCACGGCCTGGGTGAGCTCACCCACCAGGTGGGTCAGGTCCGCAGCGACAGACGCGTGCGCATCAGCGTCGGCACGAGCAGGCTCGACGAGACGGTGCGCGACCTCGCGCAGGCCTGGGACGAGGTCTCCTGGCGCATCTCGACCCTGCGCGACAACCCCGAGTCAGCCGCCGAGGAGCACGAGGCCTTCGGCGCCGACGGTGACCCGGGTCTGCCGCTGCGGACCACGTTCGACCCGGCTGATGACATCACCGCGCCCTACCTCAACGCGGGGGTGCGACCTGCGGTGGCGATCCTGCGTGAACAAGGGGTCAACTCCCACGTCGAGACCGCCTTCGCCTTCGACCGGGCCGGCTTCGACACCTTCGACGTGCACATGACCGACCTGCAGGCCGGCCGCTTTGACCTGGCCGACGTCGTGGGCCTGGTCGCGTGCGGCGGCTTCTCCTATGGCGACACGCTCGGCGCCGGGGAGGGCTGGGCCCGCTCGATCCTGTTCAACGCTTCGCTGACCGACGCCTTCGGGACGTTCTTCACCCGGCCGGACACCTTCGCGCTGGGCATCTGCAACGGGTGTCAGATGTTTGCGGCGCTGGCCGACCTCATCCCCGGCGCCGAGGCCTGGCCGCGGTTCACCCGCAACCGCAGCGAGCAGTATGAAGCCCGCCTCAGCGCCGTCGAGGTGCTCGACAGCCCGTCGCTGTTCTTCACCGGGATGGCCGGCTCGCGGATCCCGATCGCGGTCGCGCACGGTGAGGGCCGCGCAAACTTCGCGGCCCGCGGCGACGAGCAGGCGGTGCTGGCGGCGGCCCGCTATGTCGACAACCACGGCCAACCTGCTACGACCTATCCAGCCAACCCGAACGGCTCCCCTGGCGGGCTGACAGCGGTGACGACCCCGGACGGACGCTTCACCGCGATGATGCCGCACCCCGAGCGGGTGCAGCGCAACGCGCAGCTGTCGTGGACACCGGGCAACATCGACGAGGCCAGCCCCTGGCTCCGGATGTTCCGCAACGCCCGTGTCTGGGTGGACTGACCTGCGGTCAGGAGTTCCCCTCGCCTTCCTCAGGCGTTCCCCTCAGCGCCCTTCCGAGACGTCCCCTCAGCGGCGGCCCAGTCGTCCAGGGCTGCCTGGACCTCGGCGTCGCTCTTGGTCAGCTCCGTGCCCACGATCCACTGATGCCCGAAGGGGTCGCGGATCCGGCCCTGGCGCGCGCCATACGGCTGGTCGGCAACCTCGAAGATGACCTCGGCCCCCCGCTCGACGGCGGCGGCCACGACCGTGTCCGGATCGTCGCAGAGGACGTCGATGATGACCCCTGCGCCGTCTGGCCCGGGTGCGCGATCGACGTGGTCGGCATCCTTGACCTGCAGCACGTCTCCGCTCGGGAGCTCCAGCTGGGCGAAGACCACTGCCTCACCCATGGTGTGCCGACTCTGCAGTCTCGCCCCGAGCACCTCTTGATAGAACTCGATCGCGCGCTCAGCACCCTCGACCGCGAGCTTTGGTCGGACTCGGATCTCGTTCATCGTCATCACCGTAGCGGTCACTCCCCTGACGTGCGCCTCCACCGCAGTGGTCCACTCCGGCTGGCCCACCATGCTGTTGGTGCTGTGCTTCCACCACCACCAGGTCGGGGGCCGTGTCGCCCGTTGCACCTCACGAGCAGCCGGGAATCGCCGACCGCCGCGGTCCCGTGCGATCAGCTCGGGGGTGCTCCAGCCATCGACAGCGCCGACCGACGGATCTCCGTCCGGGAGCAGGGCCAGGACGAAGCCTGTGCCGGTCAGCGCGTCCACGACGTCACGCAGCATCAGATTTTGCGCGCACGACTCCAGGCGCGCCTGGAAGGACTTCGACCAACCACGCCGGAGTGCATAGGCCCGTTGACTCAGGCCCTCGTCGTGCCGGAGCCGGCGCATGACCAGAGCGATCGTCTCCACGACCCCCGTGGCTGTCTCGAGCCGGGCACGCGCCTGCAGCAGCTCTCGCGCCAGGGTCGGACGCAGTGGCCCGGCTCCCCTGACAACCTGTGCTCTGGGCGTGCGCATCGCACGAGTGTGCCCGGTCGGCGCGCGCCGCCCTGACGG
Organism: Ornithinimicrobium cryptoxanthini; assembly: GCF_023923205.1. NCBI lineage: Bacteria > Bacillati > Actinomycetota > Actinomycetes > Micrococcales > Ornithinimicrobiaceae > Ornithinimicrobium > Ornithinimicrobium cryptoxanthini. The sequence goes on along the minus strand of NZ_CP099490.1, from coordinate 311,944 downwards.
CCTGTGGATAACGGGGAAGGTCGACGGCGCAGACAGGCAGTCAGGCGCAGACAAAGGCCGCAGGGGCCCCACCTGCCGCAGGATATGCCCTGCCCCCTCTGGTGGGGCAAGGACAACCGGTGCGCACCTACTCTGCCCCTCCTGGTGGGGCAGGGACACCCCGTGCGCAACTACTCTGCCCCCTCTGGTGGGGCAGGGCATATTGTCGCGAGGGTGCCCTACTGGGCGGTCCAGCCACCGTCCATGGTGTGCGAGGTCCCGGTGACCATGCCGGCGTCATCCGTCATCAGGAACGCCGCCAGCGCCGCCACTTCGTCGGGCTCGCACAGTCGCTTGATGGCCGAGCGCGTCAGCATGATCTTCTCGACCACCTCGCTCTCGGGGATCCCGTGGGTGGCCGACTGGTCGGCGATCTGCTGCTCGACCAACGGAGTGCGCACATAGCCAGGGTTGATGCAGTTGGACGTCACCCCGTGCGGAGCGCCCTCGAGCGCGGTGACCTTGGACAGACCCTCCAGCCCGTGCTTGGCCGAGACATAGGCCGACTTGAAGGCCGAGGCCCGCAGGCCGTGGGCCGAGGAGATGTTGATGACCCGCCCCCAGCCCTGGGCATACATGTGCGGCAGCGCAGCCCGGACGAGCAGGAACGGCGCCTCGAGCATGAGTCGGTGGATGAGCCGAAAGTCCTCGGGGTCGAACTCGTGGATCGGTGCAACCCGCTGCACCCCGGCGTTGTTCACCAGGACGTCGCACTCCAGGCGCAGCTCACCGAGCGCGGCCGTGTCCGACAGGTCCACGTGCCATGCCTCGCCGCCGATCTCGCCCGCGACCCGGTCTGCACCGCCCTTGTCCCGGTCGGCCACGATCACTCGGTGACCTTCCCGGGCCCCCCGCCGTGCGATGGCCTCACCGATCCCGCTGGCCCCGCCGGTGACCAGCACCGTCCGCATCGTCATCGTCCTCGCTCCTCAATCATTGGCTGGTCTGACGGGACAGGGGCGCCAGTTGCGGGCTCTCATCCACTACGCCGCATCCTCCGTGGCAACCCCACCCCTGGTCTATGTGTGGAGCCAACATGCCTTGACCGCGATTTGTGTGGATTCCTCACATCGGCCGCCGCCGGGTTCGCGCCTAGGTTGTGGAACCATGAACGCCGCAGAACACCACGACGCCCCGCAGCAGGGTGAGCGCAGCACGGGTCAGACCGTGGCGCTGTCGGCCAAGGGCCTCAGCAAGGACTTCCGGGGCTTCCGCGCCGTCAACAACGTGGACCTGGACGTCGTCGAGGGTCAGATCCACGCGCTGGTCGGCCCCAACGGCGCCGGCAAGACGACCCTGTTCAACCTGCTGACCGGCTACATCAAGCCGACCTCGGGCACGATCACCGTGCACGGCAAGGACATCACGGGCCGCGAGCCCGAGCAGATCGCCCATGAGGGCGTGGCCCGCTCCTTCCAGATCACCAGCCTGTTTGACAACCTGACTCCCCGCGAGCACGTGGAGCTGGGACTGCAGGGCATGGCCGGCGGCGGGATGCGCTTCTGGCGCTCGGACAAGCAGCTGCGTCAGTATCGCGAGCGCGCCGACCAGCTGGTCGACGAGGTGGGCCTGTCCGCCCTCGCCGACCGGCCTGCGGGAGAGCTCGCCTACGGGCAGAAGCGGGCCCTGGAGATGGCCCTGGTCATCTCGTTGGACCCGACGGTGCTGCTGCTCGACGAGCCGACGGCCGGCATGGGGCGCGAGGACGTCGACCGCACTATCGAGCTGGTCCAGCAGATTGCCAAGGGCCGCACCGTCGTCTTCGTCGACCACAACATGCATGTTGTCGGCAGCCTCGCCCACCACGTCACCGTGCTCATGGCCGGTGAGGTGCTGGCCCGCGGCACCTACGAGACCGTCCGCGCCGACCAGCGCGTGATCAACGCCTATCTCGGCGAGGAGAGCAATGCTTGAGATCACCGGCCTGCAGGCCTTCTATGGCGAGGCCCAGGCACTCCATGGCGTGGACCTTCGGGTCGACGAGGGTGAGGTCGTCACGCTGGTGGGCCGCAACGGCGCCGGCAAGACGACGCTGCTCCGCTCGATCATGGGTCTGCACCGCGACGTCCGGGGCAGCATCACGCTGAACGGTGCGGAGATCACCACCCTCGCGTCGCACAAGCGCGCCCGACAGGGACTGGGCTGGGTGCAGGACGACCGCGGGATCTATGCCTCCCTGACCGTGGAGGAGAACCTCACCCTTCCCACGGTGACCCACCCCGACTCCGCCTGGTCCCTCAGCGAGGTCTACGAAGCCTTTCCTGTCCTGGCCGACCGCCGCAGGGCACCCGGCACCACCCTCTCTGGCGGTGAGCAGCAGATGCTCGCCGTGGCGCGGGTGCTGCTCACCGGCGCGCGACTCCTGCTGATGGACGAGCCGAGTGAGGGCCTGGCACCCGTCATCGTCCAGCAGATCCGCGACATCCTGCTGCGCGTCAAGGAGCAGGGCACGACGGTCCTACTGGTCGAGCAGAACGTGAAGTTCGCCTCGACAGTCGCCGACCGCCACTACGTCCTCGCCGAGGGTGCGGTCGCGGCCAACCTGGACAACAGCGAGTTCACCCAGCGCCAGGACGAGCTGCTCACCTACCTCGGCATGTAGCCCCCACCACTGTCCCCAACTCCACCACGCCTCCACCACGGCGGCACCCCTCAAAGGAGAGATCAAGCAAATGACCCACAAGAAGCTCGTCGCGACCGCGGTCGTGTCAGCCAGCGCCCTGCTCCTGTCGGCCTGCGGCAACGCCGGACCCGGCGGCGACGGCGAGGGAGAGTTCACCGACGGCAAGGTCGTCATCGGCGTCCTCAACGACCAGTCAGGTGTCTACAAGGACCTGTCCGGGCCCAACAGCGTCATAGCCGTGGAGATGGCGGTCGCGGACTACGAGGAGGAGTACGGCGACGACGCCGTGATCCCCGAGATCGAGGTCATCGACGCCGACCACCAGAACAAGCCGGACGTCGCCAACACCAAGGCCCAGGAGATGTATGAGCGTCAGGGCGCCGACATCATCCTGGACGTGCCGACCTCCTCGGCCGCCCTCGCCGTCGCGGACCAGGCCAACTCGCACAAGAAGCTGCACTTCAACATCGGAGCAGCGACCACCGAGCTCACTGGCGCACAGTGCAACCCCTACACGTTCCACTACGCCTACGACACCTACCAACTGGCCAACGGCACCGGCAAGACCGTCACCGAGAACGGCGACACCAACTGGCAGATCATCTACCCGGACTACGCCTTCGGTCAGGACATGGACAAGTCGTTCACCGCTGCCATCGAGGCCGCGGGCGGCACCGTCGGTGGGCACATCGCCACCCCGTTCCCGAACGACAACTTCGCCACCTTCCTGACCAAGGCAGCCGCTGAGAAGCCGGACGTCATCGGCACAATGCAGGCCGGCGGTGACCTGATCAACCTGGTCAAGCAGTACGGCCAGGCCGGCCTCGCCGACCAGGGCATCAGCCTTGCAGTGGGCCTGATGTTCATCACCGACATCCACAGCCTGGGTGTCGAGCCGTTCAAGGGCGTCACCTTCACCGACGCCTGGTACTGGGACATGGACGACGAGTCGCGCGCCTGGGCCGACGAGTTCATGGAGGAGACCGGCGGCCGTCCGTCCTTCGCGCACGCCGCCAACTACTCCGCCGCCAAGCAGTACCTCGAGGCCGTCCAGCAGGAGGGCAGCGACGACGCTGACACCGTGGTCGGACACCTTGAGGGCAAGGAGGTCGACGACGTCTTCCTGCGCGACGGCAAGTTCCGCGCCGAGGACCACCGCGTGATCCACGACGTCTACCTGGCCAAGGTCAAGGACGCTGCGGACGTCACGGAGGAGTGGGACTACGAGGAGATCGTCAGCACCATCCCGGCTGCTGAGGCCTTCCGCCCGGTCGAGGACTCCATCGCCGCCGGCTGCAACCTCGGCGACTGACCACTGGCTCCGGGGGCCGGCCACGAGCCGGCCCCCGGGGCTGTCCACCCAACTGCGAGGACAAAACGCATGAACTCGGTGTTGCAGTACACGATCCAGGGACTGGCGACCGGCAGCTTCTATGCCATCGCCGCTCTCGGGCTCGCCATCATCTTCGGCGTGCTGGGCGTGGTGAACTTCGCCCACGGAGCCTGCTACATGCTCGGAGCCGTGGTCGCCGCCGTGCTGCTCGATGTGATCGGCCTGAACTTCTGGGCGGCCCTCATCGTGGTGCCGATCCTGCTGTTCATCTTTGGGGTGATCCTCGAGCGCGGCCTGGTCCGGTGGCTCCTGCAGCTAGATCCGCTCTACAACTTCCTGCTGACCTTCGGCCTCTCGCTCTTCCTGGTCGACCTGATCAAGCGGCAGTATGGCGTGTCTGGCCTGCCCTACACCATCCCTGACGTGCTGACCGGGCAGATCATCATGGGCAGCCTGCGGCTGCCGACCTACCACGTCTTTGTGTTTGTTGCCTCGCTGCTCGTCTGTCTCGCCGTCTGGATGCTGATGACCCGCACCCGACTGGGCATGATCGTGCGCGCCGCCACCGAGCGCTCCGAGCTGACCCGGGCCCTCGGCATCGACGTCGGCCGCTGGGTCACCCCGGTCTTCGGCTTCGGCATCGCCCTGGCGGGCCTGGCCGGAGTCCTGGCCGCACCGATGCGCGCGATCACCGCAGACATGGGCAGCAGCTTCATCATCATCCTGTTTGCCGTCGTCGTCATCGGCGGGCTCGGGTCCATCGTGGGCGCGGTCGTCGCCGGCTTCCTGGTGGGGCTGGTCGAGGCGTTCGGGCAGGCCTACGCGCCGACCTTCTCCCAGGTCGCGATCTTTGTCCTGATGGCCCTGGTCATCCTGTTCAAGCCCAACGGGCTGTTCGGCCGCGAGGAGTCCGCATGAGCACCCACACTGCCCACTCCGACGCGACCACGGCCCCCGGGCCCTCGGGGGTCGAGCGGGTCACCCACGCAACAGGTCGCTCCTGGCGCCACCTGGCGCTGCTCGCCGCGGGCCTGGTGCTGGCCCTGGCGCTGCCCCGGATCATCTATCCTCCGGTCGCCATGGACATCGCGGCCTGGGCCCTCTTCGCGGTCGCCCTGGACCTGCTGCTCGGCTTCGGTGGGCTGTTGTCCTTCGGGCACGCGGCCTTCTGGGGCGGCTCGGCCTACGTCACCGGCCTCGTGGCCATCAACTACGGGCTGCCCTTCCCGCTGGCCGTGCTGGTTGGCGCGGTGGCCGCCATGCTGCTCGCCCTGCCGATCGGCTACCTCTCGGTCCGCAGCACCGGCATCTACTTCGCCATGGTCACCCTGGCCTTTGCGCAGATGATCTACTTCATCGCCAACCAGTGGAACGACGTGACGGGTGGTGAGAACGGGCTGCAGTCGGTGCCGACCAACTTCTTCGGCATCGAGGCGGTCGAGACCGACTCGTTCTGGTTCTACTACGCCGCCCTGCCGATGATCATCCTCGGCATGTGGATCGCGTGGCGGGTCGTGCACTCACCGTTCGGCCGGGTCCTCGTCGCCACCCGCGACAACGCCCCCCGGGCACGGGCACTGGGCTACAACGTCGAGGGCTATCGCATCACGGTCTTCGTCATCTCGGCCGGGCTCGCCGGGCTGGCCGGTGGCCTGTTCGCCATCAGCCACGGCTTCGTGTCACTGCAGGAGGTCATCTGGAACACCTCCGGCAAGGTCGTGCTGATCACCGTGCTCGGCGGCATCGGCACCCTGTGGGGCGGCATCCTCGGCGCGATCGTCATCGTCGTCCTCGAGGACCAGCTCGCCTCCTCCGGCTTCGAGGGGATCGGCATCATCACCGGCACCGTCTTTGTCGTGGTGGTCCTGCTCTTCCGCCGCGGCATCTGGGGCACCGTCGCCGACTTCCTGGCCCGACGAAAGGGTCGAGAGGTCGAGGGAGATGATGTCGGCATCGCCGACGAGGAGCACCAGCCCTAGCTCGACCGCAGACTCGCTCAGCAAGGCGCAGAGATGGCCCGGACCAGTCGGTCCGGGCCATCTCTGCGTCTGCGGGCCATCTCTGCGCCTGGTGGCCATGGGCCGCCATCGGGCTATCAGGCGTCTTCGGGCCTCACGAGCCGTCCGTCGGCGCGCCGTGCGAGTGCGGGAGCACGCTGCGCAACCGCAGCGCCAGCCCGAGCTCAAGCAGGTTCTCCGGGCTCTGCCACCCGTCACCGAGCAGTCGTCCGATCCGGTCGAGGCGCTGGGTGACCGTGTTGGGGTGGACGTGCAGCCGCTCGCCGGTGCGGGCCAGGTGCCGGTCCTCAGCCAGCCACAGCGCCAGCGTCTGCACCAGCTCGGTGCCCCTCTCCTCGTCGTAGTCGAGCAACGCGCCAAGCCGGGCATGGACGTGCTCGCCCGGATCGTGCCGCCCCATCAGCAGACCGACGAAGCCCAGCGTCGCGGCGTCGGCGACGTCGCCGCGGCGACCGAGGGCCAGCAGGGCGTCCAGGCACCGGGAGGACTCTTCATATGCCGCCCGGACCCCGTCCACCCCCGTGACCGGACCAGCAGCGCCCACCGTCGGCACGGCCCGGCCCACCGGGACGTTCGACGCACTGGTGGCCCGGCGCGCGAGCCGGCGACCGGCCTCGAGCGGAACGACGTCCGGGAGGACGAGCACGAGGCGCTCCCCCACGTCAGCGCTGAGACCGTTGGTGTTGGTCGTCAGGTCCACCGCCGACTGCTTGAGCTGTGCGTCGGCGCCGTCCACGACCAGCACCGCATGCGGCTGGGCCAGGTCCGTCCCCAGCAGGCTCGCCCGCGCGGTCAGCGACCCAGCCCCGGACCGACCCACGAGCAGGTCCACGAGCAGGTCCGCACGCCGCCGTGTCTGCGCCTCGGAGACGCTGCGCTGCACCACCATGATCAGCGCCGCCGTCGTCGCGGCGCGTTCCAGGATCCGGCGGGACACGTCGTCCAGCTCGCTGCGGGTCAGCACCGCCGCCAGCGGTGTCCCGCCGGCAAAGACGGGCGCGATGCTCACCCCGCCCTCGACATGGGTCCCGCTGTCACCGAAGGCGATCGACACCAGCTCCAGCTCCGGCCCGGCCGGCGGGTCGTCGGGAGCGCTGCTGGCCAGCGTCGCGCCGTGCGCGTCGATGACGTGGACCGGCTCCTGCAGCACCTGGTGCAGCTCATGGACCATGTCGTCCAGTGACCCTCCCTGCAGGACGACGCCGGTGAGCCGCTCGTGCGCCACACTGGCCAGCTGGACGCCCTCGACGTTGCGCTGGAGCAGCTCACTGGTCTGCTTCAGGTCAGCGAGTGCGGCCTGCGTCTCGCGGATCCGCCGGGCGTTGTCCAGCGCCACCGCGGCGTGACCGGCAAAGCTGGTGAGCAGCCCGACGTCCGCCCGACTGAACGGACGCGCGTCGTGGTTGGCGGCATACAGCACCCCGATCACCGTGCGCCCGAGCAGCAGCGGCACGCCCAGGATCGCCCGGAGCTCCTCCCCGTCGACCGCGCTGTCGATGGGTCGGGTGTGGTTGAACCGCTCGTCGGCGAAGTAGTCGTCGGTCATGTAGGGCCGCGCCGTCTGGGCCACCAGCCCGCCCAGCCCCTCACCAAAACCGAGCCGCACGTTGCGGAACTCCTCGGTGTGGATGCCCTGCGTGACCCTCATGTAGGTCGCGCCCAGCTCGTCGTCGTTGAGCGAGAGATAGGAGACGTCGCAGCCGAGCAGCGTGCGGACCCGACGCACGATCGCCTCGAGCACGTCGTCGAGGTCCTTCAGCGCCGCCAGGTCGGCGACCGTGTCGAACAGGGCGCTCAGCTCGGCCTCTCGGCGCCGGTCCTGCTCGCGCAGGCCTCTCGCCCGCAGCGCGAGGGCGTGGACCCGGTCTGCCGCGGCCTGCTCGTCTGGTCCTGCCCCCTTGCGCAGCTCCTCGTAGTCGCTCAGCGGGCGGTCGTCAGCCAGCAGCGCGAGGAAGTGCTCAGCGAGGTCCTGCTCAGTCATGACGCCTCATGGTCGGCCGCCCGAGCCGCGGTCCGCGCCTGCCAGACGAGCCCCGCCGCCACGAGGTCCTCCAGTGCTGTGCCCACCGACTTGAAGACGGTCACCTCACTGTCCTCGCGTCGACCCGGATGGGCCCCGCCAGCCAGGTCCGTGAGGGTGGCCACGACGTCAGACTCCTGCAGTATGCCGCGGGCCAGGGGGCCGGTCAGGTCACCGGCCTCGTGCAGCGCCTCGCGCACGTCGACGAAGAGGCTCGCCGAGGTAACCAGCGCCTCGTCCGCCTCCACCATTGCCGGGGTGAACGCCCCGATGAGGTCCACGTGGGCGCCGGGGCGCACGTCCTGCGCGAGCACGAGCGGACTAGTGGCGGAGGTGGCGGCGGTGATCACGTCGGCGGTCCGCACGGCCTCGCGCAGGTCAGGTGCGACCTCGGCGGCAACGCCCGCTCCACGCAGCTGTTCCACGAGGGTCTGCGCTCCCTCCGGGGAGCGGCTCCAGACCCGTGTCAGCCCGACGTCACGGACCCCGGCATAGCAGGACGGGATCGCCGAAGCCACGTTGCCGGCACCGATCAGCAGGTGCTCGCGCACCTCGGCCGGCGCCAGGTAGTCCGCGGCCAGGGCGCTGGCCGCGGCGGTGCGCCAGCGCGTGAGCTCGGTGCCGTCAAGCACCGCGACGGGCTGGCCGGTCCTCGCGCTGCTGAGCAGATAGGAACCGTAGAGACCGGGCAGCCCCTGCGCGCGGTTCTGCGGGAAGTGACCGACGACCTTGACTCCCAGCCAGGCGCCCCGCTGCCACGCGGGCATCACCAGCAGGGTGGCGTCCAGGGCGTCGTCGATCCGGTGGTGGGCACGCTCGGGCACAACGGCTGTGTCCGGTGCGGCGAACGCTTCCCGCAGGGCCGCGACCAGGGCCGAGGGGTCCAGGACTTGGCGGATCGTGTGGGCATCGACGAACTCCATGCCCACACTCAACCATCCGGCGTGCCGTTGGCCTCAACCCCCGCGAATTTGAAGCGCGTGACGTCCTTGGGGAAGTCGAACCACGCCAGCACGCGGCGGGGTGTGATGACGCGCAGGCCGCCGCCGTCCTCTCCCGACCACGAGTCAGGACCGGGCGAGTAGTCCAGGTCGTGATATTTCCCGAAGGCCTCGGCCAGGCGTGCCCCGAGCCCGTCCGCCTCGGCCCGGGTGGCCACCGACCCGCCCTCGACGATGACGGCCTCGGTCCCGCTCTCCAGGGTCAGCGTGACGGCCGGGTTCTGCTCCACGTTGCGCGTGTGCCGGGTGGTGGGAGCACCGTCATACCAGAACCGACCCTCGAGCCAGACGCCCCAACGGGGCACCGAGTGCGGCGTCCCGTCGGGCCGCACGCTGCTGAGCCAGTAGTGCTTCGCGCGCTCGAGGCGGGTCTCGATCTCGGCCCAGCTCAACAGACCCTCGGAGGTCTCCGGGACGCCATACCCCTCAGGCATCTCGGGACGACCGACGTAGGGACTCACCGACTGCTCTGGCTCCATCACCTCACGGTAGACCCGAGCTCTGACACCCGCCGACCGAGGCTCAGACGTCCCCGCCCAGCAGGTCGAACCGCTGGATCGTCTCCTCCCGGCCCGGGCCGACACCGATGGCCGAGACGCGCGCCCCGATCAGCTCCTCCAGCCGCAGCACATAGTTCTGCGCGTTGACCGGCAGCTCCTCGAAGGTGCGGCAGTGACTGATCTCCTCCCACCAGCCGGGCAGCTCCTCATAGATCGGCGTGGCGTGGTGGAAGTCGGACTGGTTGACCGGCATCGAGTCGTGGCGGATGCCCTGCACCTCGTAGGCGACACAGACCGGCACCTTCTCCAGGCCGGTCAGGATGTCGAGCTTGGTGATGACGAAGTCGGTGACCCCGTTGATCCGCTGGGCATAGCGACCCATCACCGCATCGACCCAGCCACAGCGGCGCGGGCGACCGGTGGTCGTGCCGTACTCCGCGCCCGTCTTGCGCAGGAACTCGCCCATGTCGTCGTGCAGCTCGGTCGGGAACGGGCCCTCCCCGACCCGGCTCGTGTAGGCCTTGAGGATGCCGATCACGCTGTCGATCCGGGTCGGCGCCACACCGGAGCCGGTGCAGGCCCCACCCGAGGTGGCGTTGGACGACGTGACGAACGGATAGGTGCCGTGGTCGACGTCGAGCAACGTCGCCTGGCCCGCCTCGAACAGCACCGTCTTGCCCGCGTCCAGGGCCTCGTTGAGCTCCAGCGCGGTGTCGCAGACCATCGGGCGGATCCGCTCGGCGTGCCGCAGCAGCTCCTCCATGACCTCCTCCACCTCGACGGCGCGCCGGTTGTAGATCTTGAGCAGCAGCTGGTTCTTGGTGTCCAGCGCGGCGGTGACCTTCTGGCGGAGGATGGACTCGTCATACAGGTCCTGCACGCGGATGCCGACGCGGTTCATCTTGTCGGCATAGGTCGGGCCGATCCCGCGGCCGGTCGTCCCGAGCTTGCGGCTGCCGAGGAAGCGCTCAGTCACCTTGTCCAGCGTGCGGTTGTAGGGCGGGATCACGTGCGCGTTGGCGCTGAGCCGGAGGCGGGAGGTGTCGACGCCACGCGCCTCGAGGCCATCGAGCTCCTCGATCAGCACACTCAGGTCGACGACGACACCGTTGGCGATCACTGGCACGACCCCGGGGCTGAGGATGCCAGAGGGCAGCAGGTGCAGCGCATACTTCTGGTCGCCGATCACCACCGTGTGCCCGGCGTTGTTGCCGCCGTTGAACTTCACGACGTAGTCGACGCGGCTGCCGAGCAGGTCGGTCGCCTTGCCCTTGCCCTCATCGCCCCACTGGGCTCCTACCAGGACCACTGCCGGCATGCTGCCCACCTTGTTGTCGAGAATGTCAGGGTTCAGGTTATCGGTCACTGACATCGGGCAGTATGCCGACAGGTGCCAACCATGGGAGGTCCCGACCGCGTTGGAGGGGTAGGAGGTGCTGATGACCGATCCTGAAGCAGAGTTCGTCGCCTATGTCAACGCGCGGCGCGGTGCGCTGCTGCGCTCGGCCATGCTGATCACCGGGGATCCGCACACGGCCCAGGACCTCCTGCAGGACGCCCTCATCAAGCTCGCCGCGCGGTGGGAGCGGGTCGGTGAGGGCAGCCCCGACGCCTATGTGCGCCGGATCATGTTCCACGACAACATCTCGCGCTGGCGGCGCACCAGGCGCGAGGTGCCGGTTCGTGAGATCGCTGAGTCGGCGCGGCCGCTGGGTGGGTCCGAGCCGGTCGACCCCGCTCGGGTCGTGACCGGCCTGGACGTGCGTCGCGCCCTCGGGGAGCTCACCGACAAGCAGCGCGCGGTGCTGGTCCTGCGCTACTACGACGACCTGAGCGAGACCCAGATCGCGCAGACCCTGGGGGTCAGCAACGGCACGGTCAAGAGCCAGGCGCACGCCGCGCTCAAACGGCTGCGGGAGCTCCTCCCGGAGGCCGCCGAGGCGCTGGTCAGATCGGAGGAGAGACCATGAGCGACGACGAGATCCGCGACCTGCTCGACCTCGGTGTCGAGGAGCCCGACCCCCGCGAGGAGCTGACTGCCGAGCAGCTCTGGACGGCTGGTCGGCGCCAGCGGAGCCGGGGCCGTGCGTGGCTCGGCGGACTGGGCGCCGCAGCGGCTGCCGCTGGCATCCTCGGCATCGTCTGGGCGCAAGGACTGGCCGGCGGTGACGCCGCGCCGCCGCCACCTGCGGACACGACGCCCGGCCCGACCGAGGCAGCCGACCCCGGCTCCCGGGGTGAGCCCTACCTGGCGATGTTCCACCGCGCGGAGACCGAACCTCCGGCACAGCTCAGCGGCACCTCCACGCCCGCAACGCTGGAGGACCTGCAGGGCACGTGGCACGGCCCTGACGGAGAGCGCCTCGTGGTCGAGGAGGACCAGGTCATCCTCACGATCACCAACTGTGAGTCAGCCAGATCCTCAGGCACCGTCTCGGTGGATGGACAGCTCTCCGCCTCGGAGTGGAGTTTCAGCACCGCCGACGGCCCCGACTGCGAGCAGCGGGACGCTGCGATGACGAATTGGACGAGCGCCCTCATGCAGAGCCCGCTGCTCAGCCTGGACGGCGAGACGCTCCTCGTCACCGGCCTCGACGGCACGAGCGACGAGCCCCGCGTCCACGTGGCGCTGACCCTTGGACTGGTTGATGACTTCGGCGGGACCTGGGCGGACGTTCCCGCCCGGACCGGCATCACCCCCATCGCCCTGGGTCGGGACTTCGCGCTCCTCACGGGCGGCGGAGGTGACGGCACGCGGCTAGACAGCATCCACGAGCTCCTGCTGGAGGACCGCCCGGGTGCCGCGCAAAGTGCACAGGGCTATGAGATCGAGCTCATTGGTGACCCGGGGACCTGCCCGCTGGAGATGCAGAGCTCGCTGCGCTCGGACGATGTCCTGCTCGTGGGCGCACCTGCGCAGTTCTCGGCCTGCGCCGAGGGCAGTGACAGCTACCTGCCCCCGGCTGAGCCCTCGCCCGCGGTGGTGGCCCTGCTGCGCAGCGGGCCGACCGTCGGCTTCGACGACGGCACCATGATCATCAGCGGCACGATCCCGGAGTCGCTCCTGGAGCAGCCCACGCCACCGGTCGACGCGACACCGACCAGCGAACCACCCGACGACGGGTCTGCGGGCCCGACCGACGACGAGACCGGCGCGGAGACGCCGTCCTACCGTGACGACATACCTCTGGTCGTCGGCACACCCACCGTGGTGCTGATGTCCGAGGGCGGCTGGGCACCCACCGGCGAGTTGACGCCACTGACCGACGCGACGGCGGTGAACCGGCACTGGCTGATGGTCCAGGTCATCGACGACTCTGGTGTGGTGGACCAGCCCTGGAGCGACTACGGGCTCACCTTCGACGGCTCGGCGGTGCACGTGCGGGAGTGCTCGGTCGACGTCAGCGTGCCGGGGCATCTGCGTGACGGGGTCTTCGTGGCGACCGGGGAGCCGCAGTGGGTGGACGATCCGGACCCGGGTTCCGACTGCCCGGTCCCGGTGTATACCGACGAGTGGGTGCAGATCCTGACCAGCGAGCCACGGATGAGCACCGACGGCGAGATCCTGGTGATCGCCGGAGGCGCTGACGACACGCAGCTGGAGCCCGTGGGCCTCGCCCTGCTCGCCGATGGTGTCGACGATCCCCAAGGCGGCCCGACCGCGCCGGTCACCCTCGACGATCTGGCCGCTGGTCTGGTGGAGGTCCGCGGGGACGTGGCGGTGCAGGACGTCGGGGTCTCCGACGTCCGCGACCTGCAGCCGGAGCACACCGCACGGCTGTCTCTCGAGGAGGGGGTCGTGACTGTCGACGTCGGGTGCACCGAGCCCCTTCGGGGACCCGCGTGGTTCTCGCAGGTCGGTCCGGACAACGCCCCCTGGCGGCTCACCGCAGTCCTGCCCACCGAGCCGGACTGCACCGGTGCTGGGGCCGCCGACGCCGAGCTGTGGCGCCAGATGTTGGCGCACGGGGCCTTCCTGCACCACTTCGGCGACTACGTCATCCTCGACGCCTGGGCCGACCCGTCCCTCGCTCCGGTGGCCACATCCTGAGGGCCTGTGGCGCTGAACAGGAGTAGATGACCCTTGACACGCGGCCAACATCGTCTTGTCTCACGACACGAGCGTTCGTTGCCTTCTGACTCGTGCGTTTGGCGGGAACTACGGCGCGCCGGAGAATCCGTAGAGCACTTCTTCGCCCGGACTCACCGGGCAGACATCTGCCAGGAATACGTTGGAGGACTCGATCCGACCGTCGGCCTCGGCGGCAGTCAATTGTCTGCGCAGAGCCTGATCGTCGACTGGGTGCCAACGTTCTGGGGCGGCGAGAAAGGTTTCACGCGTAGGCGCATCGGCCACCTCAAATCCAGCGGTCCGCAAACAAGGGATAAAGACGTGAGTCCAATATTCGTAGAGCGCCTCCCACTGCTCGGCTTGATAGGACTCAAGGAAATGACCTCCTATCGGATAGGATGCAATACAAACGTATCGATCCAATTGAAATTGCTCACGTTGCGACTTGTGCATGGAGAAAGATTCGTCTGAATTGAGCGTCCAGCCGCGTTCCACAAGGCATCGATCAACAACGCCTTTCGATTCTTCGGGCGAAATCGTCCGGATTGGCTCGACAACGGGCGGATCAGTGATTCCTGCGGCCTCGGCAAGTTCCGCTAGATTCCGTTCCCAGCGCTCGTGTGAACCTGTTCTTTGTTCCACGTCAGGCTGAGACGAGCATGAGGAAAATAGGATCACCGTCACTGCAACCCAGGCAGGCAGGGTTATCCGTAGTAGTCGCACTGTAGGCACGGCCGCGCGGACCAACTCGCGCTCACCCCTCTCTCATTCGAGGTCGCCTCTCCGATCGCACCTCGAAGACTATCGCCGCGACGTTCCACAAACAAGCACATGCGACGTGAATCGTAAATTTGCATCTTGACAGGAGTCGAACTTTCCGCTGAGCCGAGACGTCCGCTTCGAACTAGTGGAGCGTGTAGTTAGTTGATTTACAGTTGCTCGGCTGCGACGATGGGGTATGGCGAATCGACCTGCCCCGGCGCTGGGGTTGCGTGATGGTGACCGCGAGGAACTGGGCCGGTTGACTCGGTCCTCCTCTGCTCGGGCGGGCCTGGCCCAACGGGCACGGATCGTGCTGCTGGCCGCGGACGGGGAGTCGAACACCTCGATCTCGGCGAAGGTAGGGGTCTCTCGGCCGACGGTGATCGACTGGCGCAACAGGTACACGGCCCAGGGGATCGTCGGGCTGGACGACGAAGCCCGGTCGGGCCGGCCGCGGACCATCGACCACCGCGAGATCGTCGCGCAGACGCTCAAGCCGCCACCGAAGAAGTACGGGGTGACGCACTGGTCCTCCCGGCTGCTGGGCCGGCACCTGGGCATCAGCAACGGAACGGTGGCCAAGGCGTGGCGCGACTACGGTGTCGCGCCGTGGCGGAGCGAGACGTTCAAGTTCTCCACCGACCCCGAGCTGGTCGCCAAGGTCACCGACGTCGTCGGGCTCTACCTGGCACCTCCGGAGAACGCGATCGTGCTGTGCGTGGACGAGAAGTCCCAGATCCAGGCCCTGGACCGGACCGCCCCGATGCTGCCGATGCAACCCGGACTGCCCGAGCGACGCACCCACGACTACAAGCGCAACGGCACCACGACGCTGTTTGCGGCGCTGGAGATCGCCACCGGCAAGGTCACCGGCGCCTGCAAGCCCCGGCACCGCCACCAGGAGTTCCTCGCCTTCCTCAAGCAGGTTGCCCGCGCCTACCCCGACGACGGCACAGGCCAGGAACTGCACCTGGTAATGGACAACTACGCCGCCCACAAGCGCGTCGAGGTCCGCGACTGGTTAGCCAAGAACCCCCGCATCCACGTCCACTTCACCCCGACCTCGGGCTCCTGGCTCAACCTCGTCGAAGTCTGGTTCGGCATCATCGAGCGCCAGGCGATCCACCGCGGCACCTTCAGATCAGTTAAAGACCTCAACGCCAAGATCCGCGCCTTCGTCGACGGCTGGAACGACCGCTGCCACCCCTTCGTCTGGACAAAGACCGCCGACGAGATCCTCAAGAAAGCCAACCGTCAGACTACTTCAAACACGAGCCACTAGGATGTGGCGGCTGACCTGAGGCCTCGATGTGACGCCAGTCTCAGTCTTGCTCTCCACATCACGAAATGCATGAGTTGCTGCAAGATAGTTCGGTGACAAGGACTCGTGACACCTGGCGCGGGTGCCGCGCTCCCACCCTCGCACCCCGGCATACGTGAAGCCCCACAACGGACCCCAGGCCTCCTGCTCAGGGCGACTCCCCGCACCGGGAGTCCCCCTAGTCCAGTAAGCCACGTCGGCAGGCGGCCATGCCGAGCTGGAACCGGGTGTCGACCCCGTGCTCGTCCATCAGGGCCGAGATGCGACGTCGCACGGTCCGCAGGCTCAGACCGACGTGGCGGGCGATGGCCTCGTCCTTGAAGCCGAGTCCCAACAGCTCCAGCACCCGCACGTCTGCCGCGGCGGCACCTCCGTCGTGGAAGGGAGCAGCCCTGCGCCACAGTTCCTCAAACAGGGCCACGAACGTCGACCGCACGTTCTGCGAGTGCACCAGCAGCATGTCAGGCGCCTCGACCGGATCGTCGTCCTCCGAGAGGAGCACCCCGCGGTCTCCGAAGATGATGAAGTCCAGCGGCACGTCCTCAAGGAAGCGCTGCCGCTCGCCGGCCAACGCCCGCGCCTCGGCCAGCACCCGCCAGCTCGGGTCGTCGAGGACGCTCAACGGAAAGATGGACTGCTGCTCACGACCGCTGGCCATCACCTCGGCGCGCAGCCGCTTGACTCTCTCCAGGTGTCCCGGGCCGCGAGCCAGCGTTGACGCCACCTGGCGCAGGACGCCCTCCGAGGTGCGCGCGAGCCGCTCGATCGCCTCGGGCACCTCGGACGCCGGGATCCGCTGCCACGCCGGCGTCGGGTTGCCGCCGAGCTGCAGGCCACGTTGGTAGTCGGCCTCATAGGTGCCGATCGACTGGCGCACACCCAGCAGCTCCTGGCGCCGTTCGGCCAGCTCGGCCTCCTCTACGTCCAGCAGGCGGCCCAGCGTCAGCCGCGGGTCCTCCGCCCGGACCAGCGCACCCTCGGTCAGGTGGATCAGGCGCAAGGCCTCGAGCTCGGCCAGGTGCCGCGCCGCCTTGGTGCGGGTCCACCCGAGCTCGGCGGCATGCCCCTCGATCGTGGCCGGCTCGCCCCGCAGGATGTGCCGGAAGAGCACCTGCGTGTCGTCGTCCAGCTGTCCCACGGATTGTTGAGCGTTCATAGATGGCAGGTTAAGGCCACTGGCCACATAGTGCCAGGTTTAGCGGAAATCGTGCGGCAAGATATGTCTTGTCAGGCACAACGTCACGGGGACACGGAGCCTTGACACGGGGGATGCGGCCGGAGCCGCCGTCTGCGACGGAGGCTACCGGCCGCCTCCATGCCCGAGGGAGTATGCCGCGGGGCCAGGTGTGTCGACGGCAGGTCGCCCGGATCGCTGCTCATGGACGGCCAGGCCCACGACCGACGCCAGCACGATCACGAAACCGGTCCACTGCGAGACTTCCAGTGAGGCGCCGAGGGCGACCACGCCGACGAGCGCCGCTGTCAGGGGGAAGGCCAGCTCGGCCAGCGTGGCGCGCGAGGCCGGGGTGTGCCCCAGGGCGCGATAGTAGAGGAGCAGGGCGAGCAGCCCCGGGAAGATCGCGAGCAGCAGGATGTTGGGGGCGGCATCGAGCCCGATGGCCAGCGGCGTCGAGGTCACCGCGCTCAGCACCACGAGCGTCAGCAGACCGACGCCGAAGCGCAGCGCCGTGATGTCCGCGAAACGCAGTTCGGCACTCGCCGCCCGGCCGAGCACGGTGCCAGCGGCCCACAACGCGGCAGCACCGACCGCCAGCCCCGCCGCGGCGGCGCTGGACACGCTCACCCCGAGCGGGTCGGCGAAGGCCAGCAGCCAGGCCCCGACAATCGCCGGCAGGGCGAACACGGCAAACCGGGCTCGCAGCCGCTCCCCCAGGATCAGCGCCGCCAGCAGCAGCGCGATGAGCGGCTGGAGCTTCTGCAGCACCTGCGGTGTGATCGGGTCACCGAGCCGGAAGGCCGCGGTGAACAATGTGGTCGCCAAGGCTGAGGAGCCGGCCCCGATCACCAGCACGCTCACCTTGGTCCGGGTGCTCGCGAGCCACACCGCCCGGACCGCGCCCACCAGCCACGGACTGACCAGCAGGGTCAGCAGAAGGTGCTCCCAGAAGACGATCGCGAGCGCGGGGTAGTCCCGGGCCAGCGGCTCGCGCCACAGCGCCGAGAGTCCCCACAGGGAGGCCGCGACGGCCACCAGCCACGTGCGGTCCCGCACCAGCGACCTGCTCACCGAGATCGGCTCAGAGACCGAGCTCGCGGGCCGCCTCGGCCGAGGAGTCACGCAGGAAGTTGGCGCAGCGCGCCTCCTCGTCGACCTCGCCGATGCGACCGGCAGCCTTGGCCAGCGCGGCCAGTGCGCGCAGGAACCCGCGGTTGGGCTCATGGCTCCACGGAACCGGCCCCTGGCCCTTCCACCCCGACCGGCGCAGGGAGTCGAGACCGCGGTGATAGCCGGTGCGCGCGAAGGCATACGCCTCCAGGTCGGCACCCTGGCCCAGGGCGGTCTCGGCCAGCACGGCCCACGCCATACTCGACGTGGGTTGTCCGGCGGCCACCTCGCGGGGGTCGACGCCCTCCGCCAGGCGGGCCGCCGCACCGTCCTCGGGCAGCAGCGTCTCGGGGATGCCCATCAGGTTGCCGCCGCCCATGACGGCTCCGCTGCCGAGGGTCACTGGTGCTTCCCCGCCGAGCGCAGGTTCTCGCAGGCCTCGACCACCCGGGCCGTCATGCTGGCCTCGGCCTCCTTGCCCCAGGTGCGCGGGTCATAGAGCTTCTTGTTGCCGACCTCGCCGTCGACCTTGAGCACGCCGTCGTAGTTGCTCATCATGAAACCGGCGACCGGACGGGTGAAGGCGTACTGCGTGTCCGTGTCGACGTTCATCTTCACCACGCCGTAGTCCACCGCGTCGGAGATCTCCTGCGCGCTGGAGCCGGACCCGCCGTGGAAGACCAGGTCGAACGGCAGCGACCCCTCGTCCAGGCCCAGCTCCTTGGCCGCGGCGGCCTGGGCGGCCTTGAGGATCTCCGGGCGCAGCTTGACGTTGCCCGGCTTGTAGACGCCGTGCACGTTGCCGAAGGTCAGGGCGGTCAGGTAGCGCCCCTCCTCGCGGGGGCCGAGCGCCTTCATCGTGGCGATCGCGTCCTGGGGGGTGGTGTAGAGCTTGTCGTTGATCTCGTTGGCGACCCCGTCTTCTTCGCCACCGACGACGCCGATCTCGACCTCGAGGATGATGCGCGCCTGCTGGCACAGGTCGAACAGCTCCACGGCGATCTGCAGGTTCTCGTCCAGGGGCGTTGCGGACCCGTCCCACATGTGCGACTGGAAGTAGGGCAGCCCGCCGCCCTTGACCCGCTCGAGCGACGCCGCGATCAGGGGGCGCACGAAGCCGTCCAGCTTGTCCTTGGGGCAGTGGTCGGTGTGCAGGGCGATGTTCACGTCATACTTCTTGGCGACCTCGTGGGCGAAGGCGCTGAACGCCAGCGACCCGGTCACCATGTCCTTCACGGCCTGGCCGGAGAAGTACTCCGCACCACCGGTCGAGACCTGGATGATGCCGTCACTGCCGGCGTCGGCGAAGCCCTTGATGGCGGCGTTGAGCGTCTGGCTGGAGGTGACGTTGATGGCCGGGTAGGCGAAGTTCTCGGCCTGCGCCCGGTCGATCATGTCGGCGTAGACCTCGGGGGTCGCGATGGGCATGGGGGTCCTCCTGGGTAAGGGGGCGGTGAGCGTCCTTGCCGTCCATCGTTCCACATGGGTATGCCGTGGGCTCAGGCGTGCTGCAGGGCCCAGTGGTACATCACGATCGCGGCGGCGGCGCCCGCATTGATCGAGCGGGTCGAGCCGTGCTGGGTGATCTCCAGGAGCGCTTCGCAGCCGGCGACCGCCTCAGGGCTGAGGCCCGGCCCCTCCTGGCCGAGGAGCAGCACGCACCGCTGCGGCAGCCGGTAGCTCTCCAGCGGCACCGCCCCCGGCACGTTGTCCAGCCCGATCACCGGGATGCCGCGCCCGTCGTCCTGGGTGGCCGCCCAGTCGAGCAGGTGCTGCACGTCACGGTGGTGGTGCTCGTGCTGATAGCGGTCGGTGACCATGGCGCCGCGCCTGTTCCAGCGACGTCGTCCGACGATGTGGAAGGCCTCGGCGTTGAACGCGTTGGCGGTGCGGATCACGGAGCCGATGTTGAAGTCGTGGCCCCAGTTCTCGACGGCCACGTGGAAGCCGTGCCGCCGGGTGTCCAGGTCGGCCACGATCGCCTCGTGCCGCCAGTAGCGGTAGCCGTCGACGACGTTGCGGCGGTCCCCCTCGCGAAGCAGCTCTGGGTCCAGGTGCTGAGGGAGGCTGCCGTCCGGCCCGGTCGGCCACGGCCGCTCCAGGGGCCCGACGCCGACTTCCGGGGCCTCGCCCGACTCAGACACCGGCGCTGCGGGCCCGGTTGTTCTCCAGCGCCCGGCGCACCACCCACCACACGACCAGTGCGACCACCACGACGATGACGACCTTCTGGAACGTGTCGGCATAGGGCTCGACCCGGTGCCAGTTCTCGCCCAGGTAGTAGCCGGCCAGCACAAAGATCGTGTTCCAGATGGCGCTGCCCGCCAGGGTGAGCAGACCAAAGATGTGCACGGGCATGCGCTCCACGCCGGCCGGGATCGAGATCAGGCTGCGGAAGATCGGGATCATCCGGCCAAAGAAGACGGCCTTCCTGCCGTGCCGCTCGAACCACGCCTCGGTCTTGTCCAGGTCGCTCATCTTGACCAGCGGCAGCCTGTCCCAGATCGCCCGCATCCGGTCGCGCCCCAGTGCCACGCCCAACGCATAGAGCGCGAGCGCCCCGATCACCGAACCAGCCGTGGTCCAGATCAGGGCCTCGGCGAGGGTGAACGAGCCACGGCTCGCGGTGAAGCCGGCCAGCGGCAGGATCACCTCGCTGGGGATCGGCGGAAAGAGGTTCTCCGCGGCGATCGCCAGACCCGCCCCGGGGCCGCCGAGGGTCTCCATCAGGTTGACGGCCCACCCGGCGACACCGGTCAGCTCTTCGCCGCTCATCAAGGCTCCTCGCTCGAGGGGCCCGCCCTCGTCAGTGACTGTGCCGGGTCATTCTCGCAAACAAACCTCGGCGACCCCGCCCTCCCTGTCCGGCTGGGCACGGTTAACGCACTTGTGAGCGGGAAATATCTGGCCCACAGGTGAGTTTTCCGTGCACAGGTTGGTGGGTGGCGATTTGGTGGGTGGCGACCCACGCCTAGAGAGTGTCCTGCACGATAAAGATCCCGTCGACGGGCGACTGCGCACACACCGAGGTCCAGCGCTCGTCGTCGGCCGCGCCGCCCCCACCGCCATACGAAATCGCCTCGCCCTCCATGGCCATCATGCCGCTGGTGCCGCTGTCGAAATAGGCATAGACCATGCGTGGCTCCTCCACGTCCGGGTTGTCAAAACCCTCTGCGTTGGGGAAGACCAGACCGGTGCGGAACCCATCGGTCTCGACATAGGGACACCCCTCGTCGGTGAACTCCACGACCCCCTCGATCAGCGCGTCCTCCCGCGGACCGTCGGCGTCGAACGGGAAGGTCGGCACCTCGAACCACCCGAGCTCCTGCGCGGTGGCGGGAGCCGTCGGCAGGTCATCAGCCGGCCTTGGCGGCACCTCGCTCAGGGTCTCGTGCGCCGCGACGTCGTTGACATAGACGATGTCGCGGGCGGGCGTGTCACCGCACAACGCTGCCCAGCTCTGCGCGAACTCGCCGGCGGCCGGCTGCTGCCAGCCCCCGGCATACTCCATCGTCTGGCCCTCGGTCGCATAGACGCGGCCCTTGCCGTCCACCACGCCGCGCACCCCGTTGTCATAGGTCACGCCGGTCGCGTTGGGCAGCATCAGCGCCGTGGCCCGCTCGCCCTCGACCAGCAGCGGACAGCCCGCGTCGGTGAACGCCAGGGTGCCGGACACCTGAGCGGCGTCGCCGCCGCCCTCGTCCCACGCATAGGTCGGGACGTCGAAGGTGTCAGTGATCGGCCCGCCAGCCGGGGCAACAGACGTGTCCTCCGCGGACGGCAGATAGGCCCAGACCAGCGCACCGACCATCAACGCTGCGGCAAAGCCACCCAGTCCGGCGGCAACCCAGCGACTCTGACGCCGTCTGGTCGCGCTGTGCTGGAGGTCCTCCAACGGCGGGGGTATGCCGGCGCCCAGGCGATCTGCCTCCTCGCGCAGGACGGTGGTGATCAGCTCGTCGGCGTCGTCTCGCTCAGACATCGTCGACCTCCAGGGGTGCGAGTGTGGCGGCCAGGGCGGACCTGGCGCGGGAGAGGCGGGACTTGACCGTGCCGGGCGCGACGCCGAGCTCGTCAGCGATGCGCGCGACGGGCAGGTCGACGAGGTAGTGCAGCACGACAACCTCGCGGTGCCCCTCGGGGAGCTCTTCCAGCGCCGCCAGCAGGCTGGTCCGGTCCTCGCGGCTGATGCCGGGCACCTGGGCGGGCTCGGGCACCTCGTCGACGAGCGACACCCGCGCGTGCTTTCGCCGCCGGTTGAGCCAGACCCGCCAGGCGACCGTGCGCAGCCAGCCGTCGGGGCTCTCATAGGTGCGGATCGTGTCCCAGCGCGGGATGAGCCGGACGAACGCCTCCTGCGCGACCTCGCCCGCGTCGGCGGCCGGCACACCCATCACCTGCAGCGTGCCGATCAGACGCCGGTAGGCCAGGGGGTAGTAGTCCCCGAGCGCAGCGTCCTGCTCCAGTCCCATGCCCATGACACCCGCCAGCCTCGCAGTTGGTTCCCTGGAGCCTAGGACACCTGCGGCGCCTGCCTAGACGCCGACCCGCTCCGACCTGCTCCCTGTGTCGACGCCCACCTCGGCCGCCGTCTGCCAGTGGCTGATCGAGGACTGCCAGACGGCGTGGGCCAGCGCCCCGAAGATCACCGCATAGAGGGCACCGGAGGCATAGCCCGCCCACTGCGAGAAGCCGGACCCGACGAACTCCACGACCACCCAGACGAGCATGGCCGGCCCGACCCAGCGTGGGCCCAGGCCACCGCGCCAGACAGCGACGCCGAGGAGGATGAAGCCGAGGACGGTGCCGAGCAGCCCGGCCGCCATGAACGGGATCCCGATGCCCCCCTCGCCACGGGCGAGGACTGCCGCGTGGGCGTCGAGGGCGGCCAGGTCCTGGGCCATCGCCAGCATCAGGACGTTCACACCGCCATAGACCGCGTGGCCGAAGGTTCCGAGGACCGCGAGCACCCCGCCGAGGGTGGCGAGCAGCGGCACGCGGGACCGGACCAGGTGGGCGACCCCGACCAGGCCCACGGCCAGGAAGAGCTGAGAGGCGGTGAAGCTCAGCGCGGAGATCGTGGCAGTGCCCTGGGCTGCGGCGATGGCCTCCAGGCGTTCGCGGTGCCCACCGGAGAAGTCGGGCATCAGCAGGACGCTGACGACGATCAGGGCGGCGCCCACGACCAGTGAGATGGCGACGGCGGTGCGGGTGAGCTGGGCGGGTTTCATAGTGTTGCTCCTTGCGGTCTGGGACGACCCAGGTGGTCGACCTGGCCCGACGCTAGGAGCGGCGCGGGTCGCTGCGGGTCGGCCGCCCGGACTGACCTGTGGCTCCCGACGTCGCTCGTGACAGAGACCGGCAGCGACTGCAGGATGACCGGGGACGACTCAAGAGTGATGACGGCGCGGTGCGGGAACCTCTAGGTTGAGGCCGTGGAGCGTCAGCGTCGGCGGCAGTGGGTGGTCGACATCTGTGTCGCCGTGCTGCTCGCGGGCGTCGGCCTGCTCGAGATCTGGGCGCCGTTCGAGTCAGTCATGGGCGAGGGGTCACGCACCGTCAGCTCGGTCGGCGTCGTCCTGTTTGCTGCCTTCCTCAGCCAGCGGCGCGCCCGTCCGTGGGTGGCTCTGACCGGCGTCCTGGTCTGGCCCGCGCTGGGCGCGGCCGTGGGCGCCGAGCACATGCACCTGCTCTTCTTTGGGCAGCTGGTGCCCCTGCTCGTGCTCACCTTCACGATCGCCCGGCACGGCCAGGGTTCCTATCGCTGGGTGGGGACGGCGGCAGTGGCTGGCTTCATCACCTTCGCTGACCTCTTTGTGCCGCTCCTCGCCGAGCCCAGCGAGCTCATCTTCCACTGGAGCGCCCTCACCCTGGTCTGGCTCACCGGGCACGGTCTGCGCGTCTCGGCCGACCGCGCTGCCGCCGAGGCGGTGCGCGCCCACCTGGCCGAGACGACCTCGCGCGAGGCGGCGCTGCGGGCGATCTCCGACGAACGGGCCCGGATCGCCCGCGAGCTGCACGACATCGTGGCCCACTCGGTCGGCGTGATCGTCGTGCAGGCCGGCGCGGCCGAGCAGGTGGTGGAGGAGGATCCCGAGTTCGCGCGTCGCGCCCTGGCCACCATCCGCTCGACCGGATCGGGGGCGCTCGTCGAGATGCGCCGGGTGGTGACGATGCTGCGCGATCCCGACCTCGGCCACGACCTCGCTCCGCAGCCGGGCATCGCAGCACTGCCCGACCTCGTCACCTCCGCACGCGACGCGGGGCTGCACGTCGACCTCGAGGTCACCGGCGAGCGACCGCCACTGCCCGCCGGTCTGGACCTCACGGCATACCGCGTCGTCCAGGAGGCCCTGACCAACGTGCGCCGCCACTCCGAGGCGACCCGTGCGCAGGTGGCGATGGCGTTCCTGCCCGGCGCGCTGGAGATCGAGGTGAGCGACGCCGGGCCCTCGCGGGGGTCGGACGACACGCCGGGCCATGGACTGCTCGGGATGCGCGAGCGGGTGGCGCTCTTCGGCGGGCAGGTGGAGACGGACACGACCGGTGGTGTCTTCACGGTGCGCGCGGTGCTGCCGCTGGAGCGAGCATGACGTCGGTCATCGTCGTGGACGACCAGGAGCTGGTGCGGATGGGCTTCCGGCTCATCCTGGAGCGGGCCGGGTTTGACGTTCTCGGCGAGGCAGGTGACGGGCTCGAGGCGGTCGAGGCCGTGCGCGAGCTGCGCCCCGACGTCGTGCTGATGGACATCCGGATGCCGCGGCTCGACGGGGTCGAGGCGACCCGGCGGATCGGCCAGCTGGTCGGGCCGGTGCCCAAGGTGCTGGTGCTCACCACCTTTGACCAGGACGAGTTCGTCTATCAGGCGGTCCGCGCCGGGGCCGCCGGCTTCCTGCTCAAGGACGTCACGCCCGATGATCTGGTGCACGCGGTGCGGGTGGTCGCCCGGGGTGAGTCGATGCTGGCCCCGGCGCTGATCGCGCGGCTGCTCGGGCAGTTCACCTCGCGTCCGCCCGCTGGTGGGCCGCCCGAGGCGATGGCCGGCCTGACCGAGCGCGAGCTGGAGGTGGCGCGTCTGGTCGCCCGGGGCCTGTCCAACGCAGAGATCGGCGCGCGGCTCTTCCTCAGCGAGGCCACCGTCAAGACCTATGTCTCCCGGTTGCTGACCAAGCTCGACCTGCGCGACCGGCTGCAGATCGCGGTGCTGGCCTATCAGTCCGGCCTGGTCCGCGCGGGTGAGGCCGACTGAAGCGGTGACGGCGCTCCCGTCCTGTCTGCTGCGCCACCTGGCCGAGGCAGACCCCCCCATCAGGGACACGGCGGACTTCACGCTGGCCGCCCATCGCGCGGCGTGGCACAGCCAGCAGCGGTCCGGGCTCTGCCATGATGCTGCACGACCCGTGACTGCGTCGCGTCCACAACCTGAGGAGATGAGATGCCGAGGAACATCAAGCAGATCCTGACCTGGCTGCTCTTCGGGTTCATCATCTACGCCATCATCACCAGTCCGGACCGCGCTGCGGACATCGTGCAGGCAACGTGGGACATCATCGCCGAGGGCTTCCGCAACATCGGGCGGTTCTTCTCCTCGCTCATGGAGTGACCATGGCCATGACCCACGGTTCCCAGGGCCGGTGAGACCGGTGCTGAGCGGGCGTGTGCACAGCCGCATCCTGGACCGCTATGTCCTAGGTGATGAGCGGGTCGTCGTCGCGATCCGGCACCACTGGGCCAAGATGATCGAGCCGGTCTTCTCCGCCGTCGTCGGCCTGGCGCTCGCGGTCTGGCTCGCCTCCAACGCACCACCGGAAGCGAGCGTCCTGGCGCTCGTGGCGTGGTGGCTCTGGTTCGCGTTGGTGCTGCGTCTGGCGTGGAAGCTGCTGGAGTGGCGCAACGAGTGGTTCGTCGCCACCGACAAGCGGCTGCTGATGACGTATGGCCTGATCACGCACAAGGTGGCGATGATGCCGCTGCGCAAGGTGACCGACATGAACTATGCGAGGTCACCGTTCGGGCGGATCTTCGGCTATGGGCAGTTCATCATGGAGTCAGCCGGCCAGGACCAGGCGATGCGTGAGATCAACTGGGTGCCGGAGCCTGATGAGACCTATCGGCGGATCTGCGACACGATCTTCGGTCCCGAGGGGCGGGACCCTGACGAGGACATCGGCCCTGAGGGCGGCCGCGCCGACCGTGCGGGCGGCTATCAGGACGAGCGCAGTCAGCCATCGGGCCACGACGAGGCCGCCTGGGAGGTCTCGCACGACGACGAGCCCAGTTATGCCCCGGTCGGCTACTGGGACGACTCGGACATCACCGGGCCGATCCCCCGGATGCCGCGCGACTAAAGCTGCAGCCGCTCCTCGGCTTAGGATCGACCCGCACCGCCGTCCCGCACAGGTCCGTCCTTGGACCAGAGGAGTCAAACCACCGTGACCGTCCGCGACATCACCGTCATCGGCCACCGCGCCCTGCACCAACCCACCAAGAAGGTGCGCGAGGTGACCGACGAGGTGCGCGAGCTCGTGGCGGACATGTTCCACACCATGGAGGCCGCCGACGGCGTGGGGCTGGCCGCGAACCAGGTCGGCGTGCGCCTGCGCATCTTTGTCTATGACTGTCCCGTCCCAGACGGGCCAAACGTGCGCGGCGTCGTCATCAACCCGGTGCTTGAGCGGCTCGGAGCGCCTGCCCCGCTGGATGAGGAAGAGGACGGTGAGGGCTGTCTGTCGGTGCCGGGTGAGTACTTCCCCCTCGCGCGCCACCCGCGGGCGCGGGTGACGGGGATTGACGTCGACGGCAACGAGATCGTCGTCGAGGGCGACGGTCTGCTCGCACGGTGCCTGCAGCACGAGACCGACCACCTGGACGGCCTGCTCTATGTCGACCGCCTGATCGGTCCGCTCAAGCGCGAGGCGCGAGAGGCTGCGAAAGACCGCGGATGGGCCGAGCACGGCATCACGAAGTGGGACCCGAGCACGCAAAAAGCAGAGGACGTCTGAGCCATGACACATCTCGCCGCTTTGGAGCGCCAGGCGCTCTGCGACACCTTCGACCGCGTCGGCCCGTCCGCACCCACCCTGTGTGAGCCCTGGTCCACCGCTGAGCTGGCCGCCCATCTGGTCATCCGGGACAGCCGCCCCGACCTGGCCGCGGGCACCGTGATCCCGGCCCTGTCCGACCGCCTTGACGAGGCGATGTCGCAATATGCCACCCGGCCCTGGGGGGAGCTGGTGCATCTGGTCCGGTCCGGACCGCCGGTCTGGTCGCCGACCCGTATGCCGGTCGTCGACAACGCCGTCAACCTCACCGAGTTCTTCGTGCACCACGAGGACGTGTTGCGTGGCGAAGGCCAGGTGGGCGCACAGCGCGACGTGTCCCCCGAACTCGAGCGCGCGCTATGGAGTCAGCTGACCAAGTCGGCGAAGCTGATCGTGCGCAAGCTGGACGCCGGCGTCGTGCTCGTCGCACCCGGGCATGGACGCAAGGCGGTCAAGGGGCCGACCGAGGCCGGCACTGCGGTGCTGACCGGGGCGCCAGGTGAGCTAGTGCTGGCGCTGTCGGGGCGGCTGCGCGTGGCCGACGTGGAGATCACCGGGCCGGAGGCTGCCGTCGCGGCCGTGCGTGAGGCACTGTGACAGAGTCGTATCGGGTCCGTACCTAGCCATCGATAGAGGAGAAGCCCGTGGTGCGTCAGGTTGAGGATGAGCCGATCGTGCCGGAGGTTTCGGTAGTTCTTATCGTCAGAAACGGCGCGGCGACGATCCGTCGCCAGCTCGACGCCCTATCCATCCAAGACTCAGCTGCGCCATTTGAGGTCGTCGTCGTGGACAATGGCTCGACTGATGCAACAGCAAAGATCGTCGGTGAATGGCAAGACGAAATCAAGGCACTACCAATCGCAACTTCGCTTGTCTCGGCTCATGACAAGGCCGGGATCCCGTACGCACGCAATCGGGGGATCCAGAAAGCCCGAGGACGTGTCATCGCCTTCTGCGATGCCGATGACACTGTCCGCCCTGAGTGGGTGCGAGCGTTTAGCGGCCTAGCCCATGGCGTTGCTGGAGGACACGTGCTGGCCAGTCGGCCAGACGGCACACCTGCACACCACACGTTCCCCGATGGGCTGACCGAAACGGGCTACCTGCCGCACGCCGGAGGGTGCAACATGGCGATGGTCCGCGAGGATGTGGTGTCCGTGGGTGGCTTCGATGAGTCCCTGCCGTCATATGGCTGCGACGACGTTGACATTTCTTGGAGGATGCAGGAGGCTGGATTCCCGATATCATATTTCCCGGACGCGATCGTCGACTATAATTTGACCCCACGAAGCGGGGCGGTCAGGAAGACCTTTCAAACGGGCATAGCGCGTATGGCAATTGCGCTCCGTTACCCTAAGTCCACGCATGGAAATCCTCCGAAGTTTGCAGACCTCACCGCCCATTCTGTAAAAGAAGTTGTGCTCTTGCCGGGTCGGCTACTGCGACCTCGCGGGGTCCCCCGCGCACGAGTGGTCCGTGCCGCTGTCACTGCTGCAGGCCGCGCAACGGGATAC
Organism: Ornithinimicrobium cryptoxanthini; assembly: GCF_023923205.1. Classification (NCBI taxonomy): domain Bacteria; kingdom Bacillati; phylum Actinomycetota; class Actinomycetes; order Micrococcales; family Ornithinimicrobiaceae; genus Ornithinimicrobium; species Ornithinimicrobium cryptoxanthini. Next base: position 283,413 of record NZ_CP099490.1, on the reverse strand, counting down.
TGGGTCTACGGCTTCAGGGACGTCCCTCCGCACTACGGAGTCGCTCAGCGACCGAGCTACTGACCCATCAGCAGCACAGGGAGAGCTAGGGGCCTCGACGCTCGAGATCTTCCTAGGACATGAGCGCCACGTGAGGATAGGTTCGACTCATGGTCCTGAGTGTGGCAAAGCGTCGCTACATCCGACGACTAGCCGGCTATGGAACCAATCCGGTTCGGCGACGCGTTCGTGAGGTCTTCAACCGAGAGCAGACGTACACCATCGGCGGAGTCCAGGTCGCTCTGCCTCCCGGTCACGACCTGCCTTTCTATCAACGGCGGGATCCAACGTACGACACCTACGCACAAGACCTCCTCCGCACACTGGCCTCGGACGTGGAGGAGTTGCTCGTCATTGACCTTGGGGCAAACGTGGGTGACACGGCCGTGACAGCACTCACGAGCGCCGACAACATCTCCGTGGTCGCGGTTGAGGGGAATCCAAAGTTCGTCCCATTTCTCCGTCGCAACACGGTGTCGTTCGGCGACCGCTGCCGGACCGTGGACGGCTTCGTCGGCCCGGTTGGGGAGTTTAGCTACTATCAGTCCAGCGCTACGACGGGTGGATTCTCTGATTCCGGCGGGGGAGGCTCCGCGGTCGATGCATGGATTTCCCCGACTGACTTGCTCGCAGACTCTGAGCAATTCGGCCGAGTTGTGTGGAAGAGCGACACGGACGGCTTCGACTTCGCCATCGCGGTCCAACACTGGGACACGATCATTGGCCGGTGCGACAGCCTCTGGCTCGAGTGGGACCCGGCGAGCGCCATTGTCGATCAAGACGATGTCGCTCTTCTGACCGAGCTGCTGTCTGGCACAGGGCACGCCACACGCGTTTTCGACAACCTCGGCCGAGAGATGGTGCACCTGCCCGCAGGCGAACCGACGAGGGCCGGTCTGCAGAGCCTGTCTCACTGGTTGCGGACGCAGCGGACAAGCCACCTCGCCGTTCCGTACGTCGACATCTGGAACTGCCCCTGGTGAACAGGACGATCCTGCAATACTCCCACTGGGGCGGTCTAGGGAAGCGTGGAACCGGCGGACAAGCCACCTCGCCGTTCCGTACGTCGACATCTGGAACTGCCCCTGGTGAACAGGACGATCCTGCAATACTCCCACTGGGGCGGTCTAGGGAAGCGTGGAACCGCGTCCCCACCTAGTCGGACGGTGTGCCCTGACCTCTTCCTTACGCTGTAGAGCGTAGGCGTCCTGGTGCGCCGACAGCGGGACGTCATCGATGCTGCGGGCACCAGCCCGACCAGCCGATTCGACCGCAAAAGCCACCAGTTTGCTGGCGGCTGGGGTTGGAAAGAGCGGGAGCGCGCGGTCGATCAGCGCCCCCAGCCGCGTGAAGGCGGTGCGAGTCCTAATAACCCGCGCTGTCGCAGAGGTCGCTCGTCCCCAGACGCTGGTCACCTGCAGTGGCTGGCGGAAGGACGGGTGGTGCTGCGCGAAGTAGGCATGACTCGCACCGGAGACGAAGGCTCTGGGCACCCGCACGGTGGCGCTCGGAGCCGGACCGCGGTGCTCAACCTCCAGATGGGGATCGATCACGAACTCCACCCCGTGTTCATTGAGTCGCCACCCCATCTCAAAGTCCTCACCGAAGGCGAAGGCTGGGTTGTATGGGCCAGTGCGAGCCAGCGTGGTCGCCAGGAGCGAGTTGTTCGCCGCCCAGTGGATCCAGCGATGGTTGGCTGGACGTGCGTATACCCCTGCGAGCGCCCGTTCGTTCGCCGGCCGACCGTAGGCCCTGGCGTAGGTCGAGTCGGTGAAGACATCGCGCGTTGGACCGATCACTGCCCTGAGCGATCCGGGGTCGTGCCACGCAACGTGACGACGCACGAAGTCGGGACCAGGCGTGAGGTCGTCGTCGCACCTGATCAGCACGCGCCCCTTGGCTGCTGCGAACCCGTCGTTCAACGCCGCCACCACGCCTCCCGACTCTGGCCGAAGGATCTCGACGATGTTCAGACGATCGGAGTAGGCGCGGAGCACCGACTGCGAGCTATCGACCTCGCCGTCGACGACCACGACAACCTCGAACGACTCCTTAACGTCCTGGTTAGCCAGGGCTTCTAGCAAGGTGGGTAAGCGATGCTCACCACGGTAGGTAGGCACGACGACGCTGGCAATCGGCTCAGACTCCACGACTACCTCGCACTCTGGAGTCAGTGGCCTCGTCGATGAGGCGCTTGAGCAATCCTACGAACCGGGCACTACCGGCAACCGGTGAGAACTCTCGCTCCCACCGCTCCCGCGCCGCCTGGGTGGCTGCGATGGCGGCGCTCGGGTCTTCGAGCAACTTCGTGATGACCCGCGCCAGGTCCCCGCTGTCGTTCCGGCGGGCCACGAAGGGATGTCCCTCCCCGACAACCTCGGGAAGCGCACCAGCATCGGAGACCACGACGGGAACCCCTGCCGCCATGGCTTCTGCGGCGATGAGGCCAAAGGACTCCGGTCCGACCGATGGCACCGCTAGTACGTCGATCTGTGACAGCACCGAGTCTCTGTCCATCCAACCGCCCAGGACGACGTGCTCTCCTGCCCGGGCGAGCGCCCCTTGGATCTCCTCGGCCTCGGTAGCAGAGGTGAACCGGGACTCCCCGGCAATGAGCGCCTCCACTCTTGAATCCCGATCCCTCAGCACGGATAGGCTCTCAAGGAGCACCGTGATGCCCTTCTCGGGGGCCAGCCGGCCGAGGAATCCGATCCGGAACACTTCGGATGGCGCACGGTCCTCAACCAGTGAGATCTCATCGGTCCAGTTCGGAAGAACGGTGGCATCCTGGATCTCACTCGCCATGAACGCGCTGGGAACCACCGTCTCGACCGCGCCGATGAGTGCGACTCGGGTCAGGAGGCGCTGCGGACCCTCGGGCAGTCGGTGCAGGTGGACGACACGCTTGCTGCCACGGAGGAGGGCCGTCGCGGTTGCCGGGACAAGCCCGTTGCACCACAGCAGTTCTGGGCTATGCCTGGCCCAGCGGCGCAGACCCCGCATGTATGCCTTGCGACCTCCACCCGGGATGCGCGTCACGTTGAACCCGCGCTCTTCCGCCGCGTCAGCGCACCCCCCTGGCGACTGTGGTGCGACGACAGTCACGCCGTAGCCGGCGTCGCGAGCTGCCGTGGCCAAGGCCAGGAGCATGACCTCACCGCCCCCGATGTCACCGTTGTTGGCGAGGATGGACAGCGTGCGGGAAGTCATGGCGCGACCTGGGCATAAATGGTGGCCAGGTCATCGCACATGCCTCCGACCGTCTGCCAGCCTGGTCCACGGACCGGCCGGGCGGCGGGGTCGAGGCCCTGACTCTCCAGCCGGGCTGCGATCACACCAGGTGACGACCCCGCTCCGACCAGGCTCGCCTGCCCCACGATCTCCGGATTGCCACCGACGCTCGTGGCGACCACTCCGCGACCGTAGTTCACGGCGTCCAGCAGGGTGTAGGAGTGGTTCTCCCAGGCAGACAACTGCGCCACGACATCGATGCGGCGCAGGAAGTCCTCGGCGTCGACGTGGCCCTCGAACGACACTGTGGATCCCAGCCCGAGGGCGTCAGCATGGCGGCGCAGCGCAGCCTCCTCCGGCCCGCCGCCGGCAATAGCCAGCGTCGCCTCAGGTCGAGTCTGGCTCAGCACGTCAAACGCGTCCAAGAGCAGCTGCAGGTTCTTCTCGGGCGCGAGGCGGGACAGGGACCCGATGCGCAGCCCGGGATCCGCTGGGGGTGGGTCTGCCACGGGGTCGACGCCGTTGGGAACGACGTGGATGGGCAAGGAGGCCGGCGGCGACCACCGCTCGCGCACTACTTGGGCGGTGGACTCGGACACTGCGACCAGGGTGGACAACCGTCGCAGCCGCGTTGCGTGTGCGGCTGCACGACCCCGCTGCTGGACGACGCCCGCGTGATAGACCGAAGGGTCTCCGGAGATCCCGTGCTCGGTGCTGACGAGCCTGGTGCCGCGGGGGGCGCCCACGGCACAGACCAGGTCGGCGTAGGCCAGGTGCGAGTGGACCACAGTCGGTCGGAGTCGATCGATCATCCGGCGCAGGGTTCGCAACGACGAGACCACGCCCGACGCGGGACCCACGTCAACCTGCACCACCGCACCACCGAGCTCGCGGAGGCGGTCGGCCAGCGGCCCCGGCGGACACATAGTGACCACCCGCCAGCCTGGGATGCCGTGGCGCACGACGTCGCTGACGTGCCGGGCGACGCCGCCGAAGTCAGCGACGGGCACCACCCAGAGGGCGATAGGGGCAGGGGTGCTTAGAACCACTGCTCAAGTCGCTCCAGGGCGAGCCAGAAGCCCTCGCCGTTGTTGACGTGGCCCATCCAGATCTCCGGGATGAACATGACACCAGGGGCCAGCTCGTCCAGTTGCCGCGCCAGCAGTGGCCAGTCGACCTCGCCCTCGCCGATCTGGACACCCTCGCCGTCGACGCCCGTGGCGTCGACGATGTGCAGGTGATCGGAGCGGGGAGCGAGGAGTTCGACGGCCTCGCTGAACGGCATACCGATGAAGTTCGCCGACAGCTTGCTGTGGGAGATGTCGAGGCAGAGGCGAGTGCCATACTGCTCGACGAAGTCGACCGTGTCCCGGGGGTCCATGAACAGGTTGTGGAACTGCTGGCCGCCCATCAGCCACGGGAAGGGGGGCAGTGTCTGGGCGGTGAGGATCACCCCGTTGGTGTCGACCCGCTCCAAGGCCTCGGCGATCCGTGCATAGAGCCGGGGACGCTCAGCGGCCGGGAGGTGCCGGTCCGGGGTGAAGCCGCCCATCGTGCAGACGAGCACCGGCTCGGTCGGCTGGTCAAACCACTTCCGCAGTGACGTCGTGGCCTCGATGCAGCGCTGGAGCTCGTCGATCGACCGCTTCCAGATGCCGTCGTCGAACGAGGCTAGGTCGAGGATGAAGTCGCCGGAAAACAGGTCGGGCACGTGGCAGGTGTAGCCCATCGGGAGCGACTCGGTGAAGACCGCGTCGGCGTCGATCTCGAGGTCCTTGTAGGAGTAGTGGAACTCGAGGAAGTCGGGCGTGCAGTCCCGGGTGAGCGGCTCGACGTCGTGATAGCGGACCGGCACGCCCCAGGGCCGGTTGAAGGAGTACTGCCGACCGTGGAGCGCCTCGTCGGTCAGGTCGCTGGGGAAGAAGAAGTCGCCCTCGGCCATGTCCCGCTTGGCGACCCGTCCCACAAGCTCGGCACGGGAGTTGGGCTGCAACCCCCGGCCGGGGCTCTTGATGGTGATGTCCTGCTCGGCGAGCAACTCTCCCTGCGTGACCGGCCGCGCTGCGACCAGGGACTTGGCCAGGTTGGCCCGGTTCATGCTCTCGCCGGTCGAGACCGCACGGGGGCCGTCCGAGCCGAGCGCCTCTTCGAGCTCACGGGTGCGCTGCACCATCTCGGCGAACTCCCCAGGCAGCAGGCTGACCTTGTGGTCGTTGCCCTCCATGAACCGGTCGATGGTGAAGTGCTTCTCGATGACTTTGGCACCGAGGGCGATCGCGGCGAGGGGAATGTGGTAGCCGCGCTCGTGACCGGAGTAGCCGACCGGTGCCTGGGCGATTTCGGCGAGTCGCCGCATGTAGCGCAGGTTGACGTCCTTGAACGGTGCTGGGTAGGTCGACTGGCAGTGCAGCACCGCGAACGGTGCCCCCGTGCTGCGGATGACCTCGACGCTCTCGCGGATCTCGGTCTCGGTGGACATGCCCGTGGACACGATGAGCGGGACGCCCTGCTGGCCCATGTAGGTCAAGAGGTCGTGGTTGGTGAGGTCTGCGGAGGCCACCTTCAGGGCAGGCACACCCCACTGCATCAGGTCATCGACACTCTTGCGGTCCCACGGGGTGCACATGACCTCGATGCCGCGGTCCCGACAGTGGTCGAAGATCTCGAAGAGCTGCTCGGTGGAGAGGTTGAACTTGCGCAGCAGGTCGAGCGTGTACTGCGCGCCGAGGTCCTCGCCGGCGTGGGCGTCCTCACCCGACTGCCGATAGAGGGAATCCATGTCACGGTGCTGGAACTTCACCACGTCGGCACCAGCGACCACGGCCTCGTCGACCAGGCGCTTGGCCGTCTCGACGGAGCCGTTGTGGTTGTTGCCGATCTCTGCGATCAGCAGCGCCGGGCTCTCCGGGCCAACGGCCCGTCGCCCGATCCGGAACTCCGCAGCGCGGTTGAGGGCCACGGCCACCACGTGACCCTTGTCGTCCACCAGCGGGATGATGTCCACGCCTGGCCGGAACAGGTCAGTGGCGCGCACCGCCTGGTCGATCGAGACCGTGACGGGCGAGGGGTTCGCAACCGTGGCCGCCGAGACCGTCAGGTCGGCCTTGGGTGTCGAGGTGAGCCAGCGGCGGAAGTCCCCGTCGGAGAGCGACCCCCGCAGGTGCCCGTGCTCGGAGACGACGAAGACGATTCCGGTCTTGTTGGCGGTGATCTTCTCCAGCGCCGCCAGGACCGGGTCCTCGGCATAGACGACAAAAGGGGTGAGGTGGCGCTCGATGATCACGAGAAGCTCTCCTTCAGTTCGCGGAGTCGTTCCTCGGCGACGGCGAGGTCGTGCAGGGTGTCGATGTCGATGCCCTCTGCCTCGTCGAGGATGAAGAGGGCGACCCGGCCGCCGATGCGGTTGTGCTGGGTCTCATAGATCTCGGTCCGCGTGACATAGAGCGAGCCGTTCTCGAAGTAGCGGTAGGTCGACCGGGTGAGGTCCTGCCGCCGCGGGCGGGCCATCACGTCATACTGCGCCCGCGGTTCAGGGCCGTCCTCCCAATAGAAGGGTGTCCGGGGGACCACGCCGACGAGGGTGTCGACGCCCTTGTCGGTGAACTCGACCATCGCTCGGTCGAGCGTGCCGCGCATGCGGACGGGTGAAGTGGCCTGCAGCAGCATCACCTGGTCGGGACGGCGGCCCTGCTCCGTGCGGAAGGCGATGGCGTGCTCGACGACGGACTCCGACGTCGCGGTGTCGGTGGCGAACTCGCACGGTCGCAGGAACGGCACGTCTGCACCCTGCTGACGGGCAATCTCGGCGATCTCCTCGGAGTCGGTCGAGACGACTACGTCGAGGTTGCTCTCCGCCTCCAGCGCCTGCTCGATCGTCCACACGATGAGCGGCTTGCCGGCCACCTCGCGCAGGTTCTTGCCAGGGATGCCCTTGGACCCGCCGCGGGCGGGGATGAGGCACAGGGTGGTCACGGCTTCGCCATCTCTTCTATCAGGGCGGCGACCCGGCGGGCGGGTTCGCCCTCCGGTATGCCGCGGGGCTGGGTGGGGTGGGGGTCCCGGCCCCACCGGGACATGCCATAGCGCTCCCAAAACTGCGAGAGCCACTCTGGAGGTCGATCGTAGTGGACCCACGCTGGGAGCCCACGTGCAGCCGCCTCAAGCACTCCGGTGGAGAAGACACTGGCCACGGGACGGTCGATCTCGGAAAGCGAGCCGCCGTCTCGGTCGATCTCCATCCCTCGGCGTTCCCACAGCCTGTGCTGGAGCGTCGACAACTTGTCCTTCTCCGCAGGGTGGGGGCGGTAGGTCGCGCCCGTCGCCCGGCAGAACTGCTGGCTGGCGCGGGCAAAGCCCCGGCGCGGCAGCTCGGCTCCATGGAGCTGGCCGAGGAAGACCGGCCGCTCGTCAGCAACTGTCCCGGGTTGCTGCGCCGCGCTCCAGAGCAGCTGTGAACCCACGACGTGCGTCGCGACGTCGTTCCGTCCGGAGCACCAGAAGTCGGCGTCTTCTGCGGTCCATGCGAGCAGCACAGTGTCGACGGCCAGCGGGGCCATCGAGGGGGCGAGGAGTCCGTGCTGCACCGTCACGAATGGCACGCCGAGCGCCAGTGCCCACCCGTGAGCCAGCCGCCCCGCACCCAAGAAGTGCCCTAGCGCCACCACCACTCGGACACCGCGCAACGAGTCGGGCACTCCTACGTCAGTTGCAGTGAGTTCTACCGGCACGGCGTCGGTGAGGCCACGGCCCGGCGGATGCAGGTGGGCGACTCGTGCGGCGTCCAGGTGGCTCGCGGGTGCGGTCAGTGCGTGGCCGCTGGTCGGCGACCAGCTGTCGTGCGCGATCAGGACGTCCGCACCCTCGGGGGTCTCGATCACGAACGATGGAGGGTCGCTCGTCCGGATCACGTGTTTGACCTGCCGAAGTCGCGAATGCGACGCCTGCCACCGCTGCCAGGCTTCCAGATCTCGGGGGTGGTTCAGCCCCATACCTGCTCCAGCTTGCGGGCACGACGCACGAAGGTGTGCTCGGCTAGCGTGCGGCGTCGTGCGGCCTCCCCGATCTTCCGAGCCCACGAACGGTCGGCGACGGCCCGGCGGGCGAGTTCGACCATCTCCTCCTCGGAGGTGAAGACCGCCACCTCAGTGCCGGGGTCATAGAACTCGCTCACGTCGGGTCGGTCGATCAGTTGCAGCCCTCCCGCGCCACCCGTCTCAAAGGTGCGCATCGTGAAGCCGTCCTGGTCCGTGTGGATGTTGAGCGAGCCCAGTGCCCCCGCCATGAGGTTGTAGGCCTCACTACGGGAGACGTCGCGCCGCGCCGGCACATCCGGACGGGCGAGTTGCCACGTGCGCAACCGGTCGAAAAGGTGATGCGACCAGTCGCGGCCCACTGCGAGCACCGGCACGTCCGCTGCCACGAGGCGTTCCACAGCTCGCTGCCGGTTGGGATAGCGAGCCCCAACGAATAGGAACGACTCCACCGGCTCCGGACGGATCTCGTAGGTGTCGTCGAAGGCGTTGGCGATGCAATGAGTCTCAACACCGGAGGCGCGGAGCGACTCTGCATCCAGCGGAGAGTAGGTGATCAGAGTGTCGACGCGTCGCAGGGTCTCGGGGTCGTGCTCCATCCGGCGCAATTCGTCATACAGCCAGAGCACGGTCCGCGCCTTCAGCGCCTCGGCCGTCTGCCAGAAATCGGCGCCCAGGAGGTCTCCGCGGATGACAACGACCGCGTCGGGCCTGGCGGCCCGGAGGGCGGCAATCGCGCGTACGGTCAGATCCTGACGACGTCGACGGTCCCCCTCGGGACGCCCGAGCCTCTCTGGCAACTCATAACGCACCTTGTTGCGTAGTTTGTCGCCCACAGTGGCATAGAGGTCGTACGGGTGCGTCGCGACCTCATGGTCGAGGACGCGAAGCGCTGTGGCGAGCGACTCGGAGTAGCCGTGGAAGGCGGGGCCGACGACCAGGACGCGTTCACCCACGTCGCCTGCCCCAGATGAGATCCCACTCCTGACGCGCTACGGACTTTGCTTCGACATTGCGGCCCACGAGGCTCCGGGCGGCGTTGACCGCCAAGTTGGCCCCGGTCGCTGCGCTCAGCGTCAATCTCAGGCGGGCCGGCGACCCCCATTTTTCGGCATACCGCGCTCGGGAGTCGACCAACCAGCGTCGTCGACGAAGCGGGTCTGACGAGCCGTGGCCAGCATGCGTCAGCGTCACTCCGCCGAGGACGATCGAAGGCAGTCCACGCTCCCTCAGCCGACGCTGCAGGTCGACCTCTTCGGAGTTCATGAAGTAGTTCTCGTCGAATCCCCCGACCGCCCGGAAGTCCGCCTCCGGAAGCAACATGCACGCACCCATCACCCATTCGACGACCGTGTCGGTGCCCTGCTCCGCCGAGGTATCGTGGCCGACCGCCTCATGGACGGGACGCAGGTGCCGCCAGCGGGCGAGCGGTGTCAGCCACTCGACCGCCTGGTGCCCCACCGTCGGGAAGTGGCGCCCCACCCACTGGTAGGCACCCGTCTCACCGACCACCCAGGGAGAGACCACCGCGGGCATCCACGGCTCTGCAGCAGCCAGTAGGTCCACGACGAAGGCAGGGCCGATTTCGACATCACTGTTGAGGATGAGGAGGAGTTCGTGCTGTGCGATAGCAGCCCCGGAGTTTACGTTCGCCCCGAAGCCGCCGTTCTCCTTCCTCCGGACGACTTCGACGCCCTCGACCTCCGGAAACGGTGTGGGCGATGCGTCGTCGCTCACGATGACCTGGACACCGTTGGGCACCGCCCCCGCTTGCGCCAGCACTGCCCGAGCGGTCGCCAGCGTCGGAGCAGGATCTCCGAAGTGGGGGATGACGACTGAGAGACCGACGCTGCCCATGCGGCTAGTTTCCTTCGATCGAGAGTGGACGACCTCAGGGTAGTTGCTGCCTGGTCAGATAGCCTCGACCTGCCCTCCCTCGAAAGGCCGCCACCATGCCCCAGCGCGTTGCCGTGATCATCCCGGCACACAACGCTGCCAGCACTCTGCCCCAGCAGCTGGAGGCTCTAGCTACTCAGGTCGGCGCCCCACCCTTCGACGTGGTCGTGGTGGACAACCGCTCCACTGACGACACCGCGCAGGTCGCCCGGGCCTTGGGTGCCACCGTCGTGTCCGCACCCAGTCGGCCTGGCGTGCACCACGCGCGCAACGAGGGGGTCAGGGCGACGGACCACGAGCTGATCCTGCACTGTGATGCGGATGACCTAGTGAACGAGTCGTGGGTGGCTGACATCGTCCGGAGCCTTGATCAACATGACGTCATTGGGGGTGCGATCTCGTTTGAACGAGTCAACGACCCCACAGTTGCTGCGGTTCTCACGTCTCCAACCGCTGAGGGCCCACCGGTCTGTATGGGACGCACCTACGCCCTGGGTGGAAACATGGGATACCGCCGAAGCGTGTGGCTGAAAGTCGGTGGCTTTGACGAATCGTTCGAGTCGGGCCACGAGGAGGTCGACTTCTGCTGGCGCGCGAGAGCCGCGGGCGCGTCCGTCGGATTCGCACCGACTGCGGTTGTCTTCTATCGGCAACGCGCTGACCTTAGAACACTCACAAGACAGCGCTTCTACTTCGGCAGGTCCTTTGCCCAGCTGTACAGCAAGCATCAGGCTGAGGACATCCCGCGCGTGAGCGCCAAGATGGAAGCACGCAAGATCGCGATGCACCTACTCAACGCCCGGAAGTTGGTCTCGCGCTCCGACCTTCGCAGGCCCTGGCTGATGCACAGCGCGTGGGTCGCAGGTCGGCTGGCGGGCAATGTGAAGTTCCGGGTGCGGGCGCCGGGATGAGGATCGTCACCTTCACTTCGGCGCTCCCCCACCGCGACATCGAGCACGCTGGCGGAAAGTACCTGAAGGTGCTCCTCACGACGCTTGGAGCAGACCGGACACAGGTCGTCGCGCCCCCGCTTCCGTCGGTCCTCCGAGCCTCAGGCCTACCTGGTCATCCACGACATACGCTCATCACCGCCCCTGTGAGCGACCGAGCCGCACGAGCCGAGGCGGCGGCACGCAGAGTCGACCCAGGACAACCTCCGTGGTCACTTCGGGCCGCTCTTCGGCATGACCCCGTCGTCCAGGGCATGGTGCGTAAGGCAGATGTTGTCGATCTCCAGTGGCAGGACTCTATTCGGCTCGCGCGTCGCATCCGCCGACTGGCTCCGACGGTCACATTGGTCGGGACCTTCCACGATGTCCAGTCCCAGAGGTTCGGTCGGCTCGCTCGGAACAGCAGAGGACTCGTGGGGCTGAAGTGGTCTATTGCGACTCACGTCGCCCGGCGTGCGGAACGTCGGGCGATGAAGGCGCTCGACCGTGTCGTGGTTTTCAGCGTGAAGGACGCGGACCTCCTGCCCTCCGGCGCCCCCATCACAGTCGTCGACCCTCCGCTCGCGGTCGGGGAGACACCGACGCACCGCCCCCCGAGCGTGCCAAGGGTCGTGTTCGTGGCGTTCCTAATCCGCCCAGAGAACCACGCCGCTGCGCTCTGGCTCGGACAGGAGGTGTGGCCACGGGTTCGAGCACAGGTGCCGACTGCCCAGTTGGACCTCATTGGCGCGGGTGCCAACCAAGAGCTCGAGGAGGCCATCGCTGCGTGCCCCGGAGTGCGGATCACCGGTTTCGTGCCCGACCTTGACGGTGTCCTGGCAGACGCGACCGTCGCTGCTGTCCCCCTGCACGAGGGGGCGGGTGTCAAGTTCAAGACGATCGAGGCGCTTCTCGCAGGCGTGCCCGTGGTGACCACCAGCATCGGGGCCGAAGGAATCGAGCCCCGTTCCCTCTTCTGGGGTATCGAGGATGACGTGCCGGGGTTCGTCAAACGCATCGTCTCGGCCCTGGAGCACAGCGCGGACGCACAGGATGTGGCCGACGAGGCACAGAGATCAGTGGTCCGCCGATACGGGCCCGAGGCTTTTGCCGCCAAGGTCGCAGCTCTCTACGGCACCTGACCCACCAGTGCAACGACATCCGCCGCCCAACCATCCCAACTCAAGCGCGTCCGGGCGTGATCCCGCGCACTCACGGAGATAGCCGCCAGAAGGGAACGGTCGGTGTCGAGACGCCGAAGAGCCCTCACCGCCTCGCGGATGACGGCGTCCTCTCTCGGCGACACAAGGAGGCCAGTCTTCTCATCGAGCACGATCGTCGCGGTGCCGCCGGTGTGGGTCGCTACCACCGGAAGCGCCGCATGAGCGGCATCGGTCAGTGTCACCCCCGCAGCGTTAGCCAACGCCAGTTCCAGCAGGACGTCGTGCGTGGCGTAGTACCCAGGCATATCGTCGTGGGGGACCCGTCCAACGCCGCGCACCCAAGGCGGCAGCACTGGGTGGTCGCCGACGACCGTGAGTTCGATCAGAACGCCCTGGTCACGTAGGAGCGACGCAACCTCGAGAACCCGCGGCCCACCCTTGCGCTCCCAGTCACTCGACACCATGAGCACGCGCAGCGGAGCGCCAGCATCACCGGCAGGACGTGCAGCACCAGCTAAGTCGCACCCCGGCCCGAACGGGATCGTGTGCACTCTTCCAGGGGGCTTGCCGTAGTCGTCGATCACGGATGCCCGGGCCCACTCCGTCGCTGTGACGACCGACTGAGCCCGAGTGATAGCGCGGCGCTCCACGAGCCCACCCTGGCGAGCGGCCCACGGCTGGAGTGAGGAGTAGATCGGATAGAAGTCCTGGACGAGGTGGAAAGTCGCGTCGCTCACGTGAGTAACGGACCACTGACCCCCGAGGTGCGCGAGGTCCTGCGATGCAGCGACCCCCACCACGGCACGTGCACCGGTCCGCCGCAAGCGCTTCGCCAGGAGGCGGCCGCGGCGTCGCGAGCTGGCGGCCAAGTGACCTGCCAGCACCCGCCGCCCGCCACGGCCGTCGAGCACACGCATGGCCAGACGGTCGACCACCGCGTCGCCAGCATCCGCAGTCGACATCGGGACGACCTCTATCGCATCGGACAACGCAGCAAACATGGGCCGGATCATGCCTGACCAGGATCCCGTGTTGTCCAACGACCAGGGCGTGACGAATGCGACCGGTCCAAGGGAGTGCCTCGGGCTCTGAGTCACGAATCGACCTGGAGCGAGCCCAACTCGACCAGGCGGGCGAATTCCGGATTGGAGTCTCGCAGTTCAGCCATGGTGCCGCGGGCCTTCAACGTGCCGGCCGAGAAGAAGAGGATCTCGTCGGCGTGCTGCACCGTCGAGAGTCGGTGAGCAATCACGATGACTGTGATCTCGCCGTGCAGCTCGCGAATCGTCGCGGTGATCTCGTGTTCCGTCTCATTGTCGAGCGCGCTGGTTGCCTCGTCGAGGATCAGGACCGATGGGTTCGCATAGAGAGCGCGGGCGATTCCTACACGTTGAATCTGACCACCCGAGAGACGCGAGCCAGACTCGCCGATCACAGTGTCGAGGCCGTCCGGCAGACTCGCCACGACGTTCTGGAGGCGAGCGCGACGGACGACATCACCCAGGTGATCCTGGTCGACAGAGTCAACTGGATCGCCGAAGGTAATTAGGTCGCGCAGGGTCGCCTCCCAGACGTACACCCGCTGGGACACCACCGCGACCTCGGCGAGCCAGGATCGCGGGTGGTCTGTGATGTCCACACCACCGACCGTCACCGAGCCTGAGGTGGGCTCAAAGAGCCCCGTGAGGATGTCTGCGAAGGTGGTCTTGCCAGCACCCGAGGACCCGACGAGGGCAATGGTGCTGCCGCGAGGAATGGTGACGTCCACGTCATGGAGGACGTCAACGGTTGAGTCCGGGAATCGGAAAATGAGGTCACGCACCACGATGTCGTCCTCAGCAGGAATCGCGACCATCTCCTCGCGGGCTCCGCGCCGGCTCTCAGTGTCGGCGTCGAGTGCAGCTACCTCCTTCACGACCAACCTGAGCGACACTCGTCCGTTCCGGACACTGTTGTAGGTGGCCACCAACCGATTCAGCGCGGGGATGATCCGCATGGCAGCAGCGGCAAAAACCGCCAGGTACCCGAAGGCAACACCCTCTGGGTGCATAGCGAAGAGCATCATGGCCACCAGGAAGATGCCGACGATCATCACGATCTCAAGCAGGTACTTCGGCAGCTCTCCAAGGATCGTCGCACTGCGGTTGAGCCCAGCGATCTCGGCACGGTTCTCCTCGAACCTTCGTGCAAAGAGTTCCTCCTTGCGGAAGATGCGGGTCTCGCGAAAGCCCTCGATCGCAGGGTTGATGAACGCCCATGACCTGGTGTTGAGATCGAGGCTGCGGAGCGCCACCCGGATGGCCCACGGCTTCAGCACCCGAGCGATGAGCAGGGCTGTTCCGCCGAAGATGACCACAGCGATGAGTGAAGGAAGTGGGGCCAGCACAATCAGGGTCGCGAAGAGCATCAGGATGGTGAGACCGTCCACGAGGATGCTGATGTAAGCCAACAGGACGGAGCCGAACGAAGCAGGAACGGCCGAACTAACCACCTGGAGGACTGTGGCCTTGGACCGACGTCGGTGAGACACGTAGGAACTGCCGACATATCGCCGCAACATCGCACTCTGCGCCGCAGATGATGCCTCCTGAGTCACTCCGATGCTCCACCAACGCAACACAATGGTCAGCACGTTCTTGACGACGAACGCGCCCCCCACGATGAGCGCGAGGATCAGGAGGAGGCTCTGTCGGTCGCTGGTGCCAACCACGGGCACGAGGTAGTCCTCCACCGAGGAAGGAAGCTCGCCGGAACTCGTGAGCATCTGTGTCAGTGGCAGCATCGTCGCCACTGCAACAATGTCCAGGACAGACACCAGCGCCGACGCTACCGCGACAAGCAGCACCCGATGCCGCATGCGCCATGGCACCAGCCTGAAGAGGACACGGAGCATCCGCACGTCTGTGCGCAGCTCGGACTCCCTGTGGGGAGCGTTCGAGGGCACGGCGACCTCACATCTCATGTCTGGTCAGAGTTGGTTACGACAACACTCAAAGTTTCGCACGCCCGGTGACGGACCTCAGCCGTTGTGGGGTAGCCGCCGGAGCACCCGGTGAGCCAAACGTCCGAGGCCGCCCCTTACTCCCTCGATCCTGCCGTAACGACCTGCCCAGTAGCGTGCCTGCTCGGTGGCCTCTGTTGCGATCGGAGACTGTTGCTGTCCGAGGAAGTACGCGACATCGTAGTCGTGCACAAGAAAGGCGCGCGCCAGCACGTCGATCTGGTCGGGGTTCCCGGCCAGCATAAGTTGCCGGGTGCGCGTTAGGGCAGCGGTGCCGCTGTGCTTGTCGACGTTCATCGATGTGCTCCGGATCCGGTAGCGCAGCACCGGCCCGGCAACCAAACGCGCAACGCCACCGCGGGCGAGCAGGAGTCGAACCCACCACTCCCAGTCCTCGAAGGCATCCCGAGCGCCATCATGGTAGCCCCCGAGCTGCAGCCAGTCAGAGCGTCGGAACATGCTGGCGGCAAGGATGGTGCAGCGTTCTGCCATTTCGACTCCGGTGGTCTCCTGGGGTGGCACGATGCGGTGAGCGCGATTGCCGAACTCCTGCCAGGTAGTGCATGCGATCGTGGTGTCTGGGTGCTCGTCAAGGTGCCTAACGAGTGCTTGGACGTGACCTGGGTCGATCCTGTCGTCGGAGTCGAGCGGAAAGATGTACCGTCCCGTCCCGGATCGGATACCCGTGTTGCGGGCGCTGGGCAAGCCGAAGTTTGCGGTGCGGACAACTGGGACACCCAACGAGTCGAGCGCAGTAACTGTGGCGGAGTCAGTGGAGCCGTCGTCTACGACGACCACCTCGACCCCGGGCCCTTGCGCCTCGGCGGAGGCCACTGCCTCACGCAGGTTTCCGGCGCTTTCGTTGTAGCAGGGGATGACTATGGTGACGTTCACCACGCCACCGTAGTCCCAGCAGCGCTCGTCCGGGTTGCATGGTAACGCCACCCGGGTCCCAGCGCACGTCGCTCGACGTAATCGTGCTTCGCCTTGTTTGGGTGGGGTTGCTGCCTCGCTTCATCTCAAGGCGCCACCACGACGGCACTGAGTGGAACTGTGAGTGTGAGACTGGCTGGTCGGGACTAGCCGGGACTAGCCGGTCCGATGTCGGGCTTGTCACGTCCGCGCTGGCGTTCGGCGATCTGCACGGCCGGCCGTCGCCCCGGACCCTGCGAACGAACGCCACCGACGACCCTACCCACGAGCGGCATGACTCGGGCTGGGCTAGACGAGCGGGAATCGCGGTCCCGTTGGATTCGAGAGATGCCAACGGCGCCGAATCCGGTGGCCCATCACGATGGCAAGCGACACATACTAGACTTCCGGAGTGCCCACCCTTGCTAAACTCCCGGTAATCCATTCCTTCTGGCACGGTCCAGCACTGACCCGAGTTGAGCAACTCTCTCTCAGTTCGTTCGTCGCGCAGGGCCACAAGGTCCACCTACACTGCTACGACGAGCCACACGGAGTCCCTCCAGACGTCACCGTCACCGACGCCAGTTCGACGATTCCCGAGGGCGAGATCTTCTATTACGGCGGCCGCAGTTCCTATGCAGGCCGTGGTTCGATCGCCGGGTTCGCGGACTGGTTCCGCTACGAAGTGCTCCACAAGCACGGCGGCATATGGGTAGACACCGATATGGTATGTCTTCAGCCCTTTCGATTTGACTCAGCGTCCGTTTTCGGCTGGGAGAGCCGCCTCAGGATCAACATTGCAGTCCTCGGGCTACCGGCCGGCGACCCTCTCGCGCGGTGGATGGCAGATTTATGTATCTCACCCAACCGGATCGTCCCGTACGACACCCTTGTGCGGGTTCGCGAGAAACTCAAACGCCGTCTGCTGGAAGGGAACAAGCGGGCGAATGTTCAATGGGGTGAACTTGGTCCGAGCGGCTTCACGCAGGCCGCAGAGCACCTCGGACGGACACGTGAGGCCTTGCCGGAGCACGTCTTCTATTCCATCCGCGATGTCGAATGGCGGAAATCATACGAACCGCTCACGGTCGAAATCGAGAAAGTGATCCACGGGGCCTACGGCATCCACCTGTGGAACGAATTATCGCGCCGAGATGCGGGCTTCAACAAGAACGGCCATCACCCGGGAAGCCTGTTCGAAGACCTCTGGGATCGCTACTGCATCTAATGCTGCCCAGACCAGAGGCGTGCGACACCTTTAGCCAGCTCTTCACAGATGAGAAAGTGCCTCTTCACAGATGAGGGTGTAGAGGTTGCTGGCGTGACCATGGCCTCGCTTTCGCGCGTTCCATCGGCCTCATCTTCAAGCGTTGCCGACACACACCTTCAGGTAGCCCTATGCGCGTGGCAACACGGTCGTCCATCTCGTGAGCACGCGACAACTCGTGAACATCGTTGGACACGAGAGGCAGCCCTGGGCGCGGACAGGGTGGTTCTGTAAGGTGCCAGGCATGGGACTCGGGGACCAGGCCAGAAACCTGGCGAAGCAGGGGAAGCACCAGGCGTTCGTGGTGACGAAACGGACGCAACGAGCGGCCAAAGCCGCGAAGTTCGCCGCTGCTACGGCAGCGGCAACCCCCTACTCAGCACTTCGTCCCTACAAGTTTGACCCATCCCGCTACCGGAGGTCATTCCTCGCCTGGGAGGCACCTGACCGACTCGAGCCGTCAGCAGCGCCACGCCGAGTGTTCGCCGCTTGGACGGGCGAGAACGACCTGACCTTCGCTAGGGCTACGAATCTTGCGCAGATGAGAGAGACACTCGGTGTCCCGGTCGAGTTGGTGACACCGGACAATCTCTCCGAGTGGGTGGTGGAAGGCCATCCGATCCACCACGCCTACGCGCACCTCTCCCTCGTGCATCGCTCTGACTACTTGCGGGCCTACCTTCTTCATCACTATGGCGGAGGTTGGTCGGACATCAAGGCGCCCCGAATGACGTGGGCTCCGTTCTTCTCCAGGATGGACTTCGACGAAGGTGCCTGGCTGATGTCCTACCGCGAACTCACCGCAGCATCGGTGGCACGGCTACCGGGTCGCCTCGGACTCGACCTGGCTATGCACCACCCGCGCCTGGTTGGGTGCGGCGCGATGATCTGTCGTCCGCACACACCGTTCACCGGGGAGTGGTTGCGCCAGGTCGATCGCCTGCTTGACTATGTCGGCCCTCAGGCGGCGGACCACCCGGGCGGCGTCCGCGGTGACGTGGTCGGCTATCCAGTGTCGTGGACAGACCTGCTGGGCAAGGTGTACCACCCGTTGCAACTCAAGTATCTCGAGCACGTGCGAGTCGAGAACGGAATGCTCCTGGACTTCACCGACTACCAGTAGGACGCGGCCTGGCCATCGGCAGCGTGGGATCACCTCGCACTTGACGCTGCCAGAGCAGCAGCGGATTGAAGAGGCTTTCTGTCATTTCTGATCGCACTCTTCTCGGTTGCCCTCTCGATTCCCTGGATGAGTTCTCGGACGATGCCTGAGTCCAAGAAAGAGTGGCCTGAATCAGCCTGTCTAGCGAATTGGCAATGTCTGGCTCAATCCTGCGAGGGGCCGCCTCAACCGCTGCATCGTGATCGATGAATTTGAAGTCGCCGCCCCTCAATGGCTGACAGGGAGCCCCAAGCTGCTGGAATGCCATAGGAGGCAGCAATGACCACGCCGTGAAGCGACGTAGACATAATCTCCTCGCAGCGACTGATCTGCGCAATGACAGCCTCTGGCCGCCTTGTGACGTCGTTGAAGGTCACTCCGCTGCCGAACCTAGCCCGCCAAGAGGTAATCGCTCGTGACGCGCATGCGTCTTGTGGGGCACGACCCCGAGCCGCCACCTCTTGGACCGTGGACGCATGACACGGCTCGCCAGGAGTCCCAGATCACCAAGAGAGAGACATCACCCGGCTGACAAAGGAGGTCTCGGGTGTGGGGCCCTCGAAGCGCGACGACGCGCGCTGAGTTGAGATCGTTGCGGTCTTCGTACCCGAATGAACCAGTTCCCCAGATCACCGTCATAGTCGGGCGGCAGTCCGTTGATGAGGGAGCCTACGCCGAACAAGCGTGCGAGGCTTGGACCGCGCAGGATCGGGGCTATGCCGTAGTGCGGGAGCAACATCGGCGTCAAACTTGTCCCCGAAGTTGGAATCGAGGTACCACCAGAAACTGAAGGGAGCGGGGCTCTGCGGGTACAGCGCTGGCTTGGTCGTATATCTTGCCAGTCGACTCACTCAACGTCGTCGCTCGTTTCACCATCTTTCCCCTCACACCGACCGCTCCTCTTCGTTAGCGCTCCGTTTCGCCCACCAACTGATGGCGAGACCAACCGCGAGTGCTGCGGCTGGCGTGAGCAGTGCCTCACCGATGTTCGTAGCGGTCACGAGCAGTCCGATGATGGAGGCTTGCAGCCAGCCCGTGTTCCCCGACTGGGTCGTGCGGGCAAGGAGAAGGAAGGCCGCGACAACCACCACCAGGATGAGACCGAGCAGGATCCAACCGCCCTCCACTCTCGCCGACAAGTAGCTGGAGTGGAAGAACAGGCGCACGCCGTCTGCCACCTCCACCGTGGCCGTCCCCGGGCCATGCCCGATCCACTGATGCGTCGCGACCAGTTCCTTCTCGGCCGCGAGGACGCGCTCACGCAGGGCGTCGCTGCCACCACGATCGTCGAAGGGGCCCCAGTACTTGATCCTGTCGGGTGCGTTCTCAAACACATACGCCGCCAGCCACGCGGCGAGCACGGCCCCGATGAGGTTCTGCTTGCGAAGGACGAGCACCCACGCGAAGGCAAGGAAAAGTGCGAAGATGCCGGTGCGCGACAGTGTGGCGAGAACCATCCCAGACAAGAACACCATGAGGACGAGTTGGACCCACGGACGTCGTGTCGCCCAAACCGTCGATGGCACTCCGAGGGCGAGGACCGTCATCGCGACACCGTTGGGATCCGAGATCCAGCCGGTGAGTCGCCAGTCATACGTGTTCGGGCTCAGCCCCGCGTAGAAGGTGACGACCGCCACGATGAGGCCGGTCAGAGCCCCTCGAGCCAGTGATGGCGCATGCGCCCGCCCCGTCCCGACGACGAAGATGAGTCCTGCCCATGCAGCGGCCGTCCCCAACCGGCTGAACGTCCATTGCTCGTTCTGCCAGGCAGACACCGCTAACCACAGCGGCACGGCGAGGGCGGCCGCCATGATCCAAGCCGGGACCAGGCGGTGCGTCGCAATCGGGTTGTTGAGGATTGTGACAAGAAAGACGAGCAGAGCGGCACCGGTGCTGATCGGATAACCCAGGACAGTGATTCCGTCCAGGGGTAGCGCCATGCCAGCGACGAACATACCGATGTAGGTCGACTGTGTCCGGAGATCTTCAGGGGCGAATGCCAGCGCGGCTGGCCTCCCACGGACGCTGATTGTGCGCGACAAACCGCTGCCTCAGTCGTCGGAGTAGGAGTGCCGCGAGCTGACGTGCTCAATCGGTGAGCGGGCGGCGTCGCGAACGCTCTCCCGCTGCTCGCGCGACTCAGCCGCCTCCCTGGCTCGTGGTGCCCGCTGGTTTGCCATTGCGGTGCGCTTGCGCCGACCGCGGTCCTGGCGCCGGCTGTGCTCCCTGCGTGTGGTCGGTTCGCCCTGACCCTGCTCACGGTTAGAGCCGTAGTAATAACCGTAGGACTTCGGTGTGGACTCGGCCTTAGTCACCACGAAGCCACCCACCTCGATGCTTGCGGTCTTCAGGACCCGGAGCGCCTCGGCGAGGTGCCGGCGACGGGTCTCGGTGGCGGCCACCACCATGACCACCCCTCCGGTCAACTGGCTGATGACCAGCGGGTCGGTCACCGGGAGCACGGGTGGCGAGTCGACGAGGATGAAGTCGAACTCTTCGGAGAGCTGCTCAAACAGTTCCTTCATCGCCCGAGAGCCCAGGAGCTCGCTGGGGTTGGGCGGAGCCTCACCGGCTGCCAGGACGTGCAGGCTCGTGCCGGCCCATTGCTGGATGACATCCTCTGGCTTGGCCGCGCCGACCAGAAGCGTGGTGAGGCCAACCGCACCTTCAATGCCGAGAGCGTTGGCAACGTTCGGGTGCCGCAAGTCGGCGTCAATCAACAGAACCTTCAACCCGGAGTCGGCGATGGCTAGGCCGAGGTTGACGGCTGTCGTCGTCTTGCCCTCGCCGGGAAGGGAAGAGGTGATCATGAACGAGTGCTTGCCCGCAGTCACGTCCACAAAGTGGATGTTGGTGCGAAGCTGCCGGGCTGCCTCGGCCTGGGGGCCGAACGGGTCGGCCTCCATGTAGAGGTCGTGCCCCGGGTCGTCGTTGTTGCTCGTGATGGGGATCATCGCGAGGAGCGGACGATCGGACAGCATGGCCAACTCGCGGCTGCCCCGGATGCGGTTGTCCAAGGTATGCCGCAGTAGTGCCAGCCCGATGCCCACGAGGAGGCCCCCAAGCACGCCGGTGATCAGATTGTTGCGCACGTCAGGGGTGATCGGCAGGGCACTCCGGGTCGCCGGAGCGACGACCTGGGCCTCGACCTCATTGCCACTCATCGCCAGGCTCGGTGCGTAGTTGCGGGCGACCCCTGCCAGCACCTGAGGTGCGGTCGTGGCGATCTCAGCGGCGCGCTCGGGGGAGTCGCTGCTGGCCCGGAAGTCGAGCAGCGACGTCTCGCCAGAGGCAGTGGCACCGATGCTCACCGGGACCGAACCCTCATATCCCAGTGCCTCGCGGGTCGCGTCAAGGATGACCGGAGAGGCAGCGACCTGGACCAGCGTCTCCTTCTCGGTCTGCGGCATGCTGTAGAGGTTGCCCCGGTCGTCTACGCCCGTGGCCAGCAAGTAGATCCGCGTGTAGGACTCATAGACTCTGGGCGTCTGGATGGTGATCACGGTCATGACCGCCAGCCCGAGGATCACCATCGCCGCAACGATGCGCCAGCGCTGGCGCATCGCATAGGCAAATTCTTGAAACGTCAAGGCACTCTCCCACCTGCGGGCTTATACCTCGGTATGGTAACGCGTCGTTCAGCAGTTCAGTGACCTTCGGCTTGACAGCTCAGGACTCCGGCCCCGCCTTGAGCAGACCCATGCGGACCAGTTCGCCGAGGAAGGCGGTGACATCGGCTCCGATGTGGCCTGCGGTCTCGCCGGTGATGACACAGACCTCCGCGATCACCTCGGTCTCCTCCCCGACATCGACGGCCGTGCACCAGATCAGGTAGCCCGTCGGGTCGAGCGTGTGGATCGGGCCCGCGGGCAGGATTGCGAGGTAGGCCGACGGCCAGGTGTCGGCCTCTCCGTCCATCTCGATGAGTCCGAGATGGTCCGGTCGCTGGTAGCGAGTCGTCAACGCGGCCCCCGTCGCAGCGGCCCGGGCAGCCGCTGACCGACGCTGGTGAGTCCGAGGTGGGTCCGGTGCCACCACTCCCGGCGGACCTCGGCCGGGGTGGGCTGGCGTCCCAGCCGCTCCGCGAGCGCGAACCGGTTGACGCGGGGAGCACGCGCCAGCAGGGCAAGCCGGGCACGTGCTGACGGTGCCGCCCGCCACCGGGCGAGCCACTCCTCGAGACGCTCGCCCTCGCCATACTCCTTCCACAGCGCCACCTCGCGGTGCCCGGCAACCGCATCCGCACGCCCCGTCGCGAGGGCCAGCCCCACCGTCGCCCCGAGCGACTCGGCGAGCTGATCCAGCCGGTCCCGCTCGTCCTGGTCGAGACGGTCCCAGTGGTTCGTGACGTCGACGTGACCGGGGCTGGTGCGGGCCGCGTGCAGCAGCAGGATGAGACGCTCCGACAGTCGATCGGGGACGGCGCAGTCCACCCCCCCGATCTCCACCCAGCGGCGGCCTCTCCACAGCTCCTCGAAGTTTTCCCGGGGGGCGTTGTGCAGGCCGGGGAAGTTCTGGTGCACGTCGAGCATGCCGAACTGCTGGTGGTGGAAAGATGCGGCGTGCTCGAAGCGGGAGCCCTCGTCGAAGTTGGCCCACCTGACCCAGCCGGCCTCGGCCAGACCCTCGACGAGAGCCGGCACGTGCTGCGGACGGACCAGCACGTCGGCGTCGGTGCCGGAGCGACGGCCAGGGTTGGTCTCTGGGTCGACCGACGGCCCCTTGATGTGGATCAGGTCGGCCCCACAGTCGCCCGCCACCGTCTGCACGCTGGCGTGGGCGAACCGCACGCGGACGTCGACGGGAACGGCGGCAGCCGCGGGATCCTGCATGTGCAGAACCCTAACCGGGGCCGTGTCAACATCCGCGCCGGTCAGCAGCCCCTCACCACCTGGGTCTTCACCCACGCGGCCGACTGATAGGCGAACTCCCGTGCCCAGCCGCCCAGGTCCCAGTCGTCATCCACCGTCCAGATCAGCACCTCGGCGTCCGTGCACCGCTCCATCAGCAGCCGGGTGCGCGCGGCGTGGGGCGTGCTGGTGATGACCGCCACCCGGGACCATCCTTGCGCCTCAGCTCGCTCACCCAGCAGACGGGCCTCGCCCGTGGTGCTGTAGGGCTCCGGGATCACGCACTCGATGCGGTATGCCGCCCGCTCCAGTCCGCAATAGTCGCGCGGGTAGGGCTGACCCGTCTCGGGATCGACCGACGTCGTCGACAGCAGCAGCGACGCCTCCGCCTCACCCATGAGGTCCATTGCGTGCGGCATCCGGGTCTCGGCCGGACCGATCACAAAGACCGCATCGACCGGCCCGACGTCGTCCACGTCGGGCGTGACGATGTGGTCCCAGCCCACGACGAGCCAGATGGTGAGGGCAGCGACGCTGAGCACTGCGGCACCCACGAGCCCGCGCTTGCGGCGGTGAGACGGCTGCCGCCCCACAGCCGTCGCGGTCGTCATGCCCGTGAGCCTAGGACCTGGCGCGGCAAGGGTGGCTCACGCGGGGATCACGACGATGTGGTGACGATCCTCCGGGGCGAGCCATGACCTGATGCCCGCGTCGAAGGTTGCGAGCACGCCCCCGTGCCGCGCCGCCAGGTTGACCAGATGCACGTCGGTGACCTGTCGGTGACCCATCAAGACCGTGGTGTCAACGATGGGATCGGCCAGCGAGGTCGCGTCCTCCAGGAAGGTCCACCGCGGATCACCCCGCATGCCCTGGAGGACCGCGCCCACGTCAGCGGCCAGCCGCTGTGAACCAGTGACGAGAGGGTTGAGCAGCAACCGGAATAGGCCGGCCTCGGTGAGGGAGGCAGTCGCCCACGTGCCGTCAAGGGCGCGCAGGTGTCGGTGCGCGGCGTGGTGGTGCTGGTGCGTCGTGAGCGCGACGGCGACGAGAGCGTTGACGTCGAACAGGGTGACCGGAGGCTCAGTCATCGCGCAGTTCGGCGATGAGCTCATCCGTCACGAGGACCCCCTCATCGCCGACCATGACGGGGAACGGACTGTAGTGAGCATCGACTCGCGCACCTGCCGACTGCATGAGCCCCCGACGCGCGAGTTCGGAGACCGCAGCGCCGACAGACGTCCCCCGACTGCGGGCCAGTGAGCGTGCTGCGGCCATGACCTGGTCGTCGATCTCGAGCGTGGTCCGCATCACAACATCATAGCATCACGATGCGTTGCCGCCTCAGCCACAAACCACGAAACGCCCCGGCATCCCGGAGGCGTCTCGCTTGGTCTGTCTCAACACAGAGCGCGCCCGAAGGGATTCGAACCCCTAACCTTCTGATCCGTAGTCAGATGCTCTATCCGTTGAGCTACGGGCGCACGGTTGCCGAACGGCAACGAGGGATGAGACTACCGGAGTCCTTGCCCACGCACGAAATCGGCGTGACCCACCTCACCCGCCTTGGCCTCCACTCCGACTGTGACGCCGACACACTGCCGCGTTAGGTTGGGAGCCAGGTCTGGCAGCGTAGCCAACGAGCACAGGAGCGAAGCAATGACGACGATCAGCACGCGCGGGAGCACCCGTCATACCGAGCTTGCGGACTGGGTCTCCCAGGTCGCTGCCCACACCACGCCCGACGAGGTCGTGTGGGTGACCGGCAGCGACGAGGAGAGCCGCGAGATCAACGCCCTGCTGGTTGAGGGCGGCACCTTCGTGCCGCTCGCCGAGGACAAGAAGCCCAACTCGTTCTACGCCGCCTCCGACCCCGAGGACGTCGCCCGGGTCGAGGGCCGCACCTACATCTGCTCGCAGGACGAGAAGGACTCCGGCCACACCAACAACTGGATGGACCCGGCCGAGATGAAGGGCATCCTCAACGACCTCTTCGCCGGCTCCATGGCTGGTCGCACGATGTATGTGATCCCCTTCGTCATGGGTCACCTTGACGCCGACGAGCCCATGTTTGGCGTCGAGATCACCGACAGTGCGTATGTCGTGGCCTCGATGCGCATCATGGCCCGCGTGGGCGACCCGGTGCTGGCCACGATGGAGGAGCTGCAGGCCGACTACGTCAAGGGGCTGCACTCGGTCGGCGCGCCCCTTCGCAATGCCAACGGAGACGACGTTAGTGATGTTGCATGGCCGTGCAACGAGACCAAATACATCGTCCACTTCCCCGAGGAGCGGGCCATCTGGTCCTACGGCTCCGGCTACGGCGGCAACGCCCTGCTCGGCAAGAAGTGCTATGCGCTGCGCATCGCCTCGGTCATGGCCCGCGACGGCGGGTGGATGGCCGAGCACATGCTGATCCTCAAGCTGACCAGCCCCGAGGGCGCCGTCCACTACATCGCCGCCGCGTTCCCGTCCGCCTGCGGCAAGACCAACATGGCGATGCTCGACACGACCCTGCCCGGATGGAAGGCCGAGACGGTCGGCGACGACATCGCCTGGATGCGCTTCGGTGAGGACGGCCGGTTGTATGCCGTCAACCCCGAGTTCGGTCTGTTCGGCGTCGCGCCGGGCACCGGCTACGGCACCAACCCCAACGCGATGCACACCATCGAGCGCGGCAACTCCATCTTCACCAACGTCGCCCGCACCGACGACGGCGACGTGTGGTGGGAGGCCATGACCGAGCAGACGCCTGAGCAGCTGACCGACTGGCACGGCAACGACTGGACCCCGGCAGACGGCGAGGACGGCACCAAGGCCGCCCACCCCAACAGCCGCTTCTGCACCCCGATCGAGCAGCTGCCCACGCTGGCGCCGGAATACTACGAGCCCAACGGCGTCCCGATCTCGGCCATCCTCTTCGGTGGACGGCGCAAGGACACGGTGCCGCTGGTCACCGAGGCCCGCGACTGGCAGCACGGCACCTTCATCGGCGCCACCCTCTCCTCTGAGACCACCGCGGCTGCCACCGGCCAGGTTGGCGTCGTGCGCCGCGACCCGATGGCGATGCTGCCGTTCATCGGCTACAACGCCGGCGACTACCTCGGCCACTGGCTCGACATCGGCAAACAGCACGACGAGTCCAAACTGCCCAAGGTCTATCTGGTCAACTGGTTCCGCAAGTCCGACGACGGCGCGTTCCTCTGGCCCGGCTTCGGCGAGAACACGCGTGTCCTGAAGTGGATCGTCGAACGCCTCGAGGGCAGTGCCGGCGCCGAGGAGACCCCGATCGGGCTCACCCCGCGCGCGGAGGACCTGGACACCAGCGACCTCGACCTGACTGCCGACGAGCTGGCCGCAGCCATCGCGGTCGACCCTGCCGAGTGGCGCGAGGAGCTGCCGCTGATCCAGGAGTGGTTCGACAAGTTCGGTGACTCCCTGCCGCAGCAGCTGGCCGACGAGCTCGACACGCTCACGCAACGACTGAGTTGATCGCGTGGACTCGGGGCCGTCCATCGCGATCGCGCACGACTACCTGACTCAGCGCGGCGGCGCCGAGCGGGTGGTCCTGGCGATGGCGCGCGCCTTCCCCGGGGCGCGCATCTACACCACGCTCTACCACCCAGAGGGCACCTATCCCGAGTTCGCCGACCTCGACATCGTGGTCACCCCGCTCAACAAGGTGCCGTTCCTGCGCCGACGCCATCGCCTGGCGCTGCCCCTGCTGGCCGGTGCGTCCTCCCGCGTGGAGATCGAGGAGGACGTCGTGGTCGTCTCCTCCAGCGGTTGGGCGCACGGCTTCCAGACCCGCGGCCCCAAGCTCGTCTACTGCCACTCCCCCGCCCGCTGGCTCTATCTGACGGACGAGTATGTCGGCACGGGGCCCCGCGCCCGCCTCAAGTCAGCGGCCGTCAAGGCCCTGCGTGCGCCGCTGGAACGGTGGGACCACCGGGCGGCCTCGCAGGCCGACCGCTACCTCGCCAACTCGACCGTGATCCGCCAGCGCATCGCCGACGTCTATGGCATCGACGCCGACGTCCTGCCACCCCCGCACGGCGTCTCTCCCGAGGGCGATCGCGACGAGATCCCCGGCATCGTGGACTGGGCTCCCGACGGCTACCACCTGGTCGTGTCGAGGTTGCTGCCCTACAAGAACGTCGACCAGGTCGTCGCCGCGTTTGCCCAGCTGCCCCAGGATCGCTTGCTCGTCGTCGGCGCTGGACCGCTGCGTGAGGAGCTGGCCGCGGTCGCCACCCCCAACGTGCGGTTCGTCCAGGACCTCAGTGACGCCCAGATGCGGTGGGCGTATGCCGGCGCAACAGCCCTGATCGCCCCCTCCCGGGAGGACTTCGGGTTGACCCCGTTGGAGGCCGGCGCCTTCGGCAAGCCGGTGCTGGCGCTGCGTGCCGGTGGCTACCTCGACACCGTGCGCGAGGGCCAGACCGGACTCTTCTTCGACGCGGCGGTGCCTGGCGACATACGGGCGGCTGTGGGTGCGGCGCGCGATCGGGGGTGGGACGCCGACCTGATCCGTGCGCACGTCCACACCTTTGCCGAGCCACGGTTCCGTGCCCTGCTGCGCGGGGCCGTGGCCGATCTGCTCCCTGCGGACCTGCAGGTGGCATTCAGGAATCGTTGGGACGATTCATCAACTCACAAGGAGGCACCCTGATGACAAACGCGGAGTCCCGGACCCCTGAGACCGGCGCTGAGCCGGCGCTGCTCGCGGAACAGCCGACCCCACCGGGCAGCGACCTCGCCGAGCTGGTCGATGACATGGAGGAGCGCGTGCTCCACGGCGAGGCCGGGGAAGCGCAGGAGGAGAAGGAAGACACCGACGCCTCCGACGAGGCCGGTGAGCCCGAGGACGTCGATCCCAGCGGCGGGAAGCCGGTGTGAGCCGAGCCGGTGACAACGGCACCAGCGCAGCGCCACCTGGACACGAGAAAGACCCCCGGTTGCCCGAGGGTCCTGCTCATCTGCTGGGGCGCGTCGAGTGTGACGCGCTGCGGCGGAGGCGGAGGGATTTGAACCCTCGATGGGGTTGTAGCCCCAAACCCGCTTAGCAGGCGGGCGCCATAGACCAGACTAGGCGACGCCTCCAGTCCCCGGGAGAAACCTGCCGCGGAACGGCTGTCAGGTTACCTGCGGCGGGGCGGCTTCGCCAAACTATGACCCACCAGCACGACCCGTCGGGGGGGCGGGCACGTCTGGTGATCCGCAGTCCAGCGCCACCACATCTTGGCGATGTCACTGCGTCTGCTACACAATGGCCACATCCTGTGGAAGGGACGCATGAGCAACGACAACCAGGGGGACGGCGCGGCCCGACGCCGTCGCCGGCCCGGTCCTCAACCGAGTCGGCGCGAGCCTGCCCGCAACCAGTGGGACGACTCGGAGGACGACGGTCGCTCGGCGACGGTCCACCCGACGCGCGCGGAGCGCCTGGCCGCCCAGACCAACAAGGGCGTGGGTCGGGCCTATGGGCTGACCGCCCTCGGCACCGTGCTCCCGGGCGCCGGGCTGGTGCTGACCCGGCGTCGGCTCATCGGCGTGCCGTTGCTGATCCTGGCGCTCGGCTCTGGCCTGGCAGCGCTCTACTACCCTTTCCGCAACGGGGCCTTCCGGTCCGCGCTGGACCTGGCGGCCCGACCGGACCTGCTCAGGACGCTGGGGATCGTCATGATCGTCGGCGGCGTGATCTGGATCGCCTCCATCGTGCTGACCGCGCTCACCGCGCGACCGCGGCGGATGTCGCCTGGGCAGCGGGGCGGCCTCACTCTCTTCACCGGCCTGATGTGCCTGGTCATCGCCGCACCGACAGCGGTGGGGCTGCGCTATATCGACGCGCACACCGACGCCGTCGACGACATCTTCACCGGCGCTGCCGACCGCCGCGACAGTCCGAGCAGCCCCTCGGTGGGCCCCGACCTGGAGCACCCGGACCCCTGGGCGAACGTGCCGCGGGTCAATGTGCTGCTGCTGGGCTCGGACGCCGGCGACAACCGGGACGGGGTGCGCACCGACTCGATGATGATCGCCAGCATCGACACGGTCACTGGCGACATGGTGCTGTTCGGCATCCCCCGGAATCTGCAGAACGTCCCGATCCCCACCAACAGCCCGCTCTACAAGGCCTACGGCCCGGCCTATGACTGTGGCAGCGAGTGCCTGATGAACGGCATCTGGACCGCGGCGGTCGACCTGCACGAAGAGAACCCCGGCTGGTTCGCCGGTGACCCCAACCCGGGCCAGACCGCCACGCGTCAGGTGCTCTCGACCATCATCGGTCAGCCGATCCACTACACCGTCATCATCGACCTCGCGGGCTTCGAGGCGCTGGTCGACGCGATGGGTGGGGTCGACATCGACGTGCAGGAGCGGCTGCCGATCGGCGGCAAGACCTGGACCGACGCCGAGGGACACTCGCACCTGATCGAGGGCACCGAGAGCGGCTGGTTCGAGCTCGGCCCGCAGCACCTCGATGGTTACGAGGCGCTGTGGTACTCCCGCTCTCGCGTGACCACCGACGACTTCTCGCGAATGCGCCGTCAGCGTTGCGTCGTGGCGGCCCTGGTCGACCAGGTCAACCCGCTCACGCTGCTCCAGCGCTATCCGGCGATCGTGGCCGTGGCCGGCGACAACCTGACGGCCGACATCGACCCGTCCGAGCTGCCGGCATGGGCCGAGCTGACCGAGCGGGTGCAGGGCGGCACGATGAAGAGCCTGCCGTTCACGTCCAAGAACACCAACACCGCTGACCCGGACTTCACCGCGATCCGCCGTGAGGTCTGGCTGGCCCTGCGTCCGCAGCCCGAGCCGACGCTCGAGGCCGGTGGCGAGGAGACGCCGACCACCGCCGCTCCCTCCGCCGAGACACCCACGACCGAAGCGCCGGGCGTGAGCACTGACGCCCCCGAGACCACGACCGAGGAGACCGACGAGCTCGCCGAGATCGGCGCCGTCTGCTGATCCCGCCCTCACTGCGTGGGATTCGTTCCACCAGAGGGACCTGATCCCACGCAATGGACCTCAACCCCCGGCGGCGCGTGCCCTTTGCGTGGGATTCGTTCCACCAGGGGGACCAGATCCCACGCAATGGACCTAGAGCGCCGTCTTGCGGGATCTGAGCAGCCGCCTACTGGGAACCATTGTGGGCTCGGGCGGCATACGCCACGTCGGCCTTGGCGACGAGACGGGTCACACCCACGCAGAGCGTGATCACGCCGCCGGCCCACAAGAGTCCGCCGAGGAGGGCGAGCACCGGTGCTCCCGGCTCGTCTGCAACCATGCCGGTCGCGTACTCGAAAGCGGCCGTGGTGTAAATGTCGAACCCGATATATAGCAGGAGGGTTCCGAACAGCGAAAGCGCAAGGCCCCAGGCAATCGGACCCGTCGCCGGAAGGTTGGCGCTGCTCCTGATCCACTGAGGGAGTCCGGACGTGACCGATGCCGCGCTCCTGGGCGGCGATTCTGCCGCAGAGATGTGGGGGCTGGAGACTCTCGGTGCGGGGGCTGAGGCTTGCCGTCCAGAGGGGCCGAGGCAACGGTTGCCCATGATGTTGGTATGTGGCGGGAAGAGACCGTTGTTCAGCGTGACGCTCGAGTGACAGTGGGGGCACTCGGCTCGGGTCGGCGAACCGTCGGGTTGTGAGGTCATGGCCAGAGTATGACGGGACATGACAAGGCCCCCGCGTCCAACCGGATGCGGGGGCCTTGTTTCAGGCGTTGGCGCTGAGGTTCAGCGGCCGGACAGTCTCAGACTGCGCGGACGGCCTCGGCCTGCGGGCCCTTGGGGCTCTGGGTGACCTCGAACTCGACCCGCTGGGCCTCTTCGAGGGACTTGTAGCCGTTGGTCTCAATGGCGGAGTAGTGGACGAACACGTCCGGGCCACCGCCATCCTGAGCGATGAAGCCGAAGCCCTTTTCGGCGTTGAACCACTTCACAGTTCCCTGTGCCATGCGACATTCTCTCTCTACTGATCGAACAACCCCCACACCTCGTGGGGGCCGGTCCAGGTGAAACCCCCCACTACCGGGACCATGCCCGACCTGCTGACCATCCGTCGTGCCCATGGGCTTGACTCATGTTCGTCCTGCGAGGAACTGCAACTGCAACAGGGTCAACGTTAGCAGCATCCAGGCCGAAATGCTGCTCCCTGAGCCGCGACGTGAGGCGCGCGACCGCAGGCGTCTGTGCAGGTCGGCACACCCTCGACCGACCCGGGCTGAGTCCGCTGCCAACTTCTGGGAAGATGGGACGCGGTCCGGTCCCAGCCGGGCTCTGGAGGGTTCGCATAGCGGCCGAGTGCAGGCGCCTTGAAAGCGCCCGACGGAAACGTCCGTGGGTTCAAATCCCACACCCTCCGCCACAACTGCTGAGGGATAGCCTGACGTCATGGCCGCCGTGACCAACCCCTTGGAACAGCTCACTGAGCGCGAGCTTCGTGCGCAGCGCACCAGCGCCAAGTGGCGCGCCTTCCCGTCGGACGTCCTCCCGCTCTGGGTCGCCGAGCAGGACTCGGTCCTGGCCGAGCCCATCGTCCGCGCCGTCTCCGACGCCGTCGCGCGCAGCGACTGCGGCTATGTCGCCACCGGGCGGGACTATGCCGAGGCGCTCGCGTCGTTCGCCGTCGACCGGTGGGGCTGGCACCTCGATGTGGAGCACACCGCGATCCTCCCGGACGTGATGATCGGCGTCACCGAGCTGCTCCGCCTGCTGACCGAGCCGGGCGACAACGTGGTCATCAACTCCCCGGTCTATCCCCCGTTCTACTCCTTCGTGCGCAGCATGGACCGCACGATCGTCGAGTCCCCGCTGACCGCCGAGCACCGCATCGACCTCGACCACCTGTCCCGCGCCTTTGCCGCAGCCACCAGTGGGGGCAAGCGCGCGGCATACCTCCTGTGCAGTCCGCACAACCCGACCGGCACCCTGCATACGGCAGCCGAGCTCGAGGCCGTGGCCGCGCTGGCCGAGGAGTATGCCGTCAGGGTCGTGGTCGACGAGATCCACGCACCACTGGTCTATCCCGGGCAGGCGTTCGTGCCCTATCTCAGTGTCCGCGGTGGAGAGCGGGCGCTCACCCTGATGTCGGCCTCGAAGGGGTGGAACCTCGCGGGCCTGAAGAGCGCCCTGGCGATCGCCGGCCCGGAGGCGGCCGCCGACCTGGCCCGGCTGCCCGAGGAGGTCGGTCACGGCGCCAGTCACATCGCGGGGATCGCGCACGTCGCCGCCTATCGCGACGGCGGCATGTGGCTCGATGCCCTGATCGCGGGCCTCGACAGCAACCGGCGGCTGCTGGCGGACCTGCTGGCCGAGCACCTGCCCACCGTCGGCTACCGGGTGCCGGACGCGACCTATCTCGCGTGGCTGGACTGTCGCGCTCTGGGGGTGGACGACCCGCAGATGACTCCGGGGCTGGTCACGATGAGCGTCGGGCCGGCAGCGATGTTCGCCGAGCGGGCCAGGGTCGGCCTCAGCGCCGGCACCGCCTTCGGCAGCGGCGGCAACGGCCACGTGCGACTCAACTTTGCGACGTCCCAGGCGATCCTGACCGAGGCGCTCGAGCGGATGGAGCGAGCAGTCACGCCGACCTGACGCCCTGCCGCTCAGATGGTGCGCCACAGCCGATCTCTGTAGTGTCGCTGGTGAAAGCGTGACCACTGGAAGGAGCTCATCATGCGCAAGTTGTTGTTCATCGTCGGGGCTGGGATCGGTTATATCCTCGGGGCCAAGGCGGGCCGCGAGCGCTACGACCAGCTCAGCAAGCAGGCTGAGAAGGTCTGGAGCAACCCCAAGGTCCAGTCGACCGTGGAGGACGTCAAGGCCCAGGCCCCCAAGGCCGCCGCGACCGTCGCCGGGTCCGCCAAGGACATCGCCGGTCAGGCCAAGGCCAAGGTCACCGGCCACGAGCAGACGGATCTGTCCGGCAACTACGAGAACGAGGCCGGCAGCTGGGACTCCGAGACCGGCACGGCCTCGATCGACGAGGACGAGCTCGGCCCGGGAGCTGACAAGCTCCCCTGAGCTCGCTGACGACGGAGGGCGCGCAGGCGCGGGACGACCCGCTCTGCGCGCCCTCTGCTGTCGTGGTTCGGCGCGCGACGGAGCATGGAATAACGTGCCCTTGGGCACCGTATAACTCTGTGTAGCCCTGTCCGGCCCCGCGCGCCGGACGCCACTCGACGAAAGGCGAACCCCGTGCCCGTGAAGGACGACATCACCCAGGCCATCGGCAACACCCCGCTGGTCCGACTGAACAGGCTCACCGAGGGGCTCGGGGCGACCGTCCTGGTCAAGCTCGAGTCCGGCAACCCCGCCAACTCGGTCAAGGACCGCATCGGCGCCGCCATCATCGACGCGGCCGTCGAGTCCGGCGAGCTCAAGCCGGGCGGCACGATCGTCGAGGGCACCTCTGGCAACACCGGCATCGCGCTGGCCATGGTCGGCGCGGCCCGCGGCTACAAGGTGGTCCTGGCCATGCCGGACACGATGAGCAAGGAGCGTCGGGCCCTCCTGCGCGCCTATGGCGCCGAGCTGGTGCTGACCCCCGGCGCCGAGGGCATGAAGGGCGCCGTCGCCAAGGCCGAGGAGATCGCCGAGGAGCGGGGCGCCGTGCGGGCCCGCCAGTTTGCCAACCCGGCCAACACCCAGGTCCACTACGAGACCACCGGGCCGGAGATCTGGGCCGACGCCGAGGGTGTCGTCGACATCTTCGTCGCCGGGGTCGGCACGGGTGGCACCATCACCGGCGCGGGCCGCTATCTGCGCGAGCAGAGGCCGGACATCGGCATCGTGGCGGTCGAGCCCGCCGACAGCCCGATCCTCAACGGCGGGCAGCCGGGACCCCACAAGCTCCAGGGCCTGGGCGCCAACTTCGTCCCGGAGATCCTGGACACCGAGATCTACGACGAGGTCCTGGACGCAACCCTGGAGGACTCGATCCGCGTCTCCCGCGCGCTCGCGACCGAGGAGGGGATTCTCTCTGGGATCTCCTCCGGCTCCAACGTGTGGGCCGCCCTGGAGCTGGCGAAGCGCCCCGAGAACGACGGCAAGACGATCGTCGTGATCATCCCGTCATACGGCGAGCGCTACCTGTCAACGGTCCTCTTTGAGGGACTGACTGACTGATGCCCCTGCGCGACCTGCTGGGTCGCGTCGACGCTGTCCGGGCCCGGATGATCGAGGACGTCGACGCGGCGATCGACCGCGATCCGGCCACGGACAGCCGACTCGAGATGGCGCTGGCCTCCCCCGGCCTGCACGCCGTCTGGGCCCACCGGGTCTCGCACGCGCTGTGGACCCGCGGCAGCCGGCTGTCGGCGCGGTTGCTCTCGCAGGCCTCTCGCGCGGCGACCGGCATCGAGATCCACCCCGGCGCGCAGATCGGGCGCCGGCTCTTCATCGACCACGGCATGGGCGTCGTGATCGGCGAGACCGCCGAGATCGGTGACGACGTGATGATGTATCACGCCGTCACCCTCGGCGGTCGCACCAACGCCCGGGTCAAGCGGCACCCGACGATCGAGGACGGTGCGGTGCTCGGCGCGGGAGCGCGGGTGCTCGGACCGATCACGATCGGCGCCGAGGCCCAGGTCGGAGCCAACGCGGTCGTGGTCAAGGACGTGCCCGACGGAGCGACGGCGGTCGGGGTCCCGGCCAGCACCCGTGCGGGCGTCAAGCCGGACCCGACCGACGCGATGTTCGCCGACCCCGCGCTCTGGATCTGACACCTCAGGATCTGACTCCCTCAGGGACTGTCTCCCTCAGGGACTGTCTCGTCCGGGGCGCGTTCTGCGCCATCTCCCATTACGGTGCAGGAGTGACCGGCACAGACGGACATCCTGCAGTCGTGGCTGCTACCTCATTTTAGGAGGCAGCCCACATGCAGCTGTCAAAGATCCTCAGCAACCTCCGCAGCGGCCTGTGGTTCATCCCACTGGTGTATGCCGTCGGGGGCCTGATCCTGAACGCCATCACCACCACGCTGGACAGCAGGACAAACTTCCAGCTGGTCCCGATCGACGTCATCGGTGGCCCGGACGCGGCGCTGGGGATCCTCGGTGCGGTGGCGGCCTCCATGATCAGCCTGGTGGCAACCGTCCTGTCGATCACCATGGTCGTCGTGCAGCTGGCGATGGGACAGTTCTCCCCCCGCATCGTGCAGACCTTCCTGCAGGATCGCCCCAGTCAGCACGCGATCGGCCTGTTCGTGGCGACCTTCGTGCAGGCGATGCTCACGATGCGGCAGGTGCAGGTGAGCGAGGAGTCCCCGGTTGTCCCGGGGATCTCGATCGCCGTCACGTTCCTCCTCGTGATCGTCAACATCGTGGTGCTCGTCGTCTATATCCACCACATCGGCCGCCAGCTCCGGGTGTCCTCGCTGATCGAGCTCGTCGGCGGGGACACGCGGAGCCTGATGGACAAGGTCTACCCGGGCCGGCTCGAGGACGACCAGGCCCTGGACCCGCACCTGGTCACCGCACGCACGTCTGGCGTGCTGAGCCTGATCGGGCGCGAGGAGCTGGTCGCGGTCGCCACCGAGGCGGACTGCCGCATCGACATCATCCCGGCCATCGGCCAGTTCGTCCCCGCCGACGGCAAGCTCGCGCGTCTCACTGGGAGCACGATCCACGACGTCGACGTCGACCTCGACCGTCTCCGCGGCGCCCTGGTCCTCTCCCTGGAGCGCAGCCAGGAGGAGGACGTGGCCTACGGCCTGCGGATGCTGGTGGACATGGGGCTGAAAGCCATGGCCGACAGCCCCAACGCCGACCCGACCACGGTCGTGCAGGTCCTGGACCGGGTGCAGGACGTGCTGCGACAGCTCTCCCGCCGCGAGCTGCGAGCGGACATCACGTGTGACGAGAACGGGCAGGAGCGGGTCGTCATCCCCTCCATGGACTGGCAGGCCTACGTCCGCCTCAGCTTCGAGGAGCTGCGGCTCTTCGGCGCCGGATCTCCCCAGGTCGCGCGCCGCATGAGGGCCGCGCTGGAGGACCTGCTGGACTACGCGCCTCGCGATCGCCACGGGCCTCTCCTGGAGCAGCTGTCCCAGCTCGACGACAGCGTGGCTGAGGCCTACCCGCACGAGCGGGACGTCACGCTGGCGCGTCGTGCCGACGCCCAGGGACTCGGCGTGGCGGCCGGTGCCGCCAGCGCCGACAACGCCACCGAATAGGATCGCCCTATGTCGCCCCTGCAGATCATCGCTCTCATCGTCGGGTTGGGCGTGACGCTCGTCGCGGTCAGCCTCTTCGTCCGCACGATCGTGGGCTTCGTCGCGAAGTTCCGCCTCGGTCAGCCGGAGGCCCGCACCGACGCGCCGGGGGCGCGCACGCTCACGCTGGTCCGGGAGTTCCTCGGGCACACCAGGATGGCGCGCAAACCTGTCGTCGCGGTGGCCCACTGGGGCGTGATGCTCGGGTTCCTGCTGCTCACGACCACCCTCGCCACGGCATACGGGCAGCTGTTCGACCCGCACTTCGCGCTGCCACTGATCGGTCACTGGCCGCCCTACATCTGGCTGGCGGAGCTGTTCGGCTGGTTCACCATCATCGGCATCATCGCCCTGATCGTGATCCGCCAACGCAGCCATCCGCGCACGCTCGACCGCAGCAGCCGCTTCTGGGGCTCGACGTTCTGGGAGGCGTATGTCGTCGAGTTCGTGATCCTCGGCGTCGGCATCTGCATCGTGGTCCTGCGTGGTCTGGAGTCCGCGCTCGGCAAGGCGACCGGCGCCGACTGGGCCGACCTGGTGCACTTCCCCACCACCAGCTGGGTGGGCAGCTTCTTTGACGGCCTGTCGGTCGGTGCGCTGGAAAACACCATCGTGGTGGTCGCCCTGATCAAGATCTTGATCTCGATGGGCTGGATGATCACTGTTGCGCTCACGCCCACCATGGGCGTGGCCTGGCACCGCTTCCTGGCCTTCTTCAACATCTGGTTCAAGCGCCACGCCGAGGGGCGCACCTCGCTGGGTGAGCTGGCCCCGATCGCCGTCGGCGGCAAGCCGGTCGACTTCGAGAACATCGAGGAGCTCGACGAGGACGCGGCCCTGGGCGTCGGCAAGGTCGAGGACTTCACCTGGAAGGGCCTGCTGGACTTCAGCACGTGCACCGAGTGCGGCCGTTGTCAGGAGCAGTGCCCTGCCTGGCACACCGACAAACCCCTGTCGCCCAAGATGCTGATGGTCAACCTGCGCAACCACCACCACGCTAAGGCTCCCTGGCTGATGGCCAGCGAGGAGGCCCGCGCGGCCGCTGGTGACGGCGGCGAGCCGGTCGACCAGACCTCCGGCGCGACCACCGGGGGCATCATGCTGTCGGCCGTCGCCGAGGCCCAGCGCGAGCTGGTGGGTGCCACCGAGGGCGACCCGACCATCCCCACCGGCGGTGCCGTGGTCGACCCTGACGTGCTGTGGGCCTGCACCACCTGCGGCGCCTGCGTCGAGCAGTGCCCCGTCGACATCGAGCACGTCGACCACATCGTGGACATGCGGCGCTACCAGACCCTGATCGAGTCGGCCTTCCCGAGCGAGCTCAGCGGCCTGTTCAAGAACCTGGAGAACAAGCAGAACCCCTGGGGCATGTCCGCCCGCGCACGGATGGACTGGGCCAAGGACCTGCCGTTCGAGGTCAAGATGGCCGGCGCCGACGTCGAGGACCTGGACGAGGTGGACTATCTGTTCTGGGTGGGCTGCGCAGGCGCCTACGAGGACCGCGCCAAGAAGACCACCCGCGCCGTGGCCGAGCTGCTCAACACCGCGGACGTCAGCTTTGCGGTGCTGGGCGACGGCGAGACCTGCACCGGTGACCCGGCGCGCCGGGCAGGCAACGAGTTCCTCTTCCAGATGCTGGCGCAGCAGAACGTCGAGGTGCTCAACGAGGTCAACGCCACCAAGATCGTCGTCACCTGCGCACACTGCTTCAACACGATCAAGAACGAGTACCCCCAGCTCGGCGGCAAGTATGAGGTGGTCCACCACACCCAGCTGCTCAACCGTCTGGTCCGCGAGAAGAAGCTGACCCCGGTCGCCAAGCCCGACCAGGCCGACACCTCCGGTGTGGCCTCAACGGCCGAGACCGTGACCTATCACGACCCGTGCTACCTGGGCCGGCACAACGGCGTCTACTCCCCGCCCCGCGAGCTGCTCGGCGCCCTGCCCGGGGTGGAGATGCGTGAGATGCCGCGCACGAAGGAGAAGTCCTTCTGCTGCGGCGCCGGCGGCGCCCGCATGTGGATGGAGGAGAAGCTCGGCACGCGGATCAACGTGAACCGGACCGAGGAGGCCCTGGCTACGGGGGCCGACCGGATCGCGATCGGCTGCCCCTTCTGCCGGGTGATGCTCTCTGACGGGCTGACTCAGAAGCAGTCCGAGGGTGCTCGCGAGGAGGTCGAGGTCGTCGACGTCGCTCAGATGCTGCTGGCGGCTGTGCGCCGCGGGCAGGGTGACGAGGAGGCCGAGGCGGCTCCTGAGCCCCAGCCCGACCCGGAGCCCGCACCCAGCGCCTGAGGAGCGCCGGCGTCGGTGATGCCGGGCGGTGCGGCCGCCGTCAGAGGCCGTCGACGAACTCCCGGGCCACCTGGGCGGGGTCGGTGTCCTGGACCTGCACCATCATCTCGGTGAGGTTCTCGGTGGTCAGGCCCGCGGAGACCACGTTGAGGGCCTCCTCGATCTGCGAGGTGAGCGCATCGGTCGCAATCAGCGGGACGACGTTCTGCGCGGCAAAGAGGCTCTCGGGGTCCTCCAGCACCACGAAGTCGTTCTGCGCGATGGCCGGGTCGGTGGTGAAGATGTTGCCGGCATCGATCTGCCCGTTCTTCAGCGCCTCGACGGTCAGCGTCGAGCCGGCGTCCAGCGGCTTGAACGAGGAGAACTCCAGCCCATAGACCTCCAGCAGCCCGGGCACGCCCGTGAACCGGTCACGCCACTCGGCCGGACCGCCGAGCACCATGTTGGGTGCGTGCGGCTGCAGGTCGCTGATGCTGACCAGGTCAAACTCCTCGGCCGTGTCTGCGGTGACGACCACGGCGTCCTTGTCCTGTGCCTCGGCCATGTCGAGCACGGTCAGGTTGTCCGGCAGGGCCTCCTGCAGCTCGGCATAGACCGCGTCGCTCTCGGTGGCCTCGGCCGTCTCGTCCAGATAGAGAGTCAGGTTGCCGGTGTATTCCGGGATCAGCTGGATCGAGCCGTCCTCCAGGCCGGCCATGTAGGCCTCCCGGTTGCCGATGTTGAGTCGCGTCGTGACCTCCACCCCGGCGTCGCCGAGCGCAGCGGCATAGATCTCCGCGAGCAACACGTTCTCGGGGAAGTTCGCCGAGCCGATGATCAGGGCCTCACCCTCGCCACCTCCGGTCGCGGGGGCACCGTCCTCGAGGGGGTCGCCTCCACCGCAGGCAGTGAGCGCCAGACTGCTGGCGAGCAGGGCGGCAAGAGTCGTCTGGCGACGGTTCATCAAGAGACCTTCCGTTCGTCATCGGCGAGGCCGGGCGAGACCACCGCTCGTTGCAACAACCCCAACAACATATCCACAACCAGCGCCAGGAGCGCGACCAGGAGCGCGCCGCCGGCCATCTCGTCATACGCCCGGTTGGCCTGACCATCGATCAGGAACCGGCCTAGACCGCCCAGCCCCACGACTGCCGCGATCGTTGCCGTCGCGATGATCTGCAGCATCGAGGACCGCAGACCGGAGAAGATCAGCGGCAGCGCGATGGGCACCTCGACGCGCCACAGCCGCTGCCACCCGGTCATTCCCATGCCGCGCGCGGCGTCGCGGGCAGCCGGGTCGACCTGGCCGATGCCGGCATAGACCCCGGCCAGGATCGGCGGGACCCCGAGCAGCACCAGGACGATCAGGCTCGGCAGCTCGAAGGCCAGCTCGCCGCGCAGCCGAGGCAGCAGGAGCAGCGCTGCCAGCAGCAGCACGCCGAGTGAGGGGATGGCGCGGAACGCGGAGACCACGTTGACGAGCACCACCTTGCCGCGACCGGTGTGGCCGACATAGAGCCCGATCGGCACTGCGATCAGCGCGGCGACCACGAGCGCGATGAACGACAGCCGCAGGTGCTCCAGGGTCTGCGCGGTGATGCCCCCCGGCCCGGACCAGTTCGTGGGCTCGCTGAGCCAGGCCCAGATCGTCTGGATCATCCGCGCACCGCCCGCAGCCACGGCGTGAGCGCCCGGGTCCCCGCCAGGATCAGCAGGTCAAACAGTATGGCGAGGAGCACGCAGGCCAGGATGCCCACCAGGATCGGTCCCATCGCACCGCGGGAGAAGCCGTCGGTGAAGAGCAGGCCCAGCTGCGAGACCCCGATCAGCGCGGCGACGGAGACCATCGAGACATTGCTGACCGCGGCCACCCGCAGCCCGGCGGAGACGACCGGCACCGCCAGGGGCAGCTCGACGCCGAAGAAGCGCCGCAGCCGTCCATAGCCCATCGCGGTCGCCGCCTGGCGCACATGGTCCGGCACCGACCCGAGGCCGTCGGCCACGGTGCGGGTGAGCAGCGCGATCGTGTAGAGCGTCATGGCCACGATCACGTTGACCGGGTCCAGGATCCTGGTGCCGAGGATGCCGGGCAGCAGCACGAACAGGGCCAGCGACGGGATCGTGTAGAGCAACCCGGTGCCCGCGATCAGCGGCGGATAGAGCCAGCGCCGCCGCAGCGCGAGCCACCCCAGGGGGAGGGAGACCAGGAGTCCCAGCAGCAGCGGGACACCGGCCAGATAAGCGTGCTGCAGCGCGAGGTCCACCACCTCAGCCAGGTCGGTGCCGAGCACCTTCACCGCGGCTCCGCGGCCTGGATCGTCGCACCGCTCGGGCGCGGAGCACGCTGGATCGCGGTCAGCACCTCCTCGGCGCGCACCGTGCCCGCGAGGGCGCCCTCGCGGACCGTCACGCCGCGTCCGCTCGGGGAGGAGAGCGCTGCGTCGAGCAGCGTCCGCAGCGGGCCGTCGACGTGGGCCACCGTTCCGGCCCGGTGCAGGTGCTCTCGCGCGACCGGGGCTCCTCCGACCTCCGCGGGGCGCACCCAGCCCTGCGGACGCATCTGCTCATCGACCGCCAGCAGCCACTCCTCCTCGCGTGCACCCAGTGGCTGCCCCATCGCCACCGTCTCCTCGGGGTGCACGGGCACGGGCGCCGTCTGGAAGCTGAGCGCGCGGTAGCCGCGGTCCTTCCCCACGAAGTCGGCCACGAAGTCGTCCGCGGGGTGTGCCAGCAGGTCGGCGGGGCTGCTGAACTGGGCGAGCAGACCACCCTGGCGCAGCACCGCCACCCGGTGCCCCAGCTTGATCGCCTCGTCGATGTCGTGGGTGACCAGGACGATGGTTGTCCCCAGCTCTGCCTGCAGCGCGAGGATGTCGTCCTGCAGTCCCTCGCGGGCGATCGGGTCCACGGCGCTGAACGGCTCGTCCATCAGCATCACCGACGGGTCTGAGGCCAGGGCCCGCGCCACCCCCACGCGCTGCTGCTGCCCCCCGGACAGCTGCGCGGGATAGCGCTGGGCCAGGTCCCCCGGCAGCCCGACCAGCTCGAGCACCTCGTGCGCCCGCGACTCGGCGCGGGCTTTGCCCCACCCGTTGAGCCGCGGCACGGTCATCACGTTGTGCAGCACCGTGCGGTGCGGGAACAGTCCGGCGTGCTGGATGACATAGCCGATGTCGCGCCGCAGCCGGGCGGCCGGCACCCTGGCCGTGTCCTGCCCGTCGATCAGGATCCGCCCGCTGGTCGGCTCGATCATCCGGTTGATCATCCGCAGCGAGGTCGTCTTGCCACACCCGGACGGACCGACCAGGACGGTGATCTCTCCGCTGGGAGCCTCCAGGGTGAGGTGGTCCACGGCCATCGTGCCCCCGGCATACTCCTTGGTCACGCCCTCGAGCTGGATCATCCCTCGACCCTAACGGCGAAGACCCCTCACCGCGCTCAGAAAGTCCCGTCCGCGACGGCGACGGGCTGGTAGGTGTCCCAGTAGATCTGGTCGCGCACGTGCATCAGCCAGGCCGCCCGTGGCCCGACATAGCGCAGGTGCCACGGCTCGAACTCATAGCCGGTGACGCCGGTGCCGCCCTCGGGATAGCGGATGATGAAGCCGTACTCGTGCGCGTGCGCCGCCACCCACCTGCCCTCCGGGGTGTCGCCGAAGCACGCCCACCCGCTGCAGCTCGGCCCGCCCAGGTCTACGGCCAGGCCGAGCTGGTGCTCGCTGTGCCCTGGCCTGGCCGAGATCATGTCGGCCCGTGCCCTGCCGACCGTGCGCACCCAGTAGTCGTAGGTCTCCTGCTGCTCCGCGTAGGAGCGGTAGGCGCTCTTGACATAGAGGCCGGGGCGTCCAGCAGCGGTCGCGTCGTCGAAGAGCGCGTCGAGCATCACGGCGACCTCGGGGCGGACCTGGTGGGCCGTGCCGCGCCAGGAGACCAGGTCGGCGGGGACGTAGCGCAGCGGCGAGACTGCCTGCGCCTTTGTCAGCAGGTCATAGAGCCGGTCGGTGTCGCCGGTCTCCATGCCGCTGAAGACTGACAGCCGGGCCGCGGTCTCCAGCTGCTCGGCGCAGACGGAGTTGCTGCCGCCCAGCGCGACGACCATCTCGGGCGGCTCGGTGCTCAGCCGGCGCCAGACCGGCTCGGTCACCACCGCGCACCGGTTCCTCACGAGCAGGATCGGACCGCGGGTGAGGCTGCCGCCGACGACGGCATCGGCAATGGCGGTGCCGCTGGCCAGATAGGTGCGACTGCTGCTGTCGGGGAAGGCCCGGTCGGCGATGGCCGCCGAGGTCGCGAACCGGTCCGAGCCCGCGACGC
The DNA here is from genome assembly GCF_023923205.1 of Ornithinimicrobium cryptoxanthini. NCBI lineage: Bacteria > Bacillati > Actinomycetota > Actinomycetes > Micrococcales > Ornithinimicrobiaceae > Ornithinimicrobium > Ornithinimicrobium cryptoxanthini. The sequence continues at coordinate 240,126 of NZ_CP099490.1, read as the reverse complement.
GGTCCGTATGCCGTGCGCCGGCGGCGGCGCTCAGCGCGCCGGCGGTCACGGAGGACGAGCCGCCGAGCGCGACGACAGAGGTGGGGTCAAGGGCATCGATCGCGGCGAGGGTCGGGGATGGGACGACGTCGGAGCCGTTGGCCACCAGCAGGATCGGACCATCCGTGAGCACACCGCCAGCGACCGCGTCCGCCGACTCACGCTGCTCAGCGAGATAGACAGTGGAGGCCCCGCCCGGGAAGGCGCGGTCCGCGATCAGGGCGGCGGTGTCATAGCGGTCTACGCCGCCGAGCCGGGTCGCGGTGCGGCCGGCAGCGGCGGTGTCGAGGGTCTGCCCACACACGGACGAGGTCCCGCCCAGGGCGACGACCTCGACGGGGTCGACGCGCGCGATCTCGTGGAGGACCGGCTGCGGGATGGCGCCGCACGGGGGGACGAGGAGGACGGGGCCATCGGTCAACGATCCCGCGGCGATGGCGTCGGCGAAGACATCGCTGCGGGCCAGATAGACCGCGTCGGCGCCGAAGGGGAACGCAGACTTCGAGATGGCCACCGCCGTCTCGAAGCGCGAGGCGCCGTGCAGCCGCGCCGTCGGCACGGGGGCGACCGGCTCGGCGTGGGGGGCAGCCTGCGAGCTCCCGACCACGGCGGCTTCGTGGGGATCCCCAGGCATGGGGGCGTCCGCCGTGGCGGGGACCGTGATCAGGCTCAGTGTGGTGACCGCCGCGAGCAGTGCCGTGAGCGTGCGTGGGCGCGCTCCTGCCGATCGACGAGCGGTGGCTCCCCCAAGCCGCACGTCAGACCTGCGACCGGTGGAAGTTCTGGAAGGACCGGCTGGCGGTGGGGCCACGCTGTCCCTGGTAGTGCGACGCGCGTGCGTCCGAGCCGTAGGGGTGCTCGCTCTCGCTGGAGAGCTGGAAGAAGCAGAGCTGACCGATCTTCATGCCGGGGTGGAGCACGATCGGCAGCGTCGCGACGTTGGACAGCTCGAGGGTGACGTGCCCGGTGAAGCCGGGGTCGACGAATCCGGCCGTGGCGTGGGTCAGCAGCCCGAGGCGGCCCAGGGAGGACTTGCCCTCCACGCGTGCGGCCACGTCGTTCGGCAGCGAGACCTCCTCAAAGGTCGAGCCGAGGACGAACTCGCCGGGGTGCAGCACAAACGACTCGCCGTCCTCCACCTCGACCAGACGGGTGAGGTCCGGCTGATCCTGGGCCGGGTCGATGACGGCGTACTTGTGGTTGTCGAACAACCGGAAGTAGCGGTCCATGCGCACGTCGACGCTCGACGGCTGGACCATCGTGGGGTCCCACGGGTCCAGCCGGACGCGTCCGGCATCGATCTGGGCGAGGATGTCGCGGTCGGAGAGCAGCACGCAGACAGGGTATCCGTCCCGGGTTGGATCGCCACGCGGGCCGTCGGTTACACTCTCGGGGCAACCCTGCGGGCGTAGTTCAATGGCAGAACATCAGCTTCCCAAGCTGAATACGCGAGTTCGATTCTCGTCGCCCGCTCCACGCTCCTGCTCCACCGGTTCAGATGCCTGTCCCGCCGGCGTCACCACGCACCAAACCCAGAACATCGAGGCTGCCAGCTCGGCGCGACACCCCCGGTTGTGAGGACACGTGACATCGGTCGGCTCCGGAGCACCAATGGGTCGCCTGGTGCGCGACCACACACCAATGGACCAGCTGGTGCGCGACCACACACCAATGGACCAGCTGGTCCGCGACCACCCACCAAAGGGTCAGCTGGTGCGCCAGGACCCAGCGATGTCACGTCCCGGAGCAGCGGCTCCTGCCTTGGCCCTTCCTCCACAACCGATCCAGCAGCCGAGGCAGCTCCACAGATCTGTGATGCCCCGTGCCCGAGCGCCCCAGAGTCGCCACGATTGCGAGATGGAGAAGAGTTCAGCGCAGGAGGGCCGAGGGCACGAGCGACCAGATACGCCGTCCGTCCGGGAGCAGGTGGGGCTGGCGCTGCGGGCCGACCGACGGCGACGCCACGAGAGCCAACGCGCCTACGCCGCCACGCGGAGTCTCAGCCGGGACATGTTGGCACGGGCCGAGGTGGACGCGGGCGGCTTTCGACTCAACACCGTCGCTGCCCTCTTGGAGGGAACCGGCTTTGAGCTGGCCGTTCTGCCCGTGGCATCCGGCGGACCGGGAGCGTGGTGGGACCCGACAGATGTCGCTGCCCGCACGCGGGGCGGCGGCCGCTTCCCCGCCCACCGCGAGGTCAGGGAGAGTCTTGGTGGACCCATGTGGTTTCAGTACCACGAGCTGATGGGCAAGCGTGGCTCCGGAGTCCCGCCGCGGTGGAGCGCCGAAGGGTTCGTCCCACCGCCGGGCACCCGCTACGGCAAGCCGTCGTCGCTCGACGAGAACGGCAGACCGCGCTGGCCGTTCAACGACCCCTCTCGCTCGGACTGAGCACAGAGTCGCGCACCCAGGCGCTGTAGGAGCTGAGAGCGTGGCTGACCGGCACCGCCACGATCTCGGGAACGGCATAGCGGTGCCGCTTCATGACCAGATCCGACACGCTCTGGAACATGTCGGCCGTGGTCTTGATGAGCAACAACCACTCGGTGGCCTGGTGCACCTCGCCCTTCCACGAATAGACCGAAGTCATCGGTCCCAGGCACTGCACGCAGGCAGCCAGATTGGCACCGACGATCTCCTTGGCCATCGCGTGCGCGGCCTCGGCATCGGGAGCGCTCACCCGGATCTCGACGAGTGGGCTCGTGCCCACTTCCTCGAGCAGGGGGTTCCGGTCGCTCATCAGGGGGGCCTCCTACAGAGCGGAGTCGAGTGCGCGCCCGAGGACGTCGATCGCCCTGCGGGCATCGTCCTCGGTGATCACGCACGGGGGCACGACGTGCACCCGGTTAGCCATGGTGAGGGGCCAGACCCCCTCCGCCTTGCAGGCGCGCCCGATGGCGGCCATCCTCGTGGCGTCCAGCGGCTCCCGCGTCTGCTTGTCCGCCACCAGCTCCAGCGCCCAGAACGCACCGAGCCCACGGACGTCGCCCACGACCTCGTGCTGGGCCAGGGCACGCAGCCCAGGACCGAAGACCGTGCGGTCGAGCTCCCGGACGTGCTCGAGGATGCCCTCCTCCTCCATGATCTGCATCGAGGCAACGGCGGAGGCGCAGGCCAGCGGGTGCCCGGAGTAGGTCAGCCCGCCGGGGTAGGGCCGCTCGTCAAACGTGGCGGAGATCTCGTCCGAGAGCACGACGCCACCGAGGGGCACATAGCCGGAGTTGACGCCCTTGGCGAAGGTGATCAGGTCGGGCTTAACGTCCCAGTTCTGGATCGCGAACCACTGCCCTGCGCGGGCGAAGCCGGCCATCACCTCGTCGGCGATCAGCATGATGCCGTGCTCGTCGCACAGCGCCCGGACCCCCTCCAGGTAGCCCGGTGGCGGCACCAGGATGCCGTTGGACCCCACGACCGACTCCAGGATGATCGCCGCGATGCGGTCCGGCCCCTCGAACTGCACTGTCTGACGCAGGTGCTCCAGCGCCCGCTCGCTCTCCTCCTGCTCGGTCGTGGCGTGGAACGCCGAGCGATAGAGATACGGCCCCCAGAAGTGCACGACTCCGGGGAGTCCCGGCTCTGAGCCGAGCCGCCTCCCCTCGCCAGTCAACGAGATCGCGCCGTGCGTGGCCCCGTGATAGCTGCGGTAGGCCGCGAGCATCTTGTGCCGGCCCGTGTGCAGCCGCGCCAGCCGGATCGCATTCTCCACGGCCTCGGCACCGGAGTTGGTGAAGAAGACCTTGGACATGCCCTCCGGTGCGCGTTCGGAGACCATCCGGGCCGCATCGGCACGCCACTGGCTGTCGAAGCTGGGGGCGATCGTGGCCATCTCCCCTGCGGCCTGCTGGATCGCCGCGACCAGCTTGGGATGCTGGTAGCCGATGTTGACGTTCACCAGCTGAGAGGTCAGGTCCAGGTAGCGGTTGCCCTCGAAGTCCCAGAAGTACGCACCCTCACCGCCGGCCAGCGGCAGCTGGTCGAGGCCACCCTGGGCCGACCACGACGTGAAGACGTGCTTGCGGCTCATCTCCTTGATCTGCGCAGCCCGACCCGGCTCGGCGGTGGTCTGGGCTTCGGCCTGGGGTTCGGTGTGGGTGTGTGACGACATACCTCGAGTATGCCGCTCGTTCCGACCGTCGACCAGAGGTGTCCCCCCTCCGCACCCGGCACGGGGTGCTTGACCAGTCCGGCCGACCACCCACTACACTGCGTAGTATTAAGGCAAGGCTCCCGGGCCGCTCGCTCGGTGGGCACGCCGAGAGGAGAAGATGATGGAACGGATCGTCGTTGGAGTTGACGGCTCACAGGGCTCGAAGGCAGCCCTGGCGTGGGGCCTGAAAGAGGCCGCCCTGCGGGACGGCACCCTCGAGCTGGTGAATGTCTATGCGCCCCAGATGGCCTATGAGGGCATCAGCAGCGCTGCACAAGCCGAGGAGCTCATCCAGGGGCCCAGGCGTGCCGCTGAGGCGCTGGTCAAGGAACTGGCCGACGGCATCGACGCCGTCCCGGTGCAGACCCACGCTCTCGAGGACGCGAGCGCTCCCCGTGCCCTGGTCGAGCACGCAGCGGGCGCGACCATGCTCGTGGTGAGCGCCCGGGGCCTCGGCCCGTTCCGCAGGCTGCTGCTCGGCTCGGTGAGCCAGAACGTCGCGCACCACGCGACGTGCCCGGTGGTCATTATCCCGCCTGCTGACGCCTGAGCCCTGACGGGCGCTGCTCGCGCCACTCCCGCCGCCCCGGTGGACCTCGGCCTCGTCGCTCAGCCCAGGCCGAGGTCCCGGCCGATGATCTCTTTCATGATCTCGTTGGAGCCGGCCCAGATGCGGGTGACGCGGGCATCGCGCCAGGCGCGGGCCACGCGGTATTCGTTCATGAAGCCATAGCCTCCATAGAGCTGGACGCAGGCATCGAGCACCTCGCCCTGCACGTGCGCGGACCACCACTTGGCTTTCGCGGCGTCGACCGGCGTCAGGTCACCCTCGCCGTGCGCCAGCACGCACTGGTCGACGAAGGCCTGGGTGACATCGATCTTGGTGACCAGTTCGGCGAGCAGGAACTTGTTGTGCTGGAAGGCGCCGATCGCCTGACCGAAGGCCTTGCGCTCCTTGACGTAGTCGAGGGTCTCGCTGAGGATCTGCGCCGCGTGGGCGACGTTGGACACCGCTGCCCCGACCCGCTCCTGGGTCAGGTGCTCCATCATCAGGATGAAGCCGCGGCCCTCCGAGCCGAGGCGGTGCTCGTCAGAGACCCGCACGTCGGTGAAGAACAGCTCACACGTGTCGGCCTCGTCCTGACCCACCTTGTCCAGCGGTTCCCCCTTGGTGAAGCCCTGGGTCCCTGCCTCGAGGACGAACAGCGTGATGCCCTTGGCGCCGGCGGTTGGGTCGGTGCGTGCCGCGACGATGACCAGGTCGCAGGAGTGCCCGTTGGTGATGAACGTCTTGGACCCGTTGATGACCCAGTCCTCGCCGTCGCGCACGGCGGTCGTCTTCAGCGCGGCCAGGTCGGAGCCACCCGACGGTTCGGTCATGGCGATCGCGATGATCAGCTCCCCGGTCGCGATGCCGGGCAACCAGCGCTGCTTCTGCTCCTCGGTCCCGTGCGCCACCAGATAGGGCGGGCACACGTCGGAGTGGATTCCCATGCAGGAGGAGAACGCGGCACTCAGCCGGGACTGCTCCTCAGCCAGCACCGCGTTGAACCGGTAGTCCTGAGCCGAGCTCCCGCCATACTCCTCAGGGATGGAGAGACCGAGCAGTCCCTGCCGCCCTGCCTCGAGCCAGACCTCTCGCGGAATCGAGTGCTCCCGAATCATCTCCTCCGCGCGCGGTCGGGCCGTGCGGTCGATGAACTGGCGGACGGAGTCGCGGAACGCGTCATGGTCCTCGGTGAAGATGGCGCGGCGCACGACGGCCTCCTGGCGGCTGGTTACTGACGGGTCACTACATCACTACATCATGTCGGAGCCGGCCACCGACCGCCACATGCCTCAGCCCTGGGCCTGCTCCGGCCCTCCGGTCGGCACCTGCGCACCGCTGTGCACGGTGAACCGGCGACCGGTGATCGAGTCCGGTTCGATCCGCACGAAGTGCGGCTTCGCGCCGTCCTCCCAGGGGAAGACCGGCAGCTCGAGCGCCTCCAGGATGTCGTGCAGCTGCTGCACCTCGTGGGCGGTGCCGGACACCACGACGCTCCATGCCTGGTTGGTGGCCTCGTCATAGCCATCGACCTCGAAGGCCACCGGCTGACCGACCGCGTGGGCGAGCTTGGTCCCCTTGGCGGTCCGGAAGACGACGGACCCGTGGTGCACCGCGTGGTTGACCGGGAAGATGTCGGGCCGGTCGTCGACGATGACGGCGAGCCGTCCGAAGGACACCTCGCGCAACAGGGCAAGGCATGCAGCGCTGTCCAGCTGCTCTGTTCCTGGGTGGGTGCTCATGCTCCTAGCCTTCCCCCTTCGGCACGCGGGGGCAAGGGTCTGTGTGGCCCGTCACCCACGGACCCGGGGTCTGGCCCGACGAGCGCCGGGACCGTCGACGTCACTGGTAGGCGCCCACCGGGATCACGACGACGGGGCAGGAGGCCAGGCGGGCGACATACTCGCTGATGGAGCCGAGCGCGGCGCGTCGGATCGACTGCACGCCGTGGGCACCGAGCACCAGGATGTCCGCCCGGGCCGAGGCGCTGACCAGGACCTCCTCGGGTCGGCCCTGCACGACCTCGAACGCGATCGTGGGCAGGTCGTCCTGGCCGGCGAGGATCCGGGTCCGCACGTGCTCCTGGATCTGCTCGGCCTTCTCACGGGTGTCATCCTGGCTGTCCGCGCGCCAGGTCGTGATCACCTCGATGGGGCAGTCACGCCGGTGCGCCTCCTCGACGGCGAAGCGCAGCGCGTCGTGAGCCCGGTCCGACCCGTCCATGCCCACGACAATCAGGTTTTTCGCCATGCCGAGCTCCTCACTCCTGGTCCTTGGTCCCAGCCTGCCGTGTCCGGGCCGGAAGCGCACGTGACCATCGTCCCAGGGGGGTCAGAGCTCTCTCATCCTGGTCAGCAGAATGTGCTCGCCAGGCGGCAGAGGTGGGACTACTGGCCGGTGACCTTCTCGATCGACATCACCAGGATGACGCGGTCGGGAGCGTCGGGAGGGATCATGCCGTCGCCGCCATAGCGCCGGTGCAGGTGGTCATAGAACGAGCCGGTCGGGTCCGGGATGACCTCGATCAGCCGACCGCGGGCCTCGGCATAGTGGATCGGGGCGTCGGGGTCCATGACTGCGAGGGACATCGAGGGGTTGTGCCGCAGATTGCGATACTTCGCGCGCTTGGTCGTGTGGGTGAACCGCAGCGTGTCGCCGTCGAGCTCGAACCACATCGGGGAGACCTGGACCGTGTCGTCCGGGCGGATCGTGCCGAGGCTGCCGAAGTTGGGAGCCTCGAACAGGCGGCGGTGCTTGTCTGGGATCACAGTCACCCCACCATCGTCTCCCAGATGCGATTGGGCGCAACCGGAATGTGTCGGCCCGTGTCGCCCTAGCGGACCGCGCCAGATCACGACGCAGGCAGGCTGTATGTCGCCAGCCGGCTAGTGCTGCGGGTCCCGATCGCGCCGGGTCGCCACATAGAGCGCGGCCCGCGTGCGGCGCTCCAGACCCAGCTTGGCCAGGATGGCGGTGACGTAGTTCTTGACTGTCTTCTCGGCCAGCCCCAGTGCCTCCCCGATCTGCCTTTCGTCTGACCCTCGGCGATATGGTCCAGGATCCGCCGCTCCTGCGGGGTGAGCAGCCCCAGCTTGGGGTCGTGCGCCTCCTGCCGGGACCACGAGTCCCGCACCCGGCGAACCCGCGCCGGGTCGAGCAGGTTCTTCCCCGAGGCCACGGCCCGGATCGCCTCGACGAGTCCGTTGCCCTTGATGTCCTTGAGCAGATAACCCGAGGGGCGCTGCTCCCGGTGGCCGCGACGCTGCCGCTCGGTGGCGGGGTCGTGGTCTGGCTGGGTGTCCGTGCCGCGACAGCCACGTGAGTCCAGGGCCAGCATCTCGCACCGAGCCTCCCAAACACCCGCAGGAGGCGCACGCCCTCACATGCCGGGCTCAGGGTTGGCGATAGACCGCGTCCGGCACGTCGGTCACGAACATGTGCCCGGGGGCGTGCGTGATCGCGAACGGCGGCCGCGAGGCCATCAGTGCCGCTTGCGGGGTCACGCCGCAGGCCCAGAAGACGGGGACGTCGCCGTCCTCGAACTCGATCGGCTCGCCGAAGTCCGGCGTCCCCAGGTCGGCGATCCCCAGGCCAGCGGGGTCCCCCACGTGCACGGGCGCACCGTGCACCTGAGGCATCCGGCCGGTCACCTGCACTGCGGTCGGCACCATGGCGGCAGGCACGGGCCGCATCGAGACCACGAGCTCACCGGAGAGCCGACCGGCCGGGCGGCACGCCCTGTTGGTCCGGAACATCGCCACGTTGCGTCCCTGCTCGATATTGCGCACCGGGACGCCTGCGTCGAGCAGAGCGCGCTCGAAGCTGAACGAGCAGCCGATCAGGAAGGAGACGAGGTCCTCGCGCCACAGCCCCGAGATGTCCCGGAGCTCCTCCGCCAGCTGGCCGTCACGCCATACGCGATAGAGCGGCAGGTCGGTGCGCAGATCAGCACCGGGCGCCAGCTCGGTGTGCGGCGAGCCCGGCTCGGTCACGTCCAGCAGCGGCACCGGCTGCGGGTTACGCTGACCGAAGAGCAGCATGTCCCACGCCCAGTCTCGGGGCAGAATCACCAGGTTGGCCTGGGTGAAGCCGCTCGCGTGGCCACTCGTCGGCATGACGGCACCGCTGCGGTATGCCGCGCGCGCACCGGCCGGCGTGTCCGTCCCGTTCATCTGTGCCTCCTGGTCTCCCGGCTCCGAGTCCTTCCAAGTGTGCGAACTGTGGAAACGTCCGCTCGAATGTGCATGCGGATGGCTCCTGCACAGCCCGGGGTGGGTCAGGCCGACCGCTCCTTCTCCTGGAAGGCGACGAGGATCGCGCCCTCGGAGTCCGCGAGGTAGTCCTCCAAGAACTCGGCGCCCTCCTCGAAGCGTCCCTTGCTCATCAGCGTCAGGAGCTCATGGTTGCGCTTGACGAACGGCTGGTAGAGGTAGCGCGGGTTGTCGATGACCGCGAAGAGCAGCCGGAGCTCGGCCATGAGACGTCGCATCATGACGTCGAGCCGCGGACTGCCGGAGAGCGCGACGAGCGAGCGGTGGAAGTGCATATTCGCCGTGCCGGCGGCGGGCCAGTCGCGCCGGCGCCCGGCCTGGCGTGCCTCATCGACGGCAGCCTGGAGTGGACCGAGGCGGTGGATGTCGGGAGGGGTCAGCGACCGGACCACGCCAGGCTCGATGACGCCGCGCAGCCAGTAGACGTCGCGGACATCGGCGCTGGTCACAAGCGGCACGAAGACACCGCGGTTGAACTCGTGCACCAGCAGGCCGTCGTGGGCGAGAAGACGGAAGGCCTCGCGCACCGTGTTGCGGGAGACCTCCAGCTCGGCGGCCACCGCACTGTCGGACACCTTGGCCCCGGGCAGCAGCCTGCCCTCGGTGATCCACTCGTTGAGCTGGACGCTGACCGTCCGAGCAGCCGACCCTTGACCCATGCGCCCATTGTGACCCCAAGTAAAGAATTGTTCAACACTCTAGACAGATTGTTCAACAATCTGTACCTTCGTACTCCTACGGGCCCACCGGAGGACCCCCTGCACTGGAGAGATAGACATGGCGGAGCGACTCTCAGCAACAACGACGCAGGCCCCCAAGCCCACTGCGACCAGCAGGGGAACCCTCCTGGGCGCGATCTTCCTGATGGCCACCTCTTCCATCGGGCCCGGCTTCATCACCCAGACCGCGACTTTCACAGTCCAGCTGGGCGCCGCCTTCGCCTTCGCGATCGTCGTCTCGATCCTGGTCGACATCGCGGTCCAGACGAACGTCTGGCGCGTCATCGGTGTCTCCGGCCTGCGGGCTCAGGAGCTCGGCAACGCGAGCCTGCCCGGACTGGGCTACTTCATGGCCGGACTGCTGCTCGTGGGCGGCCTGGTCTTCAACATCGGCAACGTCTCTGGCGCGGGCCTGGGCATGAACATCATGCTCGACATCGACCCCAAGGTCGGCGCGGTCGTCCTGGCGCTCCTCGCACTCGGCATCTTCCTGTCCAAGAAGGCCGGCCTCGCGATGGACCGGGTCGTGGTCCTCCTCGGCGCCCTGATGATCCTGCTGACGCTGTATGTGGCGGTCACCTCCGGCCCGCCCGTCGGCGCCGCCCTGAAGAACTCCGTGATCCCTGACGAGTTCAGCGCGCTCGCGATCACCACGCTGATCGGTGGCACGATCGGCGGCTACATCATCTATGCCGGCGCGCACCGCCTGCTCGACGCCGGCGTCAGCGGGCCGAGCCGGGTCCGGGAGCTGACCAACAGCGCCGTCCTCGGCATCCTGGTCACCGGCGTGATGCGCGTGATCCTGTTCCTGGCGATCCTGGGCGTCGTCCACGCGGGCACCGCCCTGGACCCGGACAACCTGGCGGCCTCGGCCTTCGAGGCCGCGGCCGGCAACTTCGGCTACCGGCTGTTCGGCGTGGTCTTCGCCGCCGCAGCGCTCACCAGCGTCATCGGCTGCTCCTACACCACAGTCACGTTCTTGACCTCGAGCAAGAAGACGACCCCTCGGCTGACCGGCTTCCTGGTCGCCGGGTTCATCCTGCTGTCCCTCGTGCTCTATCTGCTGATCGGCACCGCTCCGCAGACGCTGCTGGTCTTCGCCGGCGCCTTCAACGGCATCCTGCTCCCCGTCGGCATCGGCGTCATCATGTGGGTAGCCTGGCGGCGACGCGACCTGCTCAACGGCTACGACTACCCCAAGTGGCTCGCCGCGCTCGGCACGGCGGCCTGGGTGCTGACGATCTATCTCGCGATCAACTCGATCCAGCCCGCGATCGACCTGATCACCGGTTGATGAGGTGAAGCCATGACTGTTGACCTGAACTCCGACCTCGGCGAGGGCCACGGCAGTTGGGCGATGGGTGATGACGACACCTTGCTGTCCATCGTCACCAGCGCCAACGTCGCCTGTGGCTTCCACGCCGGAGACCCCTCGATCATGCGACACGTCACGGCCCAGGCCGTGGCCAACGGCGTGGCCATCGGGGCGCACGTGGCCTACCGAGACCTCACCGGTTTCGGCCGCCGCTTCATCGACGTCGACGCCCCCACGCTGCGGGACGAGGTGACCTACCAGATGGGCGCCCTGGATGCCATCACCCGGCAGGCTGGCGGGCGGGTGACCTACGTCAAGCCGCACGGCGGCCTCTACAACGCCATCGTCCACCACGAGGAGCAGGCCAGGGCCGTGGTTGCTGCCGTGGCGGCCTACGACCGGTCGTTGGTGCTGATGGGACTGCCGGGCTCGGTGGTCCTCCACCTCGCCGAGAAGGAGGGTCTGCAGGTCGCCCACGAGGCGTTCGCCGACCGGGCCTACACCCCCGAGGGCACCCTCGTCTCCCGCAAGGAGCCCGGTGCGGTGCTGCACGACGCCGCGCAGATCGCCCAGCGGTGCATCGCGATGGCTACGGGCGAGCCGATCAAGGACATCAACGGCGACCCGCTGACTCTGACGCCGGACTCGATCTGCGTGCACGGCGACACCCCCGGGGCCGTCGAGATCGCCCGACAGGTGCGCTCCGCCCTGGAGCAGGCCGGCATCGAGCTGGCGCCGTTCGCGCGGGCCAAGCCGGACACCGCACGGGACGCCTAGGCCCATGCGCATCCGGCCGAGCGGATCCTATGGCCTGCTCCTCGAGTTCGACTCCCTCGAGGAGGTGCTGGCGCAGTATGCCGCGCTGCAGGAGACCGAGCTGCCTGTCCTGGACCTGGTCCCGGCCGGGCGCACGATCCTGGCCATCGCCGACCGCCAGACCGACCTGTCCACACTGGCCGGGCTGCTGTCGGCCGTGACTCCCGGTGAGCACGCAGGTCACCAGGGCGCAGCGGTCGAGGTCCCGGTGCGCTATGACGGGGAGGACCTGGCCGACGCCGCGGACCTGCTGGGCTGCTCACCGCAGGACCTGGTGCGCCGGCACCAGGAGGAGGAGTGGACGGTGGCGTTCTGCGGGTTCGCGCCCGGTTTCGGTTATCTGGCGGGCAGCAGGTTCGAGTGGGAGGTGCCCCGGCGCTCGACCCCCCGCACCAAGGTGCCGGCCGGCGCCCTCGCGCTGGCGGGTGAGTTCACCGGGGTCTATCCGCGGGAGTCGCCGGGCGGGTGGCAGCTGATCGGCCACGCCCTGGTCAACATCTTCGACCTCGACCGCGACCCGCCGGCGCTGCTCGTGCCCGGCGCAGCAGTCCGCTTCGTGGAGCAGTCATGACGTCGGGTCCGTTCACCCTGCGGGGCCTGCGGGTGCTCGCGCCCGGCCCGCTGACCACGGTGCAGGACTTCGGTCGCACGGGGCAGGCCTCGCTGGGCATCGGTCGCTCCGGCGCCTGCGACCGTGGTGCGCACCGGCTCGCCAACGCACTGGTGGGCAACCACCCGACTCTGGCCACCCTCGAGGTCACCCTCGGCGGGCTGACGCTCGAGGCGATCAGCGACGTCGTGGTGGCGACGTCCGGGGCCCGGTGTGCGGGAGCGCCCCACCTGGCACCGTTCCGGCTGGCCGCGGGCGAGCAGCTGCAGCTGGGCACCCCGGCTGCAGGGCTGCGCACCTATCTCGCGGTCCGCGGCGGCATCGACGTGGACCCGGTCCTCGGCTCGCGGGCGACCGACCTGCTTGCCGGCCTCGGCCCCAAAGTGCTCGAGCGCGGGGACGTGCTCCCTGTCGGCTCCACCCCCCGGCCGCTGCCCGGCGTCGATGTTGCGCCCGTGCCGGAGCCCGCCCACGAGCGGATGACCGTGCGGGTGGCTGCCGGCCCACGGCGCGACTGGTTCGACGATGATGCCTGGGTCCTGTTCACCTCTCAGACCTACTCCGTCACCAGCCAGTCCAACCGGGTCGGGGTGCGCCTCGAGGGCGAGGCACTCCACCGGGCCCGCGAGGGTGAGCTGGTCAGCGAGGGCATGCTGCGCGGGGCCGTCCAGGTCCCGCCCTCCGGGCTGCCCGTGCTCTTCCTCGCTGACCACCCGGTGACCGGCGGCTATCCGGTGGTCGCCTACGTCGACGACCAGGACGTGGACCGCTGCGCGCAGCTGCGTCCGGGCCAGGAGCTGCGCTTCAGCGCCCGTTGACGGCGCCTGCGCCCAGGTCCTGCACGATCGACCGCTCGTGGTCCGTGACGGTCAGGTGCGCCAGGGCCCCGTTGACCAGCGGCAGGTGCGGTGGCACATGACCGCACTCGACGTCGAAGACGATCGGGATGTCGAGGTCCTCCAGGGCATCGAGCACGGCGTCGCGCTGGGTGAACGCCCCCGACGCCGGCGCGTTGGTGCGCCCGATCAGGATCGCGTTGGCATGCTCGAACCACCCCGCCAGCCGCATCCCGTGCAGCGCCCGGCAGATCTCGAAAGCCGCACCCTCCGCGGCCTCGAGATAGATGATCAACCCGTCCTCGGCATACGTCCTCCCAAAGTGCGGCACGTCGCCAAAGGGGGTGCCGGTGAGGGCGCCGATGACCTCGATGCAGCCACCGACCAACCGGCCGGAGAGCTCGAGCTCGTCGCCGTCGGCCACCTCCCAGGCCCCCCTGCCCTCCAGGACGTATGCCGTGGGGCTGGGATCCGCTGCCCAGTCGTCGAAGGCGCCGGTCCGGAAGACCCCGCTCTGCCGTTGGGCGAGCGGGCCCTGGGCCGCAGCGACCTCGGTCCAGTGCAGCAGCCCGTCAGCCGCGGCATAGGGCGTGTCCATCAGGTTGGCGCCGTGCAGCGTGGCCCAGCCGGTGCGCAGGGTCAGCGGGAGCATCAGCGTGCTCAGGTCGCTGTAACCGACCAGCCACGTGGGCTCGGCCTGCCCGATCGCGTCCCAGTCGAGCAGGTCGAGCACGTCGATGGCGGTCTCGCCGCCCCACGGTGGCACGACGGCCCGGACCGTCGGGTCGGTCAGCATCCGTTGGAGCTCGTCCGCGCGCTCGACCGCTGGGGCACTGACGTGTGAGCCGTCGCCGTCCATGCAGTCGCCCACCACAACCTCGAAGCCGCGCTCGTGCAGCCACCGGGTCGCACACTCCAGCCGGGGCCAGAGGTCTTTCGGCACACCGCTCGACGGGCTCGTGACGCCGATGCGGTCACCGGGGCTCAGGGGCTGGGGAAAGCGGATCATGGCGCCATCCAAACCCAGTCGGTGCCTCCGCGCCACCCTACGGGATCACCTGGGCGCAATGGCTGCTGCCACGTCCGTGTGTGGGAAGTCGTCACCCACGAAGAGGAGCGGTTCCCCGGTGACGACCGACAGGGCATAACTGAAGACGTCCCCGAAGTTCAGTGCGGCACCAGAGTGGTTGCCGCGGCCATAGCGCCGGTAGGCCTGCCTGGCCACGGCTCCATGCTGCGCGGTCACCGGGACGATCTCGATGCCCAGAAGCTCGATCAACTGGTTGAGCCGCTCGCCGTGCGCCGCGGATCGCTGGTCTGCCACGATCCCCACCTCTAACCAGGTGGCAGCAGACATGCGACATGGCGCCGCGGCGACCGCGCGGGTCAGTTCTTCGGCGCCCGGCTCACCCTGGAGGATCGCCATCAGTGCAGACGAGTCGACGATCACCGGGGCATCCCCGCGCGATCGTCATAGAGGTCCTCGACGCGGTGGATCACACGGTCCCGGATCCCGGGATCGTGGGAGTACTCCGCCGCGATGACGCGCACAGCATCAATGGTCCTGGACACCGCGGCGGCCTCGGGGTCAGCGCCTCGCTCCTGCAGCAGGCGCTCAAGAGCTTCCTCGATCACCGCCGTCTGGCTCTTGCCGGTCAGCCGGGCGGCCTCACGAGCCAGGTCGTGGACCCGTTGGTTCTTGATGTTGAGCCCCATGGGTAGATTATACCTTTTTCAGAAGGCACCCTTCTACCCTTGTGGACAGCCGACGAAATGTTCGAACACGCTCACCCGAACGGCGGCGTGAACCGCCCGTCGATCGCGGTCCAGCCACCATCAACCAGGAGCTGGCTGCCGGTCACGAAGCTCGCAGCATCCCCAGCCAGATAGACCACCGCTCCGACCAGCTCCTCCGGCCGGGCCCAGCGACCGAGGGCGCTCTTGTCGGCATACGCCCGCCCCCACGCCTCGTCCGCCCGGATCTGCTCGGTCAGCGGCGTCTCGACGACGCCGGGGGCGACCGCGTTGACCCGCACTCCCTGGGGCCCGAGCTCCGCCGCCAGTGCGCGCAGGAGCTGGACCAGGCCAGCCTTCGTGGCGGCATACACCCCCTGGCCCGGCTCCACGGTCAGCGCCCGGATCGAGCTCAGCGCGATGATCGAGCCGCTCCCCCGCGCGACCATCCCGGGCGCGAAGGCGCGGACCGCGTTGAACGTGCCGCGCAGGTTCAGACCGACCACCCGCTCAAACTCGTCTGCCGTGTAGTCCAGGACCGGTTTGCGCACGTTGGTGGCCGCCGTGAGCACCAGGACGTCCACCTCGCCCAGGCCCGCCGCGACGGTGGCCAGACCGTCCGCGTCCAGCACGTCCGCGCGGGCCGAGTCCGCCGGGGAGTATGCCGAGGCGCGGGCGGCCGCGGCCCGCGCCACCTCCTCGTTCGCGTCCAGGCAGGTCAGCCGCGCCCCCTGGGCGGCCAGGCCCTCCACGATCTCGGCGCCGATCCCACCGCAGCCGATCACCACCGCGTGCTTGCCGTCGAGTCGGAACATGGTGCTGTAGTCCACACCGCCGACCCTAGCGTTCGGGCCTCACGCACCAACCGCCATACTGCGGAAGGGCAACCACGGAGAGGGACCCGATGCGAGCAGTGAGGTTCGACGCCTTCGGCGAGCTGCCGTATGTCGCAGACGTCCCGCTCCCGCAAGTTCCGGACGGCGGGGTGGTCGTCGAGGTGAAGGCGACGGGACTGTGCCGCTCGGACTGGCACGGCTGGGCGGGGCACGACACGGACATCACCTCGCTGCCGCACACGCCGGGGCACGAGTTCGCCGGCCTGGTCCAGGCGGTCGGCACGGGGGTCGAGCGGGTGGCCGTCGGGCAACGGGTGACCTTCCCGTTCGCCCTCGGCTGCGGGGAGTGCGCTTCCTGCAGGGCCGGCGCCTCCCACGTGTGCCCCCACCAGTGGCAGCCGGGGGTCAACGGCCCGGGCTCCTTCGCGCAGTTCGTGGCACTGCCCAGGGCGGACTTCAACGTAGTGGTGCTGCCGGATGCGGTGACCTTCGCCGTCGCCGCGGGCCTGGGGTGCCGGTTCGCGACGGCATACCGCGCGGTCGTGGACGTGGGTCGGGTGCAGACAGGAGAGTCGGTCGCGGTGCTCGGCTGCGGCGGGGTGGGGCTGTCGGCCGTGCTCGTCGCCGTGTCGCGGGGCGCCCGGGTGATCGCCACCGACATCGACCCTGCCGCGCTCACCCTGGCTGCCGACCTCGGCGCGACCACGCTGGACGCCTCCGCGGGAGACGCTGCCGAGCAGATCCGCGGGCTGAGCGGTGGCGGTGTGGACGTGGCCATCGACGCTCTCGGCAGTGTGGGGACCGCCCGGGCGGCGACCCAGGCCCTGACCGTGCGCGGGCGGCACGTGCAGGTCGGGCTGCTGCCTCCGGTCGTGGTCGACGGACGGGCCACGGTGCCGATGCACACCGTGATCGCCCGGGAGCTCCAGGTCCTGGGCAGCCACGGGATGCCGGTGGCCGACTATCCCCGGCTGCTGGCCGAGATCGCGGACGGCCGGCTCGCTCCGGAGAAGCTGCTCGGGCGCACGATCGGCCTGGAGGACGCGCCCGCGGCACTGGCCGCGATGGACACCCGGCCGTCGGCAGGCGTCACGATCATCGAGCCCTGAGCCGCAAGCCCTGAGCATCGGGCCCTGGGCCCTGAGCTCTGAGCTCTGAGCTCTGAGCCTCAGTCGAAGACGACCGTGCGGCGTCCCCGCAGGACGACGCGGTGCTCGGCGTGCCAGCGCACCGCCCGCGCGAGCGCCATCGCCTCGAGCTCCTGCCCGACGGAGGCCAGCTGGCCCGGCGTCATCCGGTGGTCGACGCGGCGGAAGTCCTGCTCGATGATCGGGCCCTCGTCCAGGTCGGCCGTCACATAGTGCGCGGTCGCACCGATGACCTTCACGCCGCGATCGTGCGCCTGGGTGTAGGGCTTGGCACCCTTGAAGCTCGGCAGCAGCGAGTGGTGGATGTTGATGATGCGCCCGGGGAACTGCGCGCACAGACCCGTGGACAGCACCTGCATGTAGCGGGCCAGCACGATGGTGTCGATCGCGTGCTCAGCGACCAGCTCACGCAACCGCTCCTCCGCCCCCGGCTTGCTCTCCGAGGTGACCGGCACGTGGTGGAACGGGATGCCGTGCCACTCGGCCAGGGCGCGGAAGTCCTCGTGGTTGGAGACGATGACCGGGATCTCGACGTTCATCAGGCCGGTGCGGGTGCGGAAGAGCAGGTCGTTGAGGACGTGGCCCTGCCGGCTGACCATCACCAGGATCCGGTGCTGCTGCGAGCGGTCCTTCAGCCCCCACTGCATCCCGAACTCCTGCACGGTCGGGGCCAGCGCGGCCTCCAGCTCGACCCGCGCCAGAGGCTCGCCCTCCCGCCGCAGGTGCATCCGCAGGTGGAACTCGCCGGTGCTGGGGTCGCCGAACTGCTGGCTGTCGATGATGGTCAGCTGCTGCTGCATCATGACGCCGGCCACAGCATGGACCACGCCGCGCCGGTCCTGGCACGACACGGTCAGCACGAACTCCCGGCCGGGTTCCACCCTCGGTTGCTGCACTTCAGTCACGGAGCGGGAGTCTACGTCGGGCGGCGGGCGGCCAGCTCCGTGGTGCTCGGCGACAGAGCGCGGACAGAACGCGGGCAGAGCCGCGGCCCGCCTCGGAGGTCATCCTCCGGGACGGGCCGCCTGCGCTTTGCGAACTCGACAATCAGCTCGTCAGAGTGCCGATGAAGTCGGGGTTGGCCTCGAGCCACGCCTCGATGGCCTCGGCTTCCTGACCCCCGCCATACTCATTGACGACCGTGTCCTCCAAGGACCCGTAGGCGTCGTCGTCCAGCGTGAAGTTGCCAAACATCTCCGCGACCTCGGGGAACTCCTCGCTGAAGCCGGCGGTGGCGATCGCATTGAGCGTCTCCGGCTCGCCGAGAGCACCCTCGGGGTCCTCCAGGTCCTTGACCGGGAACTCGCTGTTGGCCCAGAACGGACGCCACAGCGTGACGACGATGTCCTCCTGATTGTCGATCGCGGAGCCCAGCTCGGTCAGCATCGCTGTCGTCGACGACTCGACCAGGGTGTAGTCATCGAGGCCGTAGGTCGGCATCACCGACTCCTTGGTGGCCTTGGTCAGACCGGCGCCGGGCTCGATCCCGATGATCTCGCCGCCAAACATGTCGACGTTGTCCGCGAGATCGGCAATGGAGCTGATCTCGGTGTATTCCGGCACGGCGAAGGTGAGCTTCGCGTTCTCGTAGTAGGCGCCGAGGTCCTCGAGCTGGTCGCCGTACTCCTCCATGTAGGACGCGTGCGTGACCTCGGGCCAGGCGGAGGGATAGATGTCGATGTCACCGTTGGCGACGCCGGTGTAGAGCAGGCCGGCATCGGCGATCTCGGTGATCTCGACCTCGTAGCCCTCGCCCTCGAGGACGTTCTTCCACAGGTATGCCGTGCTGAGACCGTCTGTCCACGACGGGATGATGCCCAGCGTGATGGTCCCTCCCTCACCGCCGCCGGCGGCCTCCTCGCCACCCGCGTCGGCGGACTCGTCCGTGTCGTCACCAGCCGAGTCGTCGGTGTCCTCTGCTGCGGTGTCGCCGGCGTTGGCGTCGTCCTCGGTGTCGCCACCGTCGGAGCCGCAGGCGGTCAGGGTCAGCGCGAGCAGGCCGGTGATGGCCCCGGTGCGCATGATCATCGAAGTGTGCTTCATGACGTTGTTCCTCCTTGTGGGAGTGTTGTCGGCCCTCTCGGCCGCGGGTGTTGCGGACTTGGGTCCGCCCTCGTGTCAGCCCAGCTCAGACCATCGCCTTTCGTCCCTCGAGATCAACGTCCTCGTCCGTGGCCGGCTCTGGCACGCTGCCGGCGTTGCGCCCGCGTCTGCGCAGGAGCGAGAAGCCCCCTCCGCCCACGGAGGCGGTGACGCGGTCCAGATAGATCGCGAGCACGACCACCGACAGACCGGCCTCGAAGCCGAGCCCGATGTTGAGCGTCATGATCGCCGAGACCACTGCACCGCCGAGGCCACCGGCTCCGACCAGGCCGGCGATCACGGCCATCGACAGCGCGAGCATGATGACCTGGTTGACGCCGGCCATGATCGTGGGCATGGCGAGGGGGAACTGGATGCCGCGCAGGATCTGTCGCGGCGTGCCGCCGAAGGCGTGACCAGCCTCCACGACCTCGGCGTCGACCTGGCGGATGCCCAGCTCGGTCAGTCGCACCCCTGGGGGCAGCGCGAAGATGACGGTGGCGATCAGGGCCCCGGGCACCCCGATGCTGAAGAGGGTGACCACCGGGACCAGCCACACAAAGGCAGGCATGGTCTGCATCAGGTCCATGACCGGCCGGATGGCTGCACTCAGCGGGTCCCACCGGGCGGCGGCGATGCCCAGCGGGATCGCCAGCACCAGTGCGACGACCGTGGCCACGACGACCAGCGCCAGCGTGACCATGGAGTTGTCCCACTGGTCCATGCCGATGACGGCACCGAGGCTCAGCAACGACCCCAGCCCCAGCTTCCAGTCGCGCGCGAGCCAGGCGAGCAGCGACAGCACGATCACCACGGCGAGCGCCGGCGGCCACGCCAGGAGGTCTGCCAGGCCTTCCACCGCGGTCTCGATGCCGTCCGCCAGAAGGTGGAAGAACTCGCGGAAGTTGGTCTTGACCCAGTCGAAGCCGGTGTCGATCCACTGACCGACGGGGATGCGGGGGATGCCCGACTCGACGGTGTCCATGGTCTGCAGCATCATGAGTGCCCCCCTCCTGCCGGGGCGGCTGCGGCGAACGCCTGGCCACCACCGACCGCCTGGATGTCGGCGTCGGCGACCTTCTGCCCGCCGACACTGGCAAGCGCACTGAGCATGGTGACTCGCGGGATGACTCCCACCAGCCTGGTGCCTTCCATGACCGCCAGGGCGTCTGGGCTCACCGCCGAGGCGGCAAACAGGTCGGCGAGCGCCACGTCGGGCGCCACCGTGACGACCGGCTCGACGAGGCCGGTCAGGTCATCCTGCTGCCGCTCCACCGCGCGAGCCACGTCGTCCTCGCGCACGACACCCAGGAGTGAGTAGCTGCGGTCCACGACCATCAGGTGCGAGACCTGGTGCTCGCGCATCAGGCGGTGCGCTGTGCGTGGTCCCTGCTCGGAGCCGAGCACCGCCACGGGCGGTTCCATCACCGACGACGCGGTCAGCACCCTGGTCCGGTCGACATCCTGGACGAACTGCGCGACATAGTCGTTGGCCGGGTCGTTGAGGATCTGCTCCGCCGTCCCGATCTGCACGATCCGTCCGTCGCGCATCATCGCGATCCGGTCGCC
Source organism: Ornithinimicrobium cryptoxanthini (assembly GCF_023923205.1). NCBI lineage: Bacteria > Bacillati > Actinomycetota > Actinomycetes > Micrococcales > Ornithinimicrobiaceae > Ornithinimicrobium > Ornithinimicrobium cryptoxanthini. The sequence goes on along the minus strand of NZ_CP099490.1, from coordinate 219,457 downwards.
GAGGCGCATCGCCTCGTTGAGGTCGTGGGTGATGAACAGGATCGTCTTGTCCAGCCGCTGCTGCAGCTCGATGAGCTGGTCCTGCATCTCGCGACGGATGAGGGGGTCGAGCGCGCTGAACGCCTCGTCCATCAGGAGCACCTCGGTGCCAGCGGCCAGCGCCCGTGCCAGTCCGACACGCTGGCGCATGCCTCCGGAGAGCTCTCCGGGCAGCGAACCGCCCCACCCGCCCAGACCGACCATCTCCAGCGCCTTCTCGGCCTGTGCCTGCCGATCGGATCGGTTCATCCCCTGCAGCGTCAGGCCATAGGCGGCGTTCTCACCGACAGTGCGGTGCGGCAGGAGCGCGAAGTGCTGGAAGACCATGCTGATCTGCTCGCGGCGCAGCTTGCGCAGGCCCCTGTCGTCGAGGTCCTGGACACTGTGACCAGCCACCTCGAGGTGGCCCGCCGTCGGCGTCAACAGCCCGTTGACCATCCTGATCAGGGTCGACTTGCCCGACCCGGACAGGCCCATGACGACGAAGATCTCTCCCGCGTCCACCTCGAACGAGGCGTCGATCACGGCCGCGGTCACGCCCTCGCGGTGCAGCTCCTCCCGCGCCGTCCCGGCACGCAGCCGTTCCACGGCTCGTTCTGGTCGCCGACCGAACACCTTATAGGCATGCTCCGCCTTGATGACTGGCACCGTGATGAGCTCCTCAGGTCCTGACATCAACCGTGCGCTGACATCTCGGGCAGCGCCTAAAGCCCCTGCGGCATCTGGCGGGAGCGTCAAAGCCACACCGGACGGCTGAAGCCGTGACTCACAGGGAGGTGGCGCCGCGTCTTCAAACGTACCGCTAGCGCAGGGGGGATTCCCAAATTCTTATAACATTCCGGTTAACATTTGAAAGTTGCGAAATCATTGTCCGACGTCGATAAACCCGTGTCGCCCAGTCATTGGGGCTGATGAAATGCACTGGGAAACGCCTCTGCATAGGACCGCACACCGTCGGCCGATCCTCGAGCCGCCAACACGCCGCGCACGATCGCGCGGGTCATCACCCGGGCCGCCACCGTGAGCAGTCCGTGGAAGGCGTAGGGGTCGGGCGCCGGCCGGGCACCGGTCGCCAGGGTGAAGATCGTGTCCCCGTCAAACATGGTGTGCACCGGGTCAATCGCCCGGGCCATCCCGTCGTGTCCGATCCCCGCGACCTTGCTCGCCTGGGCCTTGGTCAGCGTGGCGTCGGTCGCGATCACCCCGATCGTCGTCGCCAGCACCTTGGGCACCAGTCCACCGGACACGGCACCGGCCCTCTCCCGCGCCGCCTGCAGCTCCGCGGGGTCTGGCCGCGACAGAGCGTATGGCGACCGCTCCCCCAGCACGTCCAGGTCACCCTCGAGCAGTGCCCCCGCACCGACCAGCTCGCCGGTGCGCAGGTCCACCACGTGCCCGCCGGAGTTGACGACCACGAGCGCGGCCACGCTCGTGCCGTCGGGCAGCACCGCGCTGGCCGACCCGACCCCTCCCTTGAGCCCGCCGCACTCGGCGCCCGTCCCGGCACCGACGCACCCGAGGGCGGGTGGCTCAGCGGTCGCTGCCGCACAGGCGGCCGCTCCGAACGAGGCATCGGGCGTGCTGGCGAAGTCACCGCCGCGGCCGAGATCGAAGATCACCGCCGCCGGGACAATCGGCACCACCTGGCCCGGCTCCTGACCGGCGGGGAAGCCGGTGCCTTCGGCCAACAGGTGCTGCATCACGCCGTCCGCCGACGCCAGCCCGAAGGCGCTGCCGCCGGTCAGCACGACGGCATGCACCCGGTCGACCTGGTGGATCGGGTCGAGCAGGTCCGTCTCCCGCGTGCCCGGGCCGCCGCCGCGCACGTCGACCCCGCCGACGGCACCGTCGGGTCCCGGGAGCACCACGGTCGTGCCCGTCAACCAGCCGTCGCCCGAGCGCTGGTGCTGCCCCACGCGCAGCCCCACGACGTCGACGATCGAGTTGGTCGGCCCCGGACCGACCTGGGGGTCGAGGGGCCACATCGGGTCGGGCTGCGCCTGGGTGCTCACCCCCCGAGCGTAGGCCGCGGCCCCGACGGCCGGGGCCAGGGTGGTCAGCCCGTCGCGGCTTCGAGCTCCAGCGCGATGATCTGGCGGAACACCTCGGCGGGCTGCGCGCCCTGCACGGGGGTGCTGTTGACCAGGAAGGTCGGGGTGGAGTTGATCCCGAGCGAGGTGGCCTCGGCCTGGTCGGCCGCGATCCCCTCCCGGAGCTCGGCGGAGTCCAGGTCCTCCTCGAACTGGGCCAGGTCCGGCACCCCGATCTCCTCGGCGAAGCCGATCAGCATCTCCCGTGGCAGGTCAGGATGGCCGCTGTCGGGCGCCGCGGCATACACCGCGTCGTGGAACTGCCAGTAGAGGCCCTGCTCGCCGGCGGCCCGGGCGGCCATCGCCACCAGCTCGGACTCCGCACCGAAGATCACCCGGTCGCGGAACTCGATCCGCAGGGTGCCGTCCTCGACCAGGTCACGCAGCTCAGGCTGGACCTCACGTCCCCACTCGGCGCAGAACGGGCAGCGATAGTCGGCGTACTCGATGACGACCACAGGGGCATCGACCTCGCCCATCGCCATCGGGTCGTCGGCATCGCGGCGCGCCAGCCCGAGCAGGAACTGCTTCTGCTCCTCAGACATCTCCCGGACCGTCGGCGCAGCGGTCTCGCCCGTCGGCGCAGCGGTCTCGGCCTGCGGCGCGTCGGCGCTCGGCACGGCGGGCACGCCCTCACCCTCGGTGGCCGGGGCGGTGCCGGTCGACCCAGGCGTCGCGTCCTGCCCACTCTCCTGCCCGCTCTCCGGGCCGGCTGTCTCGGTGTCGTCCTGCGTCATGGCGGTGTAGATCAGGAAGCCACCCACGAGCGCGACCACGATCGTCGCGATCGCCCACATGATGCTGGCGGTCTGCTTCCTGGGGCCCGACGGAGGGTAGGACGCGTAGGGCGAGGGGGCGATAGGGGCAGCCGGGTGCTCGTCCCCCGGCGGCACCTGCCCTGACGGGGTGCTCACGCCCACCAGGTTAGCCAGCGCCGGCGCGAGACATGGGTCAGGGGGTCGGGTCACCCGAGGTCAGGAACCGCCGGGCCGCCTCGGCATAGACCCGGGCGGCGGAGATGATCTCGGCCACCTCGACGAACTCATCGGCCTGGTGGGCGATCCACTTGCCGCCGGGACCATAGACCACGGTCGGTATGCCGGCATCCCGGGTCAGGATCGTCCCATCCGTCGCGCCGGGCACACCTCCATAGACCGCGACCTGGCCGGTCACCGCCTGGTGCGCGGCGGCGAGCGCCACGATCATCGGGTGGCTGACGGGCGTCTCGACGGCCGGGCGGTCGTCGACCACCTCGCTGGTGGCGGTCACCCCGGTGGGCTCACCACAGCGGGAGGCCAGCCGGTCCAGGCGGTTCACCAGGTCGCGGTGGTTGACCCCCGGCACGGTGCGGATGTCCAGGCACACCACGGCTCGCGCCGGGATCACGTTGATCTGGTCGGTGTCGCCGGCGAGCAGCACGGTGGGCGTCAGATAGTTCTCGCCCAGGTGCTCGTGCACGCCGTGGCGCTCCAACAGGTCGGTCTCGAGGTGGGCCACGGCCCGGACGAACTCGGCCGCGACCGGCAGCGGGTTGCGGGCGTGCTGGGGCATCGCCCCGTGCGCCATCGCTCCCTCGAACTCGACCTGCAGTCGCACGGCTCCCTTGGAGACGGCGCAGATCTCGCCGGCCTCAGGCTCGCAGCAGATCGCCCCGTCGACCTCCGCCGCGAGCGGGGTCGCCGCGAAGGCCTTGGCGCCGAGCATCAGCCCCTCCTCGTCGACCAGGGCTGCGACGACGAGCCGGCCGGGAAAGGTGCCGTGGTCGACCACTGCCTTGGCGGCATACATCATCGCCGCGACGCCGGCCTTCATATCGGCGCTCCCGCGGCCGCGCAGCCGGCCGTCGACGATGTCTGCCGCATAGGGATCGAAGCTCCACGCGTCGAGCTCACCCTCGGTGACCACGTCGGTGTGGCCCTCAAACATCAGCGTCGGCCCGGGCCCTCCGCCGCCGTCGATGACCGCGACGACGTTGGGCCGTCCGGGGGCTACCTCGGTCACCTCTGGGGTCCAGCCGAACTCCCGCATCCGTTGCGCGACGAGCTGGGCGACGGGCGCCTCCGCGGTCCCCGCCGCGGGGTCGTGGACCGACCTGAGCCGGACCAGGTCCTGGGTGAAGGCGACGACAGCCTCCTCGTCGATGGCGGGCGGGTCGCCGGCGAGTGGGTCAGCGCGGTCCATCAGGTCCTCCAGGATCGTGGGTCGGGGGGTCAAGGGGAAGTCGGGGGGAAGTCGGGAGGTGGCTCGGGTGCAGGCGGTTCCGTGAGCATCGCGATGCCGGTCTTATCTCGCGCGCCCTCGGCGGCGAGCGCTGCCCTGGTCTGCTCGGCCAGCTCGGCGGCCGACCGGCCGGCCAGGGCGTCCCGCAGGCGGGGCACCGCCGCCAGCAACTGACGGGTGTAGGGGTGCTGCGGGTCCGTGAAGAGCTGCTCGGTCGGAGCCACCTCGACGATCTGCCCGGCTCGCATCACCGCGATCCGGTCGCAGACGTGCCGCACCACCGACAGGTCGTGCGAGACGAAGACGAGGGTCAGGTCGAAGCCCTCGACGACCTCGTCCATCAGGTTGAGCACCTGGGCACGCACCGAGACGTCGAGGGCGCTGACCGGCTCATCGGCGATGAGGATGTGCGGGCCCGGGGCGAGCGCGCGGGCCACCGAGATGCGCTGGCGTTGACCACCGCTGAACTGGTGCGGGAAGCGATGTGCCACATCAGGGTTCATCCCGACCCGCTGGAGCAGGTCGTCGACCTTGTCCCCGCGCGGGATCCCTTGGGCCACGAGCGGTTCGGCGATAATCCGCCGGATCCGCATCCGCGGGTCCAGGGAGCTCATCGGGTCCTGGAAGACCAGCTGCAGCCGGCGGCGCAACCAGCGCAGCTGGCGGGCTGAGCTGTCCTGGATGGGCCGGCCCTCGATGAGGATCTGCCCCGAGGTGGGCTGGTCCAGGCCGCTGATCAGCTTGAGCAGGGTCGTCTTGCCGGAGCCGGACTCGCCGACCAGGCCGAAACGCTGGCCGGGCTGGATGTCCAGGGACACGTCCCGCACCGCGTGCACGACCGTGGGCGCGCCGGTCAGCGAGGTGCGCGGGCGCCGGAACTCCCGACTGACGCCACGCAGGCTGATGGCTGGCGCCCCGTCCTGCGACTCATCCATCGGACTCACCTCCGACCGGGTGGAAGCAGGCATATCCCGAGGCTCGCTCGCCCGCATCGTGCGTGCCCCGCGGGGTCCAGGGCGGGAGCGTCTCGCACTCGGCGGTGGCGAAGTCGCAGCGGTTGCGGAAGACACAGCCCTCGGGGAAGCGTCCTGCCGGCGGCACGTTGCCGCGGATGGTGGCCAGCGGTGCGCGCGCCTCCCTGTCCTGCACGCCCTCCCCCTGCCGCACGCCCTCCCCCTCCCGCACGCCCTCCCCCTTCCGCACGCCCTCCAGGTCGCTCGCGGCGACCAGCCCCTGGGTGTAGCGATGCTGCGGGTTGCCGAGCACCTCGGTGACGGGGCCGGCCTCGACGATGCGCCCGCCATACATCACCAGCACCCGCTCGCAGACCGTCGCGACGACGGCCAGGTCATGGGTGATGAAGAGCAGCGCAGCGTCCCGCTCCTCCACGCCGGTGACGATCAGGTCGAGCACCAACGCCTGCACCGTGACGTCCAGCGCGGTCGTCGGCTCGTCACAGATCAGCAGCAACGGGTCGTTGGCCAGGGCGATCGCGGCGACCACCCGCTGGCGCTGCCCACCGGAGAGCTGGTGCGGATAGGACCGGGCCACCGCCGCTGGGTCGGGCAGGCCGACGTGCTCCAGCAGCTCCACCGCCCGGCGCCGGGCGGTCCTGCGGTCTGCGGTGCCGTGGTGGGTCATCACCTCGGCGACCTGGCGGCCCACCCGCATGGTCGGGTTCAGGGCCGTCATCGGCTCCTGGAAGACCATCGCCATGTCGTTGCCCCGGATGTGGCTCATCGCTCCCTCCGAGGCGCTGACCAGCTCCCGGCCCTGCCCGGCGAGGTGGACCCTGCCGCTGGCCTCGAGCCCCTCGGCGAGCAGCCCCATGACGGCCAGCGCGGTCAGCGACTTGCCGGAGCCGGACTCCCCGATCAGCCCGACGCGCTCACCTCGCTGGATCGAGAACGTCACGTCGTGGAGCAGCTGGAGCTGGCCCGCGTGCACCTCGAGGGACTCGACCCGGAGCACGGTCTGGTCGCCGCCCGGTGTGGCGGCGTCCGGTGTGGCGCCGCCCGGTGTGGCGGCGCGCGGTGTGGCGTCCGGTGCACCTGGGTTGCTCGTCATCGCCCCTCCAGCTTCGGGTCCAGATAGTCGCGCAGCCCGTCGCCGAACAGGTTGAACCCGAGGACCGCGAGCGCGATGGCGGCGCCGGGGATGACCGCCAGGTGGGGTGAGCGGGCCAGCACCGGCTGCGACTCCAGCAGCATCCGGCCCCACGACGGCTGACCGGTCGGGGTGCCCAGCCCGAGATAGGACAGGGCGGCCTCGGCGAGGATGGCGATGGCGAACGACACCGACGCCTGCACGATCACCAGCCCCATGACGTTGGGCAGCACGTGCTTCCAGGCGATCGCGAACTGGCCGTGGCCGGCGATCCGGGACGCGGCGACATACTCGGTGTGGACCACCTGCAGCGCCCCCGACCGGACGATCCGCGCGAAGGCCGGGATGGTCGCGATGCCGATGGCGACCATGGCCACGAACGTGCCGCCGCCATAGAGCGCGGAGAACATGATCGCCAGCAGCAGCGCGGGGAAGGCCAGCAGGATGTCGTTGCCGCGCATCACCAGCTGGCCGAACCAGCCGGGAGACATCGCGGCGAGTATGCCGAGGGGCACGCCGATCAGAGCCGCCACCCCGACCGCGACGAGCCCGACGAACAGCGTGGTCCGCGAGCCCAGCAGGATCTGGGTGAAGACGTCGCGCGCCGAGCGGTCGGTGCCGAGCCAGTGCTCGGCGTTGGGTGTCTGCTCCTTGGGGACCGGCAGGAACTTGAACTCATAGGGCGTCCAGACATAGGACACCAGCGCCATCGCGACGACGATGAGCACCAGGACCCCGCCGATGAGCAGGGGGGCGTTGAGCCGGCGGCCGCCCATCAGCGGGCCCCCGTGCGCAGTCGTGGGTCGATCAGCAGATAGACCGCGTCGACGATGAAGTTGATGACCAGCACGGCAGCCACCAGGACCATCACGACGGTCTGCACGGTGACCAGCTCGCGCGCGGCGACCGAGTCCAGCAGGAAGGTGCCCAGGCCGGGGATGACAAAGACGCGCTCGACGACGACGGCCCCGATTAGCAGCGTGGCCAGCTGCAGGCCCAGGACCGTCACGATCGGCACCGCGGCGTTGCGCAGCCCGTGCCGCAGCAGCGCCTGCATCGGCCGCAGCCCCTTGGCCCGCGCGGTCCGCAGGTAGTCCTCGCGCAGCACGTCGAGGATCGCCGTGCGCACATAGCGCGCCAGCACCGAGGCCTGCACGAGCGCGAGCGAGATCGCCGGCAGGGCGAGCCGGCGCAGGAACTCGACGGGGTCGTCCGCAGGCGGCACCCAGCCACCGGAGGGGAACCACTGCCATCGCTTGGCAAAGAAGGTGATCAGGATGATGCCGGCAAGGAACGCGGGCACCGCAACCCCGACCTGCGAGATCGCCGACAGGACCACCCCGTCCGCGTGGCGGTGCCGCACGGCCATCCAGGTGCCCACCGGGATCGCGACCAGCAGCGCCAGCACCATCGCCGTCAGCACCAGCCACGCGGTCACCGCGATCCGGTCGGTCAGCTGCGGGGCGATCGGCGCCCGGGAGATCCACTCCACGCCCAGGTCGAGCGTGACCATCCCCCGGATCCAGTCGGCATACTGCACCGGCAGTGCCCGGTCCAGCCCGAACTGCTCACGCATCAAGGCGACCGACTCCTCCGAGGAGCTCATCCCCAGTGCGACCCGGGCAGGGTCGCCGGGAAGCACCTGCATGAAGGCAAAGACGATCAACGAGGCCAGCGCGAGGCTGGCCAGGAGCACCAGGAAGCGTTGCGCCAGACGCAGCAGCACCGAGTCAGGCTCCGGTCACTCGCGCGCGAGGTTGGCCAGGTCGAAGGACTCGGTGATCGCGTTCTGCGGCAGGCCGGTGATGCCCGGGTCGGCCACGATGAGGTTGGGCAGCAGGAAGAGGAAGTCGGAGGCGGCGTCCTCGGAGATCAGCTTGGCGGCCGCCTTCATCTTCTCGACCTGCTCCTCCTCGGTGCCGGCGTCGGCCTCCTCGAGCAGCGTGCGCAGCTCGGGGGTGCCGTAGCGGATGTAGTAGTCCGGGTTGCCGAAGACGTTGCCCAGGTCCCGCGGCTCGACGTGCGCGACGATCGACATCTCGTAGTCGGCGTTGGTGAAGACGTCCTCCACCCAGGTGGCGGGGAACTCTAGGTCATCTACCGTGACCACGAAGCCGGCCTCCTCGAGCATGCTCTCCACGATCGGGGCGCAGCTCATGGCATAGGGCAGCGTGGGGATGCGCAGCCGGACCTCGACACCCTCCGCACCGGCGTCGGCGAGCAGCTCCTTGGCCTTCTCCACGTCATAGGGGTAGTCGCCGGTCCGGTCCTCGAACCACGGGTCGGTCGGCGGGACCATGCTGCCGATCAGCTCACCGCGACCGTCCCAGCACGTGTCGAGCAGCGCCTGGTGGTCGATCGCAGACCGGGCTGCCTGCCGGACCCGCAGGTCGTTGAAGGGCGCCGTGCTGTTGTTGAACGACAGCACGACCTCGCCGTTGGAGGTGCCCTCGATGATCTGGTAGTCGCCTTCCTCGAACTCCCCCAGCGCCTCGGGCGCCTGGACGGTGCCGACCACATCGATGCCGTCGGTGAGCATCGCGTTGTTCAGCGCCGTGGCGTCGGTGAAGTAGGCCAGCACCACCTGCTCGAAGTAGGGCTGCTCACCCCAGTAGTCACCGTTGCGCTGGAGCGTGATCGACGTGCCGCGCTGCCACTGCCCGAAGGTGTAGGGGCCGGTGCCGATCGGGCGGGTGGCCAGCTCGTCGACGCTGTTGGAGTCGAAGATCGCCCCGACCCGCGTGGTCAGGCTGTAGAGGAAGGTGTTGCTCGGGTGGGTCAGCGTGACGACGACCTCGGTGTCGCTGGGGGCCTCGACCGACTCGATGATGTCGAACTGGCTCTTCAGGCTGACCGTCCAGTCCTCCTTGACCATGGTGAAGGAGTCGACCACGTCCTGGGCGGTGAATGACTCGCCGTTGCTGAAGGTCACCCCCGCCTGGAGCGTGAAGGTGTAGGTCAGGCCGTCGTCGCTGACCGTCCACTCCGAGGCGAGGGCGGGCTGCATCTGCCCGTCCTGGTCGATCTTGACCAGGGTCTCGTAGACGTTGTAGAGCAGCACCTGCGGGATCGCGGCACCGTCGGTAGTGGTGAAGTCGAGACTGGCCGGCTCGGCCACCAGGCCGACCCGGACCGACGCCTCGCCCGCCGGGGCCGCCGTGTCCGCGCTGCTGTCGGTCGAGTCGGACCCGCTGGTCTGATCGTCCGAGGAGGAGCCGGCGTTGCAGCCGGCGATCAGGAAAGATGCCGCGAGCGCAGCCCCGAGCAGCCTGGTGCGTGACCTCATGGTGGTGTGCCTTCCTGAAGTTCCTGCGCCGCGCGCGGCGCTGATCAGCCGATGATCTGCCCCAACCTTGCCGCATCGGCGCCGCGCTAACCACACCGGCACCCAGACCGATACCGTCTCGTGATCCGTGGTGCACGGTGGGCGTGGTGCGAGCACGCCGCCCAGGAACACGTCAGCGGGGTCCGCCCCGGACCCCGCTGACGCTATTTCCCCGGATGGGGCGGCGCACCTACGTGCGGGTCACTTGACCTCGCGACGCAGCACGCGCCATACCCCGATGGCCAGTGGGACTCCAACCCACAGTGCCACCGATACGGCGAGCTGTGCCCACTGCTCGCCAGTCATTGCCGCCCCCATGGGGAGGGGCGCAGTCGTCATCGACAGGTCGATCCACTCGTGCGGCGTGCGCAGCCAGCTGACCAGCGTCATCAGCGGCAAGAGCGTCGGGATCGCGAAGTAGGCCACGATCGCGGCTGGCGTGTTGAGCAGTGCCAGACCGAACGCCAGGCCCTGCAGCACAAAGAGCACCATCATCAGCGTCATGCCGGCGATGGCCCAGCCGTCCACGGCCCAGGCCGTCTCCGCCCCGCGCAGGTCACCGAGCAGGCGCCCAACAGCACCCAGCAGAAGCGTGAGAACCACTGCCCCCAGACCGAGCAGCACGGTGCTGACGACCTTGGCCAGGACGACCCGGCCGCGGCGCGGCTCCAGGGCGAAGGTGGTCATCGCGGTGCGCTGGCTCCACTCCTGGGTCGCCGACAGGATGCCCAGCACCGGCAGGAAGATGCCGAGCGGGACCCCGGCCGCAGTCAGGTAGGTGCTGTAGCTGTGGTCTCCCCGGTCGACGAACAGCATGATCGTCATGGCGATGACGATCACCAGCGCCAGGATGATCAGGAACCAGCGTCCGGCCAGGGTGTCGACCAGCTTGCGGGCCTCAACCCGGACGAGCCGACTGAACGGGACCTTGGTGATCGGGGCGTCGATGGTGGGCAGGTGGAACCCGCCCGGGGCTGCTGCCCGGGGCGCCCCCGCCGTGTCCTTCACGGTCATCGTGCTCATGCTGCGGTCTCCTGTCGTGCGTCGTCGGAGGTGAGGGTGAGGAACATGTCCTCGAGCCCCTGGCTGTCGGCCCCGCGCAGCTCCACCAGCGCGATGCCCGTGCCGGCCGCGATCTGGCCGACGACGGCGGTCTCGGCCTCGACCTGCAGGCCGCCGTTAGGCAGGACGGTGACGTCCAGGCCCTGGTCGGTCAGGAGCGTGCGCAGCGCGACGTCGTCGTCGCTGCGCACCAGGCACCCGGAGGGGCGCAACAGCTCCTCCTTGGTGCCCGAGGCCACGATCCGGCCGCGCCCGATCACGATGATGTCGTCGGCGATCCGCTCGATCTCGTGGAGCAGGTGGCTGGAGAGCAGCACGGTGCCGCCCTCGTCGGCGAAGGTGCCGAGCAGGTCGCGCATCCACCGGATGCCGGCGGGGTCGAGCCCGTTGGCGGGCTCGTCCAGGATCAGCACCCTGGGGTCACCCAGCAGCGCGTTGGCCAGACCGAGGCGCTGCCGCATGCCGAGGGAGTAGTTGCGCACCCGCCGCTTGGCCTCCTTGGGCGTCAGACCGACGACCTCGAGCATCTGGTCGACCCGTCGCTGGTCGATGCCGAGGGTGAGCGCCCCGAGGGTCAGCACCTCACGGCCGGTCCGGCCCGCGTGCTGGGCGGAGGCATCGAGCAGCACGCCCACGTGCCGTCCGGGGTTGATCAGTTGTTCGTAGGGCGTGCCGAGCACCGTGGCGGTGCCCGAGGTGGCCGGGGTCAACCCGGTCATCACGCGCATGGTGGTGGACTTGCCCGCGCCGTTGGGGCCGAGGAACCCGGTCACCCGTCCGGCCTCGGCGGTGAACGACACGTCGCCGACCGCGGTGAAGTCCCCATATGTCTTCACGAGGTTCTGTACCTGAATCATGCTCCTAGCCTGCGGGAGCAGCACCCCCTTGCGCATCAGTCCACAGCATGGACCTACCCCCTACCTTGGTATGCCGTCCCGCACCTGATCCCAGACCATCGGCGGGTGCTTGGTGTCACCGTCAGCGCCTATGGTCAGGGTGTGCGACCTGGCCTGCCACCGACGACCCGCTGGGGGGAGACGTGGCGCCTCCTGCTGGCCGCGCTGGTCGGCATACTCCTGTGGTTGTCCGCGTGGTTCAGCATCGACGTGGAGGGGCGGACCGGCCCCGAGTGGTGGCTGGCCGTCGCCGACCCCCTGCTCGGACTCTCCGCACTGGTGCTGCTGAGGCTCCGGCGGCGCTGGCCGGTGCCCGTCGCAGCCGTGCTGATCGTGCTCTCAGCCGTGGCAACGTCTGCTGCCGGGGCGTGCATCATCGCCATCATCTCGGTGGCCACCAGACGGCACTGGCGCGAGCTGGCCGTGATCGCCCCGCTCTATCTGGCCAGCTCGTTCGTCTGGGACGAGATGTTCACCGCTCCCGACCAGTCCTGGACCACGACCGTCACCAACATCATCGCCCAGGTGCTCGCCCTGGTGGCCGCCATCGCGGTGGGCTACTCGATCGGGGTGCGGCGCGACAACATCGCCGCCCTCCGGGAGCGGGCCGAGACCGCCGAGCGCGAGCAGGGTCTGAGGGTGGAGCAGGCTCGCAGCACCGAGCGGTCCCGGATCGCACGCGAGATGCACGACGTGCTGGCGCACCGGATCAGCCTGATCGCCATGAACGCGGGGATCCTGAGCTACCGAGAGGACCTGCCACCCGAGCAGGTGCGTGAGATCGCCGGGACGGTGCGCGAGAACGCCGACCAGGCGGTCCAGGAGCTGCGCGCCGTGCTCGGTGTGCTCCGGGCCAGCGACGAGCCCGATCAGCCGCGCGCACCGCAGCCGGACCTGACCAGCCTCGAGGAGCTGCTGGAGGAGGTGCGTCTTGGCGACACCCCGGTGGTCACCACGGTCCGCATCGACCTTGCCGCCGTGCCCGAGACGATCAGCCGCCACGCCTACCGGATCATCCAGGAAGGACTGACCAACGCCCGCAAGCACGCGCCCGGCATGCCGGTCACCGTGTCGCTGTCCGGCGAGCCCGGCCAGGGCCTGGACCTGACCGTCGTCAACCAACCGCGCGCCTATGGCGGAGCCCCGCACACGCAGGCGGCCCGGGACAGTGGCTCAGGCATGGGTCTGCTCGGGCTGGCCGAGCGCGCCGGGCTCAGCGGTGGGCAGCTGACCTATGGCACCGACCGGTCGGGCCGGTTCGTGGTGCGCGCCTGGCTACCGTGGTCCCTATGACCACCACCTGCCAGACCAGTGACCAGCGGAGGGCGGCGTGAGCGCGTCCATCACCGTCGTCCTGGTGGACGACGACGCGCTGGTGCGCACCGGGCTGCGGCTGATCCTCGGCGGGGCACCGGACATCGACGTGGTGGGTGAGGCCGGCGACGGCCGCGCCGGCGTCGACCTGGTGACAGAGCTCGCCCCGGACGTGGTGCTGATGGACATCCGGATGCCACGGCTGGACGGGTTGGCGGCGACCGCGGAGCTGCTCGCCAGGGAGGCACCGCCCAAGGTGATCGTGCTGACCACTTTTGACACCGACGACATGGTCGTCGAGGCGTTGCGCATCGGGGCCAACGGCTTCCTGCTCAAGAGCACTCACCCGGAGCGGCTGGTGGAGTCCGTGCGCGCGGTCGCTGCCGGCGAGCCGCGGCTGTCCCCCTCGGTGACCCAGCAGCTCATCGCCCAGGTCGCCGGAGCACCACGCCCCGACCAGGGTGGGACGGAGCAGCGGCGGGAGCACGCGCTGGCGCGGCTCGACAGCCTCACCGACCGAGAGCGTGAGGTGGCTCTGGCGATCGGCCAGGGCTGGTCCAACGCGCAGATCGCCGCGCGGCTCTACATGGGCGTGCCCACCGTCAAGGCCCACGTCTCCCGTGTGCTGGACAAGCTCGGCGCGGGCAACCGCACCCAGATCGCCCTGCTCGTGCACGACGCCGGGCTCACCGGCGAGACTCCCACGGACCCGACCTGAGGACCCGCACCGGTTGATTGCACCCCGCTATGTCCTGCGCTCACCGGGTTCTCACCCTGGGACTGCAGGACATCAGCCGCTCAGGGGCCGAGCACAGCGAGACTTCCCGGACGGCATACGAGCTCGGCTTCTTGCTTTTCGCGCAGGGGAGGGGCACACTGTTACTGACAAGTAGGTACTGCTGGTATCGGGTACTTTGACAGGCGCCGCGATCGACGTCGATCACGCAGCTCGGGACGAGGACTGAGGACATGAGCCACTACAAGAGCAACCTTCGCGACCTGGAGTTCAACCTCTTCGAGGTGCTTCGCCGGCAGGACATCCTGGGGCAGGGCGCCTTCGGCGACTTCGACGAGGAGACCGCGCGCGACATCCTCGCCCAGGTCTCCACCCTGGCCGAGAACGAGCTCGGAGAGAGCCTGCTTGAGTCTGACCGCACCCCGCCGACGTTCGACCCAGAGACCGGCGAGGTCACCATGTCGGAGGCCTTCGTCAAGTCCTTCCTGGCCTGGCGCGACGCCGAGTGGTGGCGCATGGAGGTCAGCGAGGAGCTCGGCGGCACCCGCGCCCCTGCGTCCCTGACCTGGGCCGTCTCGGAGATGGCGCTCGGAGCCAACCCGGCCGTGAAGATGTTCTCCGCCGGTTACACCTTCGCAGAGGTGCTGCGCACCCTCGGCAACGAGGCCCAGCAGAAGCTCGCGCTGCAGATGATCGACAACCACTGGGGCGCCACGATGGTGCTCACTGAGCCGGACGCCGGCTCCGACGTGGGCGCGGGACGGGCCAGTGCGGTCCAGGCCGAGGACGGCACCTGGCACATCACCGGCGTGAAGCGCTTCATCACCTCCGGCGAGGCACCCTTCTATGACAACGTGATCCACTTCGTGCTGGCTCGTCCCGAGGGTGCCGGACCGGGCACCAAGGGCCTGTCGCTCTTCATCGTGCCCAAGTTCCACATCGGCGAGGACGGTGAGCTGGGCGAGCGCAACGGCGTCGAGGTGGCCAACATCGAGCACAAGATGGGCCTGAAGGTCTCCACGACCTGCGAGCTGCGCTTCGGCGAGGACGAGTCCAACCCGGCCGTCGGCACCCTGCTCGGTGACGAGCACAGCGGCATCGCCCAGATGTTCCACATCATCGAGTACGCCCGGATGCTGGTCGGCACGAAGGCCATCGCCACCCTGTCGACGGGCTATCTCAACGCGCTGGAGTATGCCAAGGAGCGCGTGCAGGGCGCGGACATGACCCAGATGACCGACAAGAGCGCCCCGCGCGTCACCATCACCCACCACCCCGACGTGCGGCGCAGCCTGATGCTGCAGAAGTCGTATGCCGAGGGGCTGCGGGCGCTGATGCTCTTCACTGCAGCCCAGCAGGACACGGTGATGATCGCCGGCGACAACCCCACCGAGGAGTCCCAGCTGGCGGAGAAGGTCAACGACCTGCTGCTGCCGCTGGTCAAGGGGTGCGGTTCGGAGCGGGCGTGGGTGCTGCTCGGCACCGAGTCGCTGCAGACCTTCGGCGGCTCCGGCTTCCTGCAGGACTACCCGATCGAGCAGTATGTCCGCGACGCCAAGATCGACAGCCTCTATGAGGGCACGACCGCGATCCAGGGCCAGGACTTCTTCTTCCGCAAGATCGTCCGGGACCAGGGCCAGGCGCTGGGCCACGTGGCCGCGCAGATGATGGAGCTGGTCAAGGGCGGCGGCGCGGATGACTTCCTGGCCACCGAGCGCGGTCTGCTGGGCCGGGCGCTGGAGGACATCCAGGGCATGGTGGAGTTCCTCGTGGGTCGGGTCATGGCGTCTGACGCCCGCAGCGGTGGGTCAGCGGAGGCAATCTATGCGGTCGGCCTGTCGACCACCCGCTTCCTGCTGGCCGCCGGCGACGTCGTGATCTCCTGGCTGCTGCTGCGCCAGGCCGAGGTGGCCCAGGCCGCCCTCGACGCCGGCGCGACCGGGGCCGACCAGGACTTCTATCTCGGCAAGGTCGCCGCCGCGCGCTTCTTTGCCCGCGACGTCCTCCCCCGCGTGCACTCCGACCGCGGCATCATCACGCACGTCGACGACTCGATCATGGAGCTTCCCGAGGCCGCCTTCTAGACCGTTCCTGGTGCGTCCGGGTCGCGGCCCAGCCTGCGGTCGGCCAGCACCGGGAACGACTCGCGCACCTCGGCCACCGCAGTCGGGTCGATGGTCACCGAGAGCACCTCCTGCCCGGTGCCCGCCTCGGCCAGCACCTCCCCACGCGGGTCGATGACCGCGCTGTGGCCACCCATCGGCGTGCGCGCGTGGGTGCCGGCCGTGTTGCAGCCGAGCACGAAGCACTGGTCCTCGATCGCCCGGGCGCGCAGCAGCAGCCGCCACGCCTCGACCCGTGCCGCGGGCCAGGCGGCCGGCACCACGAACAGCTGCGCCCCCTGATCGACCTGCGCGCGATAGAGCTCGGGGAACCGCAGGTCATAGCAGGTCGACAGCCCCGCCACGAGCCCGTGGGCAGGGGCCGGCAGGTCGAGCACGACGACCTCCTCACCGGCCTCCATCAGCCGGGGCTCACCGTTGCCGAAGCCAAACCGGTGCATCTTGCGATAGCGAGCGATCCGCTCGCCGCGGGCGTCGAGCAGCACCGAGGTGTTCCACAGACCACGTCCCTGCGGCCCCGGTTCGCCCGGAGGAGCCTCCGCGATCGATCCGGCGTGGACCACCGCCCCGATCTCGCGGGCGACCTCGGCCATCCGTGACACGACAGGTCCGTCCACGGTCTGGGTGCGGTCCGGCCAGGCGCGGTAGTCGAACGCGCCCGCGCTCCACATCTCGGGCAGGACCACGAGGTCGTGCCCCTTCTGGGCCCGCACCAACTCGACCACCCGGTCGGTGCGGTCCTCGACCGACTCGTCGTCGGCATATTCCACCTGGATCAGCGCGATGCGCATGGGTTCCTCCTAGTGCGGCCTGGGATCGTCGCCCCGGCGGGACAACTGCGCCAACCGCTCGTTGTATGCCGTGAGCTCGGCGTCGTGGTCACGGTCGGCCTGGCGGTCGAACCGGGTGGCGTCACGACTGTCCGAGCGCAGCCAGTCCCGCGTCACGAGCATGGCCAGCACCACGGTCGGCAGCTCGCCGATGCCCCAGGCGATGCCGCCGGCCAGCTGTTGGTCAGCCAACAGGTCAGGCACCCAGGGCAGGGCGACCGCCTTGAAGAAGCCGGGCGCGAGCAGCCAGTTGCCGGTCATCAGCGCCAGCCCGAAGAACGCGTGGGCCGCCAACGTGCCGATGAGGACCATCAGCCGCATCGGCGCCGGCCACTTGCGCGGGCCGGGGTCGGTGCCGATCAGGGACCAGACGAACGCGTAGCCGGTCAGGACGAAGTGGACGACCATCACCACGTGTCCGGAGTGCGTGCGCAGGGACCACTCGAACCAGCCGGTGTAGTAGAACGCGATCAGCGAGCCGAAGAAGATGACCGCGGCCACGAGCGGGTGCACGAAGAACCCGGCCCACCTCGAGTGCACGATCGCCAGGATCACCTCGCGTGGGCCGAGCGTCTTGTCCCTGCGCGCCGTGAGCGCGCGAAGAGCCAGGGTGACCGGTGCCGCGGGCACCAGGAAGATCGGGACCGCCATCATCAGCATCATGTGCATGACCATGTGCAGGCTGAACTGGACCTTGCCATACATCCCGGGAGCACCCGAGGTGGCATAGATGAAGATCAGCCACCCGACCACCCAGACGATGGTGCGACCGACGGGCCAGGCGTCACCGCGGCGGCGCAGGCGGACCGTGCCCGCGACATAGAGGCCGATCGCCAGGGCGGCGGGGATCAGGAAGAGCCACATCGGTTCCCAGGCCGTGAGCAACCGCCCCCAGGTGAAGGGTTCGGGCATCGGGAAGCCGGTCAGCGGCAGGACGTGGTCATCGCCGGTGATGTCCTGCACGACCGGTGGCGGGGTGCGCCCCAGCGCGACACCGAGGCCGATGGCGACCGCCATCACCCCCAGCTCGGTCAGTGCCAGACGGGCGAAGACTCCTGGCCTGGTGGTGTCCCGCTCGAGCAGCTGACGGCGCTGGTTGAGACCGAACATCCCGAGCACCACCAGCGCCAGCACCTTCAGCCACAACAGCATCCAGTAGGGCGAGGTCAGGTCGCCGAGATCGTCGAACTGCAGGAGCGCGAAGAGCACGCCGGAGCCGCCGACCGCGACATAGCAGGCCAGCGCGACCGTGGAGAAGCGCTCCAGCGTGACCTGGACCGCCTGGCCCAGCACCGGGCGCAGGACCACGATCGCCAGCAGGGCGCCCACCCAGAGGCTGACGCCGACCAGGTGGATCAGCAGCGCCGTCATGCCCTGCTCGTGACCGACCAGGCTGCTGCCGTGGCCGGCAAAGCTGATCGGCCACAGCGTGGCGATCGCCAGCGTGAAGGCCCAGGCGAGCTGACCGCGCGTGCGGGCCACGGCGGCCGCGACACCCACCAGGACCGCCATGCCGAGCTCGATCGCGATCAAACGGGTGATCTCGAGACCCCAGGCGTTCGCGCGGAACTCGCCCCAGAACGCCGGGTCGGTCAGCGGCAGGGCCGAGGACTGGGAGAAGGTGAAGAGGAGCGCGAGCAGGGCCGTCAGCGCCCAGGCTGCGGCGCAGTATGCCGCGGCGACGGCTGCCGTGGCCCGCCGCGAGGAGCGCCGTCCCTCGGGGGCGAGGAACGCCGCCACGAGGAGCAGCCCGATGGTCAGTGCGGCCGACAGGTCGTGCAGGACCCGCGCGATGACCTGTCCGTAGCGCACGACCGGCCCGGTGTCGCCGAGGATGAGGGGCGTGACTGCTCCGGAGGCGGCGGCCGCGACCAGCGCCACCACCACCGCGGTCACGACGACCAGGGCCACCGGGGCGCCCAGGATCCGCCGCGGGTCCGCGCCGGGAGCGCTGGTGGCAGGTGTCGTGGTCTCGGTCGTCACACCCCCATGCTAGGTAGGCTGACCACATGCCCATCCACCCCGCTCCCCCAGAGGACCTCGACGGTCTCGTCGAGGCGTTCCGCCAGACCGTGCAAGCAGTGATCGACCTGGGGCACTCGTGCTCGGATGAGGACTTCGCGCGCGCGACGTCCTGCCCGGGATGGACACTGCAGGACCATCTCTCGCACATCGCTGCCGTGGAGCACTTCCTGGACGGTGGCGAAAATCCCGAGCTCGACCTGACGGGGCTGGAGCACGTGCGCCACGAGTTCGGCGCCTGGATGGAGCACGGGGTGGCGCTGCGGCGGGACCGGTCAGGGGCCGAGGTCGTGGCCGAGCTCGAGACGCTGTTGCACAACCGGCTGGCCTCGCTGGCCGACCCCACCCTGACGCTAGCCACGCAGGTGCTCGGGCCGATGGGCTCGAGCAGCTCGCTGCGGGGCCTGCTGCTCCTGCGCCTGCAGGACATCTGGACTCACGAGCAGGACGTGCGCGAGGCGCTCGGTCGGATGGGCAACCTGGACACGCCGGCTGCCGCGGCGTTCGTCAACGGCGTGGTGCGTCACTTCGCAAAGCTGGTGCAGGACGTGCCGATGGCGGACGGTCAGACCGTGATCCTGGAGAGCACCGGGCCGGTCACCGCGCGCACCGGCGTGCGGGTGAGCCACGACGACGACGGTGCGGTCACCTATCACCAGCTGTTCACCGGCGAGAGCGAGAGTGGGATGGGCGCCGCGGTCCACTCCGAGGACGACCCGACGACCACGATCAGCCTGTCGACCGAGGAGCTCGGGCGCCGCGCTGCTGGACGACGCGCGACCAGCGACACGGCATACTCCGTCGTCGGCGACGAGGAGCTGGCGGAGCGGGTGCTCGACGCGATCACCTTCACTCCCTAAAGACCTGGGGCTGGCCTGGGTCGCCTCGCAACCGCCACCGCCGAACCGCCGCTGCAGAACCGCCACCGCGGACCCCACCTAATCAAGTTGCTTTGCGCAAGCAATTGCCGCAGACTAAGCAGGAGAGCCACCCCGACGAGGGACGTCGAGGGGGGCCAGCCCGGGTCAATGAAGCCGCCGAGTGCGATGCCTCAGCACCCGCTTTCCCGCAACTGCATCCGCTCAGCGCACCGCCTGGGTCCGTGAGACGTCGAAGGAGCATGAAGTGAAGAAGTTCAGTGTGATCGCCCTGGCGATGACCGCCACCCTCGCCCTGGGTGCGTGCAGCACCGAGGACGAGCCCGACGAGCCCACCGCCGTGGAGCAGACCTCCGAGGACACCGGTGGCGACAACGCCGGCGCGACCAGCGACGACATGGCCGCCGAGACCGGCGACGCCGCAAGCCAGACCGGCGACGCCTCGAGCCAGACCGGGGACGCCGCAAGCTACAGCGACCCTGCCTGCCAGGAGTTCTTCACCGAGGGCGGCACGCTGGCCGACCGCGCTGAGGCTGCCCGGGCTGCCCTTGACGCCGGCACGGTCACCGACTCCGTTGCTGTCAGCGAGGTGACGACGCTCAAGAGCCGCATCGCCGCGACCGCTGAGGCCGCTCCGGATGACATCTCGGCGCTGCTGACCGAGGTCAACGCCCCCTTCGCCGAGGTCGTGGACGCCAAGAACGCCGGCGGCGTGGACCCGGAGAGCGGCGAGATCACCCTCCCGGAGATCGACACCCAGGCCTCCGCCGACGCCCAGGCCGAGCTGGAGACCGCCTGCGCCGGCTGACGCCAGCCTGACGTCGCAACGGCGCCGATCCCTGCGGGGTCGGCGCCGTTGCTGTTCCCTCGGGTCGGTCAGCTGGTGAACAAGCAGAACGGGTGACCGTGCGGATCGATCATCACCTGCACTGTCTCCTGCGGCTGATGAGGGTGCTCTGTCGCGCCGCACTCGATCGCCCAGGCCGCGGAGACCTCGAGGTCGTCGACCCACAGGTCAAGGTGGGACATCACCTGCTGGGCGTCCGGGCCGGCCGAGACCACGATGGCCTCGCGAACCGGGACCGACCTCACGGGCACGGACGTCACGGGCACTGACCCAGGACCGGTGGCGACCGACGGCCAGCCGAGCTGGCTCGGCACCGGCGTGGGCCACACGGGCGGCACATAGTGCTCGTCCCACTCGAAGTTGAGCGTCATCCGCAGGCGTCCCTCGACCCGCCTGAGCTGGGCCCACCCTGCCGTCGGTGGTTCGCCGGCGCGGGGTCCCTCGGAGTCGGCGACCTCGACCCCGAGCAGCCGGGCATAGAAGTCGGCGAGCTCGCGCGGCGCGCTGGTGCTGATCGACACCGAGGTGACTTCGATCCTGGGTCGGGCCATCAGCTCCTCCTCAGCTCACGCCCGTGCGGCTGAACCACCAGAGTCCCAGCACGAACGAGGCGACGACCAGGATCGCGGTCCCGGCGACCCACAGGCCGGTGCCCCAGTCCCCGAACAGCGCGAGGGCGACGCCGACCAGCGCGACAGCCACCGCCACCTGGCCGGCCGTCCTCGTCGCACGGAACTGGGCAAGCCGGTCGGCCGCGTCGGCCTCATGACCGGTGACCAGTCGCGCAGCCGGTTCGAGACGGCGGGCCACCGAGTGCAGCACGGCATACCCGAGGAAGAGTCCGCCCCCGATGACCGCTGCCCGCGGGTTGCCCCGCGAGAGGGCCAGGAAGACCACGGCGACGGCGGCGAGCACGCACAGGACGGTGAACAGGCGGTCCTTCAACCGCAGCGGACGGCGCGGCGCACGAGAGCCACCGAGGCCATGGCCATGCCCGTCGCGTCCGACACCGCCGACGCGCTCGGCGGCGTCCGGTGCGGTCCGGCGACCGGTGCGCGCCGGCAGCCGCGAGTCGTCGGACCGGGACACGGCTCAGCCCCAGACCAGCGCGCGGCTCGGGTCCTCCAGGATCGCGGCCAGGTCGGCCAGGAACTTCGAACCGAGCTCACCGTCGACCAGGCGGTGGTCGAAGGCGACCGCGAGCTGGGTGACCCAGCGCGGCACGATCTCCTCACTGCCGTCGGCGCCGGTCACGACCCACGGCTGACGCCGGACCGCGCCGAAGGCCACGATCGCGGACTCGCCGGGGTTGATGATCGGGGTGCCCGTGTCGACGCCGAAGACACCGACGTTGGTGATCGTGATCGACCCGCCGGACATCTCGGCCGGCTGGGTGCGACCGGCCCGGGCGGTCTCGACCAGGTGGGCCATGGCCTCCGCGAGCTGGCGCAGGTCCATCAGGTCCGCGTCCTTGATGTTGGGCACCATCAGCCCGCGCGGGGTTGCCGCGGCGATGCCCAGGTTGACGTAGTGCTTCTGGACGATCTCCTGAGCGTCCTCGTCCCAGGCGGCGATGATGCCCGGGTTGCGCTTGACCGCCAGGCACAGCGCCTTGGCCAGCACCAGCAGCGGCGAGATCTTCAGACCCTTGAACTCGCGGTCGTTCTTGAGCCGCTCGACCAGCTCCATCGTGGCGCTGACGTCGACGGTGATGAACTCCGTGACGTGCGGGGCCGTGAACGCCGAGGAGACCATCGCCTGCGCAGTCACCTTGCGCACCCCCTTGACCGGGGTGCGCGTCTCACGCTCGCCCGAGCGGTCGAAGGCAGGTGCTGCGTATGCCGTCGCACGGGGGGCTCCGCCCCCCGTGTCCCCCCCGGACGCTGGCTCAGCAACCGCGTCGGAGGTCGCGGCAGGCGCCTCGAGCTGTGCGGTGGCCGCCGCACTGCCACCGGCGAGGTGGGCGTCGACGTCTGCGCGGCTGATCACCCCGTCCTCGCGGGAGGGGGAGACCGCGGCCAGGTCGACGCCCTGGTCCTTGGCATACTTTCGCACCGGGGGCTTGGCCAGCGCCTTGACCTTCGTGGGAGCGGCCGGCGGCTCCGGTGGTGCCTCGGCAGTGGGCTCTCCGGCGGCGGACTTGCGGGCCCGACGCGTCGTGGCCGCGGCGGTAGGGCCATAGCCGACCAGGTTGGCCTCACGAGCCGGCTCTGGTGTGCTCTCACCGGGGGCTGCGAGCGTGCCCGGCTCCGCCGCTGCAACGGCGTCCCCGCCGTCCGCGGCCTCCGCACCACCCGGGCCTGTGGCGGCCGGCTCGCCCTCACCGGTGTCGATGACCACGATCGGAGACCCGACCTCCACCGTCTCGCCCTCTTGGGCCAGGATCTCACTGACCGTGCCGGCCCACGGGATCGGCAGCTCCACGAGCGACTTGGCCGTCTCGATCTCCACGACGATGTCGTTGACCTTGACCTCGTCGCCGACCTTCACCTTCCAGGTGACGATGTCTGCCTCCACGAGGCCCTCGCCGGGGTCGGGCAGGTTGAACTGGGGCATCGGCATACTCCTTGCAGGTCAGTAGGCGAGCGAGCGGTCGACGGCGTCCAGGACGCGGTCCAGGTCGGGCAGGAAGACTTCCTCGTGCCGACTCGGCGGATAGGGGATGTTGTAGCCGCCGACCCGGATCACCGGTGCCTCGAGGTGATAGAACGACTCGTGCTGGATCATCGCGGCCAGCTCGGCGCCCATGCCAAGGAACGTCTGGGCCTCGTGCGCCACGATCGCCCGACCGGTCTTTTTGACCGACTCCAGGATGACCGGCAGGTCCAGCGGCGACAGCGAACGCAGGTCGATGACCTCGATCGACGTCCCCTCCGCCTCGGCGGACTGCGCTGCGATCATCGCCGTCTTGACCATCGGACCATAGGCCAGCAGCGTCACGTCGCTGCCCTCGGCGCGGACCACCGCGTCGTGCAGGCCGTGCGGGGCGCTCTCACCCAGCTCGACCTCGCCACGCTCGTGGTAGCGCCGCTTCGGCTCATAGAAGACGACCGGGTCGTCACTGGCGATCGCCTGCTGCATCATCCAGTAGCCGTCCTCGGCCGAGGAGCAGGTGACCACCCGCAGGCCCGCGGTGTGCGCGAAGTAGGCCTCGTTGGACTCACTGTGGTGCTCCACGGCACCGATGCCCCCGCCATACGGGATGCGGATGACCATCGGCAGCTTCAGGTGCCCCTGCGAGCGGTAGTGCATCTTGGAGACCTGGCTGATGATCTGGTCGAAGGCCGGATAGACGAACCCGTCGAACTGGATCTCCACCACCGGACGGTAGCCGCGCAGGGCCAGACCCACCGCCGTGCCCATGATCCCCGACTCCGCCAGCGGGGTGTCGATGACCCGGTCCTCCCCAAAGTCCTTCTGCAGGCCCTCCGTGATGCGGAAGACGCCGCCGAGCTTGCCGATGTCCTCGCCCAGCAGCACGACCTTGGAGTCGGCCTCCATGGCAGCACGCATGCCGGCGTTGAGCGCCTTGGCGATCGTCATCTTCTGGGGCGCGGCCCCACTGCTGGCACTCATCAGTCCTCCTCCTCAAAGCTCGCCTGGTAGGCCAGGAACTCCTCACGCTCTCGCTCCACGAGAGGGTGTGGCTCGGCATAGACCTTCTCGAACATCTCCGAGTGCGGAGGGTTCGGCATCTGCTGGCACGCGGTGCGGATGCGCAGGGCCAGCTCGTCGGCCTCGGCGTCGAGGGCCTCGAGCCACTCCTGGTCGGCCAGACCCTTGCTCTCCAGGTGCTTGCGCAGCCGGTCGATCGGGTCCTTCTTCTTCCAGATGTCGACCTCCGCCGCGATCCGATACTTCGTCGGGTCGTCCGAGGTGGTGTGCGCTCCCATCCGATAGGTGAACGCCTCGATCAGCGTCGGACCACCACCGCTTCGGGCCCGGTCCAGAGCACCCTGGGTGACGGCCAGCGAGGCGAGCACGTCGTTGCCGTCGACCCGCACGCCCGGGATGCCAAAGCCACGCGCACGCTGGTAGGGCGGGATCGTGAACTGGCGGTCGTTGGGCTCGGAGATCGCCCAGTGGTTGTTCTGGACGAAGAAGACCACCGGCGAGTGCGCCACCGAGGCAAAGACCAGGGACTCGTTGTAGTCACCCTGGGCCGTCCCGCCATCACCGGTGAAGGCCATCACGGCGGTGTCCCGCTCCGGGTCACCGGTGCCGACCATGCCGTCCTTCTGCACCCCCATCGCATAACCCGACGCGTGCAGCATCTGGTTGCCGATGACGATCGTGTAGAGATGGAAGTTGTTCTCGTTGGAGTCCCAGCCACCGTGGTTGACCCCACGGAACATGCCGAGCAGGTTGATCGGGTCGACCCCCTTGCACCACGCCACACCGTGCTCGCGATAGCCGGGGAAGGCGTAGTCCTGCGGTCGCATCGCGCGACCGGCGCCGACCTGGGCAGCCTCCTGCCCCAGCAGCGACGGCCACAGGCCGAGCTCGCCCTGCCTCTGCAGCGCGTGACCCTCGGCGTCCACGCGGCGCACCAGCACCAGGTCGCGATAGAGGCTGCGCAACTGCTCGTCGTCGATCGCGTCGACATACTCGGCATACGGGCTGTTGACCTCGTTCAGCGCGACCGGCTGGCCGTCGGCATCGAGGAACTGGACCATGTCCGGACCGCCATCGGTGATGTCTCTGGCGGGTGGTTCGTGGGTCGCGGGCGCGGCGGTGGCCACCGGCGCGACGACGTCGTCGCTCACTGGTTCGTGCTCCTTCATGCGGCCGGCGCGCGAGGCGCCGGCCAGTCGCAGGGTCGACCCCACGCTACCGCAGCAAGGGGACGGTCACCGACCGGAGCAGACCCGGACAGGGAGTATGCCGCGGGGTCACGCAGCAGCCGCTCGTCACCGCTCAGTCGGGCAGCCGCACCTGCACGGCGAGGTCGCCGCCCCACAGGTCGGGCTCGAAGCCGGCCTCGACGGACGGGGCGTAGGGCACGTCGTCGTCCCAGGTGTCCTCCCGGATCAACAGGTCCTGCTCGGCACCGACCGGACCGTAGGTCGCGGTGATCGTGTAGCGCCCCAGCGGGACCCCGCCGAAGGCTCCCATCACATCCACCGGCACGTCGACCGGCTCCCCCGCCGTCCCGTCGACCAGCGGGGCGGACGGGGTGAAGTGCAGGGTCACCAGGGTGATGTCCTCGATCCCGTAGGTGCCGTAGTCCTGGTAGACGTGGCCACCGCCCCCGTGGAACAACACACCGTCGCCCATGGGGCCGCCGATCCGCCAGACGAAGTCCCGGATCGCACCCTCGCTGCTGGCGAACGGCGACTCGTCCACCTCGAGCCGGAACGTGAAGCGCTGACCGTCGTAGTCGACCTCGTGCTGGCCATACATCCGCCAGGTCGTCTCCATGAGCGAGAGATCCAGGCGGTAGGCGCCGTCGGCGTCGGTCACGGCCTGCGCGTTGCTGTCATAGAGCATCGTGTTGTCCGCCAGCACCGAGACCCCCGGCATCGGGCGGCCCTGGGGGTCGAGGACCCGCCCCTTGACGACATACGGCTCGACCTCGCCGAGTGCGACCTCGGCGGCGACTGGCTCGCCGACCTGCCCACCAGCCTCACCGCCGGCGCCCTGGTCGGCTGAGGGCGCGCCCGCGGTGCCGTCGACCGAGGCACTGGGCCGTGGTGGTTCGGACACCTCGGGTGGCCCCCCGGTGCAGGCCGTGAGCAGGGTCGCTGCGAGCAGGAGGGAAGCGCCAGATCGCCAGGTTCTCTGGGTCATGTCGGTGAGGCTAGCGGCCTGACCCACCCCGGGGATACCGCCCAGAGGATGAGTTCGGGAGCCTCGGGGAGGACTCGTCGCCGTTGGACATCGCTCCCCGGATGTATGCCGTGGGCCGGGTCGACCGAGGCCTGCGGGTCCGCTGACAGCGAGCGTGGTGCGACCTATGGTGGGGCATGGCCTCCGAGTTCGAGATCGACTGGCAGGACGCGGTCCCCCCGCTGGTGCTCGCCCTGGACGTGGGGTCCACCGCGAGCCGGGGGATGGTCTTTGACGCCCACGGCAGACCCGTGGGCAGGCGAGCCAAGGTCGCGCACGGCTTCACGGTGGCGCCCGACGGCACCTCGGAGCTCGACCCGGACCAGGTCGTCGAGGAGCTGCGCGAGATCATCGACACGCTCACCACGGCCCTCGACGGCCGCCCCGTGGCCGGCGTTGCTCTGGACACGTTTGCCTCGTCGCTGGTCGCCGTCGACAGGCAGGGTGCGGCGCTGACTCCCTGCTACACCTATGCCGATAGTCGCTGCGGTCACCACGTCGACTCCCTGCGCGAGGAGGTGAGCGAGGAGGAGATCCAGCAGCGGACCGGCACCCGGGTGCACTCCAGCTACTGGCCGGCCCGGCTGCGCTGGCTCGCCGCGGAACGACCCGAGGTCGTGGACGCGGCCGCTCTCTATCTCTCGCTCGGCGACTACGTCCTGCGCTCACTCACCGGTGCCGTCGCCACGGGCACCTCGAGCGCCGCCTGGACCGGCATGGTCGACCGGCACACGGCCGACTGGTCACCCGAGGTGGTCGCGCTCGCCGGGATCCGCCTAGACCAGCTGCCGCCCGTCCATCACCTTGACCAACCGCTAGAGATCTCTGCGGAGCGCGCTGGCGAGCTGGCCCGCACCTGGCCAGAGCTCGCCGAGGCGCGATGGTTTGCGGCGGTCGCGGACGGGTTCGCCGCCAACGTCGGGCTCGGGGCCCATGACGAGACGACGATCGGTGCCTCCTGTGCCACCTCGGGAGCGCTCCGGGTGCTCATCCGGGACCTGCCTGACGAGCTCCCGGCCGGCCTCTGGTGCTACCGCGTCTCCCATGACCGCGCGCTGCTGGGCGGTGCCCTCAACGACGTCGGCCGCGCACTGGCCTGGGCGGACGCAGCCCTGGCGACCGGCGCGGCGACCGGCGCGGCGACCGGCGCGGCGAGCCAGCCGGCATACGACGTCGCCACCGATGCGCTGACCGACGCCCTGAGGTCCGAGCCGCAGGAGAGCACCCCACTGGTCCTGCCGTTCTTCACCGGCGAGCGCAGCACCGGGTGGGCCTCGCACGCTCGAGCGGTCGTCACCGGCCTTGGTGAGGGGTCCTCACCGGTCGAGGTCTATCGCGGCGTGGCCGAGGGGATCGCGCTGGCCTACGCCCGGATCGAGTCTGAGCTGCGGGTGGCCGCGCCGCAGTCACAACAGCTCGTCTGCGGCGGTCGCGTGAGCACCGACCGTCCCGAGCTGCTGCAGATGATGGCCGATGCGATGCAGGCCCCGGTCACACCGGTGACGATCAAGAGGTCGACCCTGCGTGGCTGCGCCCTGCTGGCGCTCGAGACGCTCGCGCCCGGCGTGGAGCGGGCCCGTCCTCCCCACGGCGAGACCCTGACCCCGGACCCGCAGCGTCGGCGCCATTATGCCCACCGGCTAGACCGCTTCGAGCGGGTCTATGAGGCGCTCTTCCGCAGCTGACGGAACTCCTGGGCGATCTCGATGAGGCGGTCGTTGGCCTCGGTCTCGCCGATCGTGCACCGGACCCCGTCGCCGGGGAAGGGTCGCAGCGTCAGTCCCTGCGCCTGGCAGCTGCTCGCGAAGTCCACCGAGTCGTCGCCGAGCGGGAGCCAGACGAAGTTGGCCTGGGTGTCCGGCACCGCCCAGCCCTGCTCGCGCAGCGCCGCCAGGACCCGCTCCCGCTCCTGCACCAGGGCCTTGACCCGCAGCTCGAGCTCGTCGTAGGCCGCCAGGCTGGCGATCGCGGCCCGCTCGGCGAGCATGGAGACACCAAACGGCGTCGCGGCCTTGCGCAGGGCGGTCGCCACGTCCTCGTGCGCGACGGCATAGCCGACGCGCAACCCGGCCAGGCCATAGGCCTTGGAGAAGGTGCGAAGCACGGCGACGTTGGGGAACTCGCGATAGATCGCCAGCGCGTCCGGGGCGTCCTCGGCGGTGTTGAACTCCAGGTAGGCCTCGTCGATGACCACCAGGATGTCGCTGGGCACCGCAGCCAGGAACTCGCGCAGTGCCGCACCCGTGACCGAGGGGCCGGTCGGGTTGTTCGGGGTGCAGACCAGGATCAACCGGGTGCGGTCGGTCACGGCGGCAGCCATCGCCGACAGGTCGTGCTCGGCGGTCTCGGTCAGCGGGACCTGCACCGACGTGGCCCCGGCGAGCGCGACCACGATCGGGTAGGCCTCGAAGGAGCGCCAGGCATAGACGACCTCGTCGCCGGGGTCGCAGGTGATGTTGATCAGCTGGGCGAGCACGCCCACGCTGCCGGTGCCGGTGGCGATGCTGCTGGTCGGCACCTCCCAGCGCTCCGCGAGCGCGTCGGTCAGCGCGGTGACAGCCATGTCGGGATAGCGGTTCATGCTGCCGGCCGCCTCGGTCACCACCTGCAGCACGGAGGGCAACGGCGGGTAGGGATTCTCGTTGGACGAGATCTTGTAGGCCGTCAGTCCCTCGACCGGCGCGGCCGGCTTGCCCGGCTTGTAGGCGGGGACGCCGTCGAGCGTCTTGCGGAGGCGGACACCGTGGTTCATGCATCTGAGCGTAGACGGTGCGACGATATGCCCATGTCCTTCCTCATCAAGGTCCTCGTCAACGGCGTCGCCCTGTGGGTGGCTGCCCTCCTCGTCGACGGCATCGTCTTCGAGGAAGCCAGCAGCACCACGGCCCAGGTCCTCACCATCGCGGCCGTCGCCCTGATCTTCGGTGTGCTCAACGCGGTCATCAAACCGATCCTGACGATCCTGTCGCTGCCGGTGCTCATCCTGACTCTCGGGCTGTTCACGTTCATCCTCAACGCGATCATGCTGTGGCTGACCCAGTGGGTGGCTGCATGGTTCGACCTCGGCTTCGACGTGCAGAGCTTCTGGTGGGACGCCGTCCTGGGCGCCCTGATCATCACGATCGTGTCGATGGTCCTCAACGCGGTGCTGCCCGACGGTAGGGACTGACATGGCGCTCGAACCCACCGAGGTCTCCATCCCGACACCGGACGGAGCCATGCCGGCCCAGCTGTGGTTCCCGCCCACCGTCGACGACCAGGATCGACCGGCACTAGTGGTCTTCCAGGAGATCTTCGGCGTCAGCGACTACATCCGGCGCCGCTGCGAGGACCTCGCCGACCTGGGGTATGCCGTGCTCGCACCAGAGTTCTACTGGCGTCTGCCCAGGCAGCGTGTCGATGAGTCTGCCGACGACGTGCTCGACCAGGGGATGGCCCTGGTCTCCCAGCTCGACTGGGACACCGCCGTCCGCGACGGCGTCGCGGCGACCGAGCACCTGGCTGCCCTGCCCCACGTCGGCAAGGTCGGCCTCGTGGGCTACTGCCTCGGCGGCGGGCTGGCGTTTGCCGTGGGCGCGCGGGCCACGACACCGCTGGCGCTGCTCGTCAGCTACTACGGCTCAGCGCTGCCGCAGCTGGTGCAGGCCGGGGTGCAGGTCAACCTGCCGAGCCTGCATCACTTCGGCACGGCCGACGCCTACATCCCCATGGAGCAGGTCGCGCAGATCCGCGACTGGGTCAGCCAGGGCCACGACGACGTCCGGTTCAAGCTCCATGAGGGCGCGGGGCACGCGTTCGACAACCCGCACCCGATGTTCCGCCACAAGGCCGCCTCACGCGACGCCTGGCGGCAGACGGCGAAGTTCCTGAGGAAGCGCCTGCCCGTGACCTGACGCGGTCAGCCGAGCTCGCGCTAGGTCGGTGTCTGGCGGGACAGGTGGGCCGCACTCGGGTGATGATGGTGCTGCACGCACCCCGCGTGCCATCGATCAGAAGGAGACTCAATGGGCATCGGACTTGGCATCACCCTGCTGGTGGTCGGAGCCATCCTGACGTTCACGAACCTCGACGAGAGCTATCTCAACACCAACCTCGACGTGGTCGGCTGGATCCTGATGGGCGGTGGCGTGCTGGCACTGATCATGGGCATCATCCAGAACGCTCAGCGCTCCAACAGCAGCCACACCGTCATCGAGGAGCGCCGCGGCGGACCTGACGTGATCGAGCGCCGCGACGACCCGCGCGTCTGAGGCAGCTCACACCACAGCCATAGCCGCACCCGGCGGCGCCCCGCCACAGGCCTACCCCCGACAGCGCCCCGCCACAGGGCGGCCTCCCGCGTGCAGTTGCATGGATTCTTCACGCTCCGAAGCCGGCGAATTCAAGGGGTCTGCGCAACGGTGAGTAGTTCGGCGAGTCTAGCGGCGGGAGTCGCGAAGCCGAGTGTTTTGCGGGGTCGGGTGTTCAGGAGGTCCTGGGCGTCACGGACTTCTTCGTCGGTGACCTTGGCGAAGTCGGTGCCTTTGGGGAAGAAGTCACGGATCAGGCCGTTGGTGTTCTCGTTGGTGCCGCGTTGCCAGGGTGAGTGCGGGTCACAGAAGTAGACCTGGCAGTCACTGGCCAGTGTGAAATCAGCGTGCTCAGCCAGCTCAGATCCTTGGTCCCAGGTGATGGTTCGGCGCAGGTCGCCCGGGAGGTCGGCGACCATCTGGATCAGGGCCTGGGTCACGGTCGGGGCGTCGTGGCGGTCCGGGAGTCGGTAGATCAGCACGTTGCGGGTGGCCCGCTCGGCCAGGGTGATCAACGCGGTGGCGCCCTTGGCACCGATGACGAGGTCTCCTTCCCAGTGGCCGGGCACGGCCCGGTCGGCCACCTCGGCAGGTCGGGCGCTGATGTGGTTGTCCTCATCGATCCAGGACCGGCTGCTGGCCTTGGGCGGCAGCTTGGAGCGGGGCTTGCGGCTCGTGCGGCCGGTGCGGGTGGCCTTGGCCACCTTCACCTCGTGACGCAGGGAGCCTTTGCCCTGGACGTACAGCGCTTGGTAGATCGTCTCGTGGGACACCCACATATCTTCCTCGTCCGGGTAGCTGAGACGCAGGTCAGCAGCGACCTGCTCGGGCGACCACCTCTTGTTCAGCCGCTCGATCACCGCGGCTCGCAACCGCGGGCAGGACAACCGGCGGGCCTGCGGACGGGCCGCCGCGGCAGTGGCAAGGTCCTGCGCGGCCCGAGCGCGGTAGCCGGCTCGGTCAGCGAACCGGGCCAGCTCCCGACCGATCGTGGAGCGGTGCACGCCCAGCACCCTGGCGATATGGGCGTTGGTCGCGGTGGTGCCAGCCAGGTGCTGGAGCACCCCGCGCCCGGCCTGGGTCAACCGGCCCCGCTCATCGCGGTAGTCCTCATCCATAGGTACAGCAGGTACCAGGCTCGCGCGAGCCGCCGCCCGCGACGCGCCGTCCAACCCCCCGATCCCACCGGGTTGCCCGGACCACCCCTGCGCGACGATCCACCGGTACAGGGTCGACTCGTTGATGCCGAGCGTGCGGGCGACCGCTGTCAGGCTCTTTCCCTCGGCAAGCATTCCGAACGCTTCGGCGCGACGCTGTGCACTGCTCGGCTGGCCCACCTGACCGGCCACCCGCACCGGAGCGATCAACTCCTCCCCGGCCGGGGTCAGCAAGCCCCGGGCATCGACATAACCGCCCTCAAGGAAGCCAGCCGGCAACAGCTCCGGTCGCAAGACGAGCTGGTCGGCGGCCACACCCGTGGCCCGCACCCAACGAAGCACCGACGACCGGTCCCGGGCCAAGACCCTGCCCACCTCCTCCAGAGCCATCCCAGCAGCCACCAAACCCAGACCATACGAACGCAGCACCATGCCTCCCGGCAGATTGGTGTTGCGCTGACCCCTGAACCCAAGGCCAGACCGTGTGAAGGATCCATGCAGTTGCACCATGGTCGGCGGCGCGTCTCCACGCACGGGGCGCGTCTGACGGGGGCGCGTCTGCACGCACCTGGCGGGGCGTCGCTGGCTCAGCCCTGTCGGGCCGCGATCGCCTGCACGAAGACCTGGCCGATGTCGCGCGGGTCCTCAGCGGTGTAGGCCACACCGCCGGCAGCCTGTGCCACCCGCTCGAGCGCGGAGGAGTCGACGTCCGGACCCATGCCGATCAGGATCAACCGGACCGGTCGCTCCGGGTCAGCGAGGTCCCCGAGCTCGGCGATCAGCTCGTCCTCGCTGAGACCACCGGTGGAGTCGTCGTTCACGCCGTCGGTGAGCAGCACGATCGAGCTGACGAACCCGTCCTGCCAGTCCCCCTGCATGTGCAGATAGGCCGCCAGGATCGTGTCGTGCAGACCGGTGTCACCGGTGGTCATGTCCTCGTCCATGCTGCTGGACGCCTCCTGCAGCAGCTCCCGCTGAGTCTTCCCGTCGACATCCGTGGTCAGCTGCCGGACCGGCAGGACCTCGACGAAGTCCTCGTCGTCAGGGCCCCGGTTGGTCGAGAACACCCACAGCCCGACCGCGCTGTCGTCCGGGAACAACCCGAGCCCGCGCTCGGCGGCCTGGCTCGTGATCTGGATGCGGCTGGCCTCGCCAGCCTTCTCGTCCATCGAGCCCGAGACGTCAATGACGGCGAGCAGGCGCGATGGCGGCTGCAGCGTGGTCCACTCCTGGATCAGCGCCTGGACGGCCTCGGCGTCGGGCGTGGTCGCCGCGCCGTCCCCGGCAGCCAGGCCCCCGGCCTCGAAGACTGCGGCAGCCTCCGGGGCGAGCAACGCCTCACGCAGCTCCGCAACTCCGGGAGCCTCCGCGGCGCCCGGCAGCACGACATACGGATAGGAGAGCAACCCCGCACCGCCGCGCGGCGTCAGGCCGACCAGCTCATGGTCGCTGCCGGTCGAGGCCACCACCTGGCTGGCGGTCGTGGGAGCAAAGATGGGGCCACCGCCCTGCACCGCGGCGAGCGGGTCAGCGACCGCGTTCTGCGCGAGCTTGACCATGAGACTCGAGGTGAGTGCCCGGGCAGCATCCGAGTCACCGAGCCCGACGTGGGCGGACAGCAGGGTGGCCATCGTGGCAGGGTCCTGCTGGGGGTCGCCGACCACCAGTGGCAGCTCAGCCGTGACCAGGTCGGCCCAGGTCGGCTCCTCCGCCAAGTTGGCGGTGCTTTCCTCAAAGACTGACCTCTCGGCGGCGAGCACCACTGGTGAGGTGGCCACGACAGGCCCGACCTCGACGCTGACGCCAGCGTCAGCCAGTGCCGCCGCGAAGGCCGGTGAGCTCGGGATCCAGACCTGGGCCTCCGGGGCCTCGCCACCCGCCATCAACGCCGCCACCTCCAGCGAGGGCTGCGCCTCGACCGTGACGGTGGTGCACGCCAGACCGTCGGCGATCTGGGTGATCACCGGCTCGATGTCCGGCGAGGCCAGCACCGTCACCGCGTAGTCCTCCTCGCACTCCGGCGCCGCGGTCTCGTCCGCGGCATCCTCGGTGGACGTCGGGTCGGCGGTGGCGGTCTGCGCGTCGTCATCGCCGGGTGCGGCGCTGGGCGTCGGGTCGGCAGTGTCTGCGTCCCCGCCGAGGGCCCGCGTGATGCCAAAGATCGCCATTGCGGCGACTGCGAGGGCGAGCAGGATCGCCAGAGGGCGCTTCAGGGAGGTCTGGGACTCAGAGCGGTGGCGGGACACAATAGAGCATGTTAGGGGAGTTCTCCCGGAACAGGAATGCCGTCCTCCAGCACGAGCGGACCGTGTGAGGGGTCGGCGGCCAGGATCGTGGTCAGGTGCCGGGCCGCGTAGGGCGCGACATGGCTGCCGACCGCATCCTGCCTGACCCAGTGGACCGACGCCAGCTCACTGGTCTCGAGCACGACCCGGTCGAGCAGGTCCGGCACCTCGCCGAGGTCGAAGACGAACAGCACGGCGTCATCCCACTGGCGGTATGGCGGCAGCCAGTTCACGGCAAGCAGCGGGCCTGGTTGCAGGTCCAGTCCGAGCTCCTCGCTCACTTCGCGGGCCAGCGCGGTGCGCGGTGACTCGTGAGGGTCCACGACGCCGCCGGGCAGGTCCCAGTCGGACTTGTAGGTCAGTTCGCACAGCAGGATCCGCCCCCGCCCATCGCGGATCAGACCCTGGGAGATCACCCTGGTGCGAGGCAGGGTCGCGTTGAGCATGGCCAGGAACGACTCCCTGGTCCCGGGCTCTGGATCGCCGGCCAGTCGGGCGAGCATGGTGACGTCCGCTGGTGGGCCAGCTGACGACATACGGCGTCCCCTGGCCGTGCCCTCGGGCCGCAGACCTGCGCGCTGCAGCGCCACCCTACTGTCCCGGTCACCGACCAGCACCTCGGCCTCCACGCGGTGGGCACCGCCCGCGAAGGCCTGCTCGAGGAGAGGGAGCACCTCGGCGGTCGCGGGCACGCGTCCATCCGGCCAGGTCAGGGCGAGGACGCCGGAGGCCACCTCGCGCAGCCCCAGGCCGGCCGAACCGTGCGTGCTCACGCCGCAACCCTAGCCCGGGGGCCTACTGACGCACCGGCTCCGGTGCCCGGTCGGCGAGGTGTCCGTGGCGCAGGGCCCAGCGCTCGAAGAACCAGGTCGCAAACGGTGGCACGGCGGCCGCGAGCGCGAGCAGCGTGACCTTGGGGTGCCACTCGAAGACACTCGCCGTGGCGAGGGTGACCACGCAGTAGATGAGGAACATCGTGCCGTGGATCGGCCCGAACACCTGGACCCCGACCTCGCTGGTGTCCGCGATCCACTTGAAATACATCCCGACCAGCAGCGCTGCCCAGGAGAAGGCCTCCGCGACCGCGACGGTGCGGAAGATCGAGCGGGTCAGGCCCCTGTCCCGCGCCCAGTAGGTCAGCGCAGAGTCGCGGTTGCGGCTGCGCCAGTCATCGGTGCGGCGACTCCGCTTGCGCTCCGACAGGCTCTCGGCCGCCCGACGCAGCTGCGCGTCGCGGGCGGGGCTGGCCTGCTCGCTCACCTGCTGCGCCGGCTCAGACATGGCGCCGGCTGGTGATCACGCGGAAGCGGTTGGCCACGAACGCCGCGTCGGTGTAGGCCGAGTTGGCGGCCGGGTTGGCCCCGGTGCCGTGGAAGTCGCTGAACGCGGCGGTCTGGTTGACGAAGATCTGTCCGGTCAGGTTCTCCGAGAGCGCCACCCCGGCGTCCATCGCGGCGTCGCGCGCGTCCTCCAGCACCTGCTCGTTCGTCGAGTAGACCGACGCGGTCATCGCGCCGTGCTCGCGCACCGTCTGCCGGAGCAGGTCGAGCGAGGCGGGCGTGCCGTCGGTCCTGATCAGGAAGGCGACCGGGCCGAAGCACTCCTGCGAGTATGCCGGGAGGTTGCCGGCGTCGACCCCGATCAGGGCGGGGACGGCCACCACGGCGTCGGGATAGTTGGGGTGGGTGATCGGACGTGAGTCGAGCAGGACGTCACCGCCGAGTCGCTGCGCCAGGCCCGGCACGTCGGTGGCACGGGAGCGCACGTCGGGGTTGACGGTGGCACCCAGGATCTCCACGGCCCTCGCATCGTCAGAGTTAAACCTGGTGATGGCCCCGGCCAGCTTTTCGGCGAACTGCTCGTAGCTCAGGTCACCCTCGTCGGTGCTGATCCCCTCGCTGGGCACATAGACGTTCTGCGGAGCCGTGCACATCTGGCCGGAGTAGAGCGAAAAGGAGAACGCGAGGTTGCCGAGCATCCCCTTGAGGTCGTCGGTGGAGTCGACCACGACCGTGTTGAGGCCGGCCTTCTCGGTGTAGACGAGCTTGCCCGCAGCCGCGCCCTCACGCTCCAGCCACGCACCGAAGGTGGGTCCGCCGGTGTAGTCGATGATCGAGACAGCCGGGTGGCACGCCAGCACCTTGGCCAGGCCGTCGGCCCCCTCGACCGGCTCGCCCTCGGCGGCCAGCTGCACCAGCGCGCGGTCGAAGCCGGCCTCGGCCAGGACGTCGCGGGCGATGCTGACCGTGAGCGCCAGCGGGAGCACCGCCTGCGGGTGGGGCTTGACGATGACCGGGTTGCCGGTCGCGAGCGAGGCGAACAGCCCTGGATAGGCGTTCCAGGTCGGGAACGTGTTGCACCCGATGACGAGGGCCACCCCGCGCGGCACGAGCCGGTAGTCCTTCTGCATGCGGATGGGGTCGCCCTTGGTCGGCTTCTCCCAGGTGACCGACTCCGGCACCCGCTTCTGCTCGACGAGGGCGGCGACCACGGCCTCCAGCGCGCGGTCCTGCGCGTGCGGGCCACCCGCCTGGAAGGACATCACGAACGGCTGCCCCGAGGTGTGCATCACGGCGTGCGCCATCTCGTGGCTGCGTGCGTTGATGCGGTCGATGATTTCCACGCACACGGCCGCGCGCGTGGCAGCGCCGGCGTCGCGCCAGGCCGGGATCGCGGCCCTGGCCGCCTCGATTCCGGCGTCCACGTCGAGCTCGGGATAGCGGGCCCCCAGCGTGGGTCCGTATGGCGACACCTCGGCACCGACCTCGGTCCCGGTGCCCGGCTGGTCGGCCAGCGCGCGGAAGGCGGAGTTCTGGGCCTGCTCGAAGGCGGTCTGCCCCTCCTGGGCGGCCGTCTCGCCATACACGCGGGGCGACGGCGACTCGGGGTAGCGGCTGAAGTACTCGCGGGTGGCCAGGGCATGGGTGGCCGCCTCGAGGAGCTCGCGATGAGTGTCGAGGAGTTCGGCGGCGGGGGCTGTGGCAGTCACCTCTCCAGCGTAACCGCCGTCCCTCACCCCGCCGGGCGCCGCGTAACCTGCACGCTGTGCCAGCCTCCCCTCAAAGCGACACCGCCACGCCCGACACAGCTCTGCGCAACCCGATCGGCACCCACCCGACGATCGGCAAGGGCCTGGTGACCGGGGCACTGGCGTCGGCGGTGGAGCTCGGCTGCGAGACCATGCAGATCTTTGTCGGCAACCCGCGGGGCTGGGCACCGAGCGCCGGCAAACCCGAGGAGGACGCGCGCTTCCGGGCGGCGACCGCCGAGCTCGGCATGCGGGTGTTCATCCACTCGCCCTATCTGGTCAACCTGGGCAGCCCGACGCCGAAGACCTACGAGAACTCGGTGCGGACGGTGGCGCACAACCTGTCACGCGCCGCGCAGCTCGGCGCGGAGGGCGTGGTTGTGCACACGGGGTCGTTCGTGGACGGCACCGGCGACCCGCAGCGCTTCAAGGACGCCATGAGGCAGGTCCGCGAGGGGCTGCTGCCGATCCTGGAGGCGATCGAGGGCGAGGACGCTCCCTGGCTGTTG
This sequence comes from Ornithinimicrobium cryptoxanthini, assembly GCF_023923205.1. Lineage (NCBI taxonomy): Bacteria > Bacillati > Actinomycetota > Actinomycetes > Micrococcales > Ornithinimicrobiaceae > Ornithinimicrobium > Ornithinimicrobium cryptoxanthini. The sequence continues at coordinate 181,872 of NZ_CP099490.1, read as the reverse complement.
CTCGAGCCGACCGCCGGACAGGGCCGCTCGCTGTGCGCCGGCGTCGAGGACCTCACCGGCTATCTCCAGGCACTGGACCACCACCCCAAGGCCGGCATCTGCCTGGACACCTGCCACGTCTTCGCCGCGGGGGCGCCGCTGGACGAGGTGGGGGGCGCGAGCGCGACCCTCGACCGGATCGTCGAGATCGGCGGGCCGGACCGGTTGCGGCTGATCCACGCCAACGACTCGCTGGACGTGCGGGGAGCCTTCAAGGACCGGCACGCCCCGATCGGGCAGGGACACATCGGCACCGGCGCCTTCACGGAGCTCCTGGCCCACCCGGCGACCGAGGGGGTCCCGTTCATCCTGGAGACGCCGGGCTCGCGTGACCTCGACAACCCGGACATCCCCCTGCTCAAGAGTCTTCGGGAGTCGGGGCACCGCGCGTCCGACTGACCAGATGGCACGATGGCGGACATGGCACTCCTTGAGGATCTGACCACGGTGGCCGTCGTTGGCGCCGGAGCCATGGGCACCGGCATCGCGCAGGTCGCGGCCCAAGCCGGACACCAAGTGCACCTCGTGGACGCCGAACCGGGAGGCGCCGCAGCGGCCCACCAACGGCTCGGCGACTCCCTCAGTCGCCTGGTCGGCAAGGGCAAGATGACCGCCGACGAGCGCGCCGGCGTCCTTGAGCGGATCGTCATCGGCCCCGCGGCAGACGGTGATCTCGCGCAGCTGCCCCCGGTCGGGCTGGCGATCGAAGCCGTGATCGAGGACCTCGCGGTCAAGCAGGAGATCTTCGAGACGCTCGCCGACCACCAGGACGAGTCGACGGTCCTGGCCACCAACACCTCCAGCCTCGACGTCGGCGCCCTGTCCCACGACCTGGCCACGCCGGAGCGGCTCATCGGGCTGCACTTCTTCAACCCGCCACCGCTGATGCGGCTCGTCGAGGTCGTCCGCACCACACAGAGCGACCCTGAGATCCTCGAGCAGGCCAGCACGCTGATGGAGCGCTGGGGCAAGACTCCTGTGCTGTGCACCTCGACCCCCGGCTTCATCGTCAACCGGGTCGCGCGACCGTTCTATGGCGAGGCGCAGCGGATGATCGAGGCCGGCACCGCCGACCCCGCCACCATCGACCTGGCACTGCGCGAGCACGGTGGCTTCCGGATGGGTCCGTGCGAGCTGACCGACCTGATCGGGCAGGACGTCAACTTCGCCGTGGGCCGCAGCGTCTGGCTGCAGACCGGGCGCGACCCGCGCTACGAGCCGGCGGACGTGCAGCGCAGGCTGGTCGAGGCGGGTCGCCTCGGCCGCAAGTCGGGACGTGGCTGGTTTGAGTATGACGACAGCGGGGAGCCGATCGACGCCACGCCGGACGAGGGCCAGGTCGCCGAGCTGGTCGGAGGCCCGATCGAGACCGACCCGGTCGCCCGCACCCTCGCGATGCTCGTCAACGAGGGCGTCGACCTGGTGCGCCGCGACGAGGCCACCGCCGAGGACGTGGACACCGCGATGAAGCTGGGCACCAACTATCCGAAGGGTCCCCACGAGTGGTTGGCCGAGATCGGAGCAGCCACGATCGTGGAGCAGCTGCGGGCGCTGGATGCCGCCTTCCCCGGTGGGCGCTACCGGGTGAGCTCAGCCCTTGAGGACCAGCTGTGACCGACGACCTGCGCCACGTGCGGGCGATGTGGGCGCAGGACCGCGCCTCAGGTGCGCTGGGCATCGAGTGCATCTCCGTCTCCCACGACGGCACGCTCGGCGCCGCCACCGCGCGGATGGCGGTGACCGAGACGATGGTCAACGGGCACGACATCTGCCACGGCGGGCTGGTCTTCACCCTGGCCGACTCCGCCTTCGCGCTGGCCTGCAACGTGGGCGGGCCGCCGACGGTCGCCGCCACGTGCGACATCACCTTCGTCGCCCCCGCCCGTCTGCACGACGTGCTGGTGGCGACGGCCCGCGAGCGCACGGCATACGGGCGCAGTGGCATCACCGACGTGACGGTCACCCGCGAGGCAGACGGGGCCCTGATCGCGGAGTTCCGCGGGCGCTCCCGGTCACTGCCCTCCCGCACCACCACGGCAGGGCCCGACTGACCGACAACCCCCACGCGATCACGCACGCATGATCACAGAAGGGCAACGCTTTGGCTGGCCCATTGCGTCTGGAGGGAAGCGCGTGCGAAGGTCGCGGGTGGACTCGGAGGGTTGGCAGAAGGGAACGGATGGGCGTCATAGGCCTGATCGTCAAGCGCGCCCGCAATGGCATCGGGCTGCTCCTGACGATCCTGCTGCTGGCTGCCGGGACGACGGCGATCATCGCCGGCACGCTCGGCTACTCCGGCGCGGCCGCGACGACCGCTGCACGCGCGGCGCTGGAGGATGCGGACCCGACCGAGGCCGGCATCCGGGTGCAGACCCGGTTGGCCGCCGACCCGCAGGCGCAGGACGCCGCGGCGGAGCAGATCATTCGCGAGGCGTTCGCCCCAACGGAGGTGCACGTCCAGCGCACGATCCGCTCCGAGCCGCGCTCGGCGGACGGGCAGTCCGGTCGGGTGATCGTGATGGCCGGGCCCGCCCTGACCCCTGCAGACCCGGACTTCGCCGAGCGCATCGAGATCGTCGAGGGCAGCTGGCCGCAGCACTCTGACTCCCTGGTCCAGGGCGCCCTGCACGCGGGCGCCGCCGAGCAGTGGGGCGTCGGCGTCGGTGATCAGCTCGACGTCAGCGGCACGGTCGTGCAGATCACGGCGGTCTGGCGTCCGGTCGACCCCGAGGAGGCCTTCTGGTTCGGCGACCCGCTGGCTGCTGCAGGCTCCGACGGCAGCACGGTCGGTCCGCTCGTGGTGCCGTCGGAGGCGACCACCTCGTTCGGGTCCACCCCCTTCGTGCAGTTCACCGTGCAGCCCGACCCGGAGCGGATCCTCCCGGCCGACATGCCGCGCCTAGCCGCTGTGGCCGGGACGCTGGGCCGCACCCTGCAGGTCCCCGAGGTGGACGTGCGCGGCGTCACCGTCGAGGGCGACCTGGCGCCGACCGCGGAGGCCGCGGCCCGCAACCTGGCCACCGCCAAGGCGCTCAACCTGGTGCCGGTGACCCTCCTGCTGCTGGTCAGCCTGATCGCCATCGTGCAGATCGCCCGCCTCCAGGCCCAGGCCCGCGCCGCAGAGGTGGAGCTGCTGATCGCCCGCGGCGCCTCCAGCGGGCAGGTGCTCCGATGGTCGGTCATCGAGGCCGTGGCGGTCGCGGTGGTGTCCGCCGCCCTCGGCACCCTTGCCGCCCTCGGGGTCATGCGGGTGGTCCCGGCCGGTGACCTGCAGACCGAGCTGGTGGTGCGCACCGGCCTGCTCGCGGGTCTGGCCGTCCTCCTGGCCCTGGTCGTGGTCGCGGTCCTGCAGGTCCGCCTCCTCGCTGCGCGCACGGCCGCGGACCGCTCGGGACGCACCCGCACGGTCGCCGCGTTCGGCACCGTCGTCCTCACCCTCGGCGCCGCCGCGTTCACCTGGTGGCAGCTCAACCGCTATGGCTCTCCCCTGGTCACCAACGCGGACGGCTCCCTGCGCACAGACCTGGTCGCCGGCGCCGCGCCAGCCTTCCTGCTGGCGGCCGCGGCACTGCTCTCGACGATGGTCCTCGGCCCGGTCTCGCGGCTCGTCGAGACGATCAGTCGCCGCTCGCGCGGCCTGCTCACCCACCTCACCGCGGCGCAGGTCTCCCGGCGCATCGTCGTGTATGCCGTCCCGGTCGTCCTCACCGTCCTCGCCGTGGGTGCCACGACGGTCGCGGGGCTGTATGCCGGCACCTCCGCGCAGCTGCGCGAGGACCTCGCGGCCCTGGGTCGGGGTGCCGATATCCGCGCCGTGGCAGCCACCGACCCGGTCGCCCGCACCACGCTGCCCGCCGTGCCCAGCCTGGCCGGCGCCGAGGGCGTCGACGCCAGCACCGCCGTCTGGCTGTCCTCCGGACGGCTCGGCAACAGCGTCGTGTCCTACACCGCCCTGCCCGTCGACCAGCTCGGCGCGGCCGTCAGCGTCCCGGAGGGCGTCCTCGACGTGCCCGCGGTGACCGAGGCGCTGCGCGGCGCGATCCTGCCCGAGGGCGCGATCGCCCTGCCGGAGACCGCAACCGCCCTCGACCTGACCGTGGAACTCACCGCTGTCCCCAGCGACCCTGAGGCGCTGCAGGAGTCCGTCGAGCAGACCTACGAGTGGATGCACGAGCAGTTCGGGCCGGACTTCACCGATGAGCCTCCGCCGCCGGAGGCGATCGAGGCAATGGCCCGCGAGCAGGTGGAGCTGATCGCGCGGGACGTGGCCCGGGAGCGCGAGATCACGCCCGTCCTGTGGTTCTGGGACGAGGCCAGCACCAGCCTGCTGCGGGTCGAGGCTCCTACCGTGCCGCTCCAGTTCGACGCGACTTTGAGCGACCCGCCAGACGCGCCCACGATCACCGTGACCCCAGCCACGCATCAGGGCACCGTGCAGATCCCTGTCGTCGCCAGCCCGGGTCGAGCCCTGGTCGGGATCGACCTGGGCCTGCCAGCGTCCGTCCCCTATGACCTGGACCTGGCCCTCACCGGGCTGACCACCAGCGGAGAGGGAGACAGCGAGGCGAACCTGTTGGCCGACCCGGCGGCGTCGAGCTGGACGACCCCGATCCCGAGCAAGCCACAGCAGATCGAGGACGGCAGCACCACCCTCACCTCGGGCCAGCTGCAGGCGGGCCCTGACGGACTGCACCTGACGGCCGTCACCGGCATGGAGACGGTCGTGCCGCTGGAGGCCCCCGGGCTGACCGGCTCCGCCGATGCCCCGTCCGACCTTGGGGGAGGTGCTGGGGCAGCCACCGACGCTGCTGGCGACGAGCCTGGCGGTGACCAGGCCGAGCCCTCCGCCGACGCGGTCCCGGTCGCGCTGACTGCCTCGCTGGCCGCCACCGGCAACTTCGAGGTCGGCATGCCCATCACGGTGCAGGCCTTCAGTCGCAACATCCCCGCTCGTGTTGCCGCCATCGTCACCGCCGTGCCGGGGTCAACCGCGCCGCACAGCGCGCTCATGGACAGCTCGACCCTGAGCTCCTATCTCGCGACGATTGACGAGACCTTGGACCAGCCCACCCAGCTGTGGGCCTCCAGCAGCGACCCGGACGCGGCCCTCGAGGCAGTGCGGGCCCTGACGGGCATCGCCTCCGCCACGGGTCCGGGCTCGGTTTCGGTGACCGACGCCGCCGGCGCGGTGCGGCTGGTCTTCTGGGTGGCCTCGGCCGGTGCCGTGCTGCTGGCCGTGACCGGCATCGGCGCGGTGGCCGCCAACTTGCTGAGCGTGCGCCGCCCGGAGGTATCGGTGCTGCGCGCCCTCGGCATGACACCCGGCGGGCAGGCCCGCACGCGCGTGGCCGAGCTGCTCTGGGTCGTGCTCGCCTCGGTCGGACTGGGGCTGCTCGCCGGCTGGCTCGTCGGGTGGCTGGTGGTGCCCGAGCTGTCCAGCAGCACGACGCTGGCCGGGCAGGTCACAATCTCCGTGCCGCTGGTGCTGGAGGTTCCCCTCTGGGCCGGGCTGCTCGCCGCCCTCGTCGTCTCGCTGCTCCTGCTCCTCGCGGTGCTCTATCTCACCGTGCACCGCCAGGGCCTCGACCGGGAGTACCGCGAGGAGATCCGATGAGCGACAGGACTCGCGAGGACACGAGCTTGCGAGGCCCGGAGCGTTCCGCGGAGCTCAGCAAGGAGATCCGATGAGTCGGCACGCGCAGACGCGCCTGCCCAGCCGCGTCGGCATCGCGCTGCGCGGGCTCGTGGCGGATCCGTGGCCCTCGCTCCTGCTGGCCCTGCTGGTCGCGCTGGTGGCGTGTGCGACCACGCTGTGGCCCCGCTACATCCTGGACATGAACGGCCGACAGCTGCCCTACCAGGTCAGCGCCCTGTCAGCCCAGCAACGAGACCTCAGCGCCGTCTGGGCTGCCAGCATCGTGCCGGCCCCCGACCAGACCTACTCCTCTGCCGAGGAGACGTGGGGCAGCCTGCTGGACGGTCTCGAGCAGACCCGCCAGGCCCAGCCGGAGCCGCTGCGCTCGATGATGCAACCCGGACAGTTCTTCATCAACCTCGGCGGCGACGAGGTCAGCCGCAGGCCCCCCGAGGGCACGGAGTTCGCCCAGGTCGCCATCGAGAACCGGATCGACCCGCTCCTGCCCGAGCACGTCGACCTGGTCTCGGGCGAGTGGCCCGAGATCGTCCTCAACCCCAGCCCCCAGCTGCCCGCCGAGGCGATCCCCGAGGGCACCGCGAGCGGACCCGTCCAGGTGCTGCTGCTGGACCAGGCGGCCCGCGAGCTCAACCTCGAGGCGGGCGAGCAGTTCGGCCTCGACGAGGAGGACGAGTTCGCCGACTACCTCATCACCGGCACGTTCACGCCCAAGGACCCCGAGGACCCTCGGTGGGAGCACATGCCCAACTCGATCTCGGTGGGCCGGCTCTACTCCGGCGACCTGGGTCTGACAGGCCTGGTGACGGCATACCTCCCGCCGGCCAGTCCCGGCTCCACCGGACCGATGACGACCAACTCGATGCAGCTCTTCTATCCGCTCGACGCGGAGACCGTGCGGGGCAACGAGGTGGACACCGTCACCGCGCAGCTGATCGCGCTCTCCTCGACGCAGCAGGACCTCCGGCTGCCGGAGGACCCGGCTGACTTCGACACTCAGATCAACAGCCCCGGCATCAACCTGTCGCAACCCCCGGTCCGGACCACGTTCTCCACCGAGGTCCTCAGCACCTTCGAGGCCCTGTCCCAGCAGCAGCGCGCGACTGCCTCCATCCTGGCGGTGGTCGCCGCCGGCCCGACCGGTGTGGCGCTGGCGGTCTTCGCGCTCGCCGCACGCCTGATCACCTCCCGCCGCCAGCCGACGCTGGCGCTGGCGGCCGCCCGAGGTGCCTCGCGTGCACAGACCCGGGGCGTGATGGCGCTCGAAGGCCTGCTCGTCGGGGTGCCCGCGGCCGTCGTCGGGCACTACGCAGCCGGCCTGATCAACCCCGGTGCCAGTGGGTGGGGCGAGTGGGTCTGGGTGGCCCTCGTCGGCCTCGCCCCCGCCGTCCTCCTCGCGACGACCACGAGCACGGCCGGCCGCTCCTCGCGCCGTGACCTGCGCAGCCGCGCCGTCAGCCGTCTCCGCGTCCTGGTCGAGGTCATCGTCCTGGCCCTGGCCGGCGTGGCAGTGTGGCGGCTCTTCGACCGCGGGCTGACCGGCGTGACCCAGACGCCGACCGAGGAGCAGAGCAGCGGCACCGCGTCCCCGGCCGTCGCCGTCGACACTGGCGTCGACCTGCTGATGGCGGCCACCCCCATCCTGCTCGCGCTGGCGGCGTGCGTGATCACGCTGCGTCTCTATCCGGCACCCGTCCACGCCCTGATGGCGTTCTTCCGCGGCCGCCGCGGCCTGACCAGCTTCCTCGGCGCGGCACGGGCCGTGCGCGACCCCGCGGGTGGGGTGATCCCGGCCCTCGCGGTGATCCTCGGGGTGTCGGTGGCCGTGCTCTCGACCGTGCTCGCCTCCACCATCAGCACCGGCACCGAGCTTGGCGTATGGCGCAGCACCGGGGCGGACGTGCGGCTGTCCGGTCCGCAGTGGAGCGACGACGAGGTGGCCGCCCTGCTTGAGGTCGAGGGCGTGGCCGCCGTGGCCTCCGCCCGACCGGCCGCCAACAACCTGGACCTGACGACCGAGGACGCGGTGTCGCGTGGGCTCAACGTCTATATCGTCGACAGCAACCTGCCGCAGGTCTGGGCGGACACCCCGCTCGCTCCGCTGCCCGACGCGCTGTTCACCAGCTCTGGGGCGACCCCGGTGCTGACCGGCGGGGGCCTCGAGCCCGGTTCGGAGACCGGCACCCTCGAGCAGCTCGGCCCAGTCGAGGTCGTGGGTCACGTCGACACGCTCCCGGGGGTGCGCACCCGTGGTGAGTTCCTAGTGGTGGACCGCACCCGGTGGGAGGCGGCCGGCGGCAGCACGCCCCGGGGGGACGTCGTGCTCGTGCGGGCCGACGACCCCGAGCAGACCGACGCCCTGGCGACCGCGCTCCAGGGGGCCGTGCCCAACGCCCTGGCCGAGACCCCGCGGGACAAGCTCGAGGTCTTCCAGGAGGCACCGGTCACCGGGACGATGCTGTCGCTGTTCATCGCGGCCGTGATCGCCACCACCGTGCTGACCGTGCTCGCCGTGCTGTTCGTCCAGCTCATGGGAGCCGCCGCCCGCACCTCGCTCTTTGCTGTCCTGCGCACTGTGGGGCTGAGCCAGCGCCAGGCCCGTGGCCTGACCACCTGGGAGCTCGGACCACTCGTCGCGATGGCGTGCGCCGTGGGAGCAGCACTCGGGCTCATCGTGCCCTGGCTGCTCCTGCGCGCGATCGACCTGACCGGGCTCACCGGCGGGACCGAGCAGCCCACCTTGGCTGTCAACTGGGTCGTGCTCGGCCCGGTCGCGCTCGGCATCCTCACGGCGGTGGCCCTCGCCATCGCCGTGTCCGCGACGATGTCCGGTCGTGCCGACCTGACCACCCAGCTCCGCCGCGGCGAGGAGAGGTAGGCCGATGATGACCAACCCGACCCACGGCATACTCGATCCGACGCACCCGACCACCCAGGTGGAGGAGTCATGACCACAACGCACAGCCCAACCACGCCGGTCGCGGGCCGCGAGCACGAGGGACCCGACATCCTCTGCGAGGACCTGGTGCGCATCTATTCGACCGAGGGCGTGGAGATCCAGGCCCTGCAGGGGCTCAACCTGCGCGTCGAGCCCGGTGACGTCGTCGCGCTCGTCGGGGCGTCCGGGTCCGGCAAGTCGACCCTGCTCAACATCCTGTCCGGCCTCGACAAGCCGACCGGTGGGCGGGCGACCGTCGCGGGCGTCAACCTGAACTCGATGACCCGTCAGCAGCGGGTGCGTTATCAGCGGCACACGGTCGGCTTCGTCTGGCAGCAGACCTCGCGCAACCTGATGCCCTTCCTGACCGCCGCCGAGAACGTCGCCCTCCCCCTGCTGATCAGCGGCGCCCGGGAGCGGCGCGAGCGGGTCGGCGAGCTGCTCGACCTGCTCGGCGTCTCCGACGTCGCCAACCGTCGCCCCGCCGAGATGTCCGGTGGGCAGCAGCAGCGCGTCGCGATCGCCACGGCGGTGGCCAACAACCCCTCGGTGCTGCTGGCCGACGAACCGACGGGCGAGCTGGACGACGCGATGTCCGAGGTCGTCCTGGAGTCCATGCGTGATGCGTCGGAGCGGCTCGGGGTCACCGTGCTGATCGTGACCCACGACCCGACGATCGCCGACCACGTCCGTCGCACCGTGCAGATCCGGGATGGCAACACCTCCACCGAGGTGCTGCGCCACGTCGAGGTCGACGAGCACGGCGCGGAGCACCTGGTCGCGCAGGAATACACCGTGATCGACCGGGCCGGTCGCCTGCAGCTGCCCAGCGGCTATGTCACCGACCTGGGCCTGCGGGACCGAGTGCGACTGGAACTGGAGCCGGACCATGTCGGGGTGTGGCCGGACCAGGAGCGCCACAAGGCAGTCGCCCCGGAGCCCCACCAGCACCCACACCGCGACGGTGCCGAGACATCCGACGACGCCGCGTTCCGCCGTCCCGAGGAGGGCCAGTGAGCGACTATCTGATCAGGGCCGAGCAGGTCTCGCGCACCTTCGGCAAGGGCGCTGCGCAGGTGCATGCGCTCGTCGACGTCGACGTGGAGGTGCACCCCGGCGAGCTCACGGTCGTGCGTGGCCCCTCCGGCTCGGGCAAGACGACGCTGCTCAACATCCTCGGCGGGCTCGACCGACCGACCTCCGGTCGCGTGCTGCTCGGGGACGGCCGGGTGCTCTCCGAGCTCAAGGAGAACGACATGCTGGCCGTGCGCCGCGAGCTGGTCGGCCACATCTTCCAGTCCTTCGGGCTGGTGCCGGTGCTCTCCGCCGCGGAGAACGTCGAGGTCGTCCTGCGGCTGAAGAACACCCCGGTGGCCGAGCGCGCCGAGCGGGTCAGCCGGGCGCTCGACCTCGTGTCGCTCGGCAAGCACGGCACCCAGCGCCCCTATGAGCTCTCCGGCGGCCAGCAGCAGCGGGTCGGCATCGCGCGGGCTCTGGTCGGCGACCCGCAGATCCTGATCGCCGACGAACCGACCGGCCAGCTGGACTCCGACACGGCCGGGACGATCATGGACCTGCTCTCCGAACTGACCCACCGGCGCGGCATCGCGGCCGTCGTCTCGACGCACGACCCGATCCTGATGGCCCGTGCCGATCGGCTCATCGAGCTGCACGACGGCCGCGTGGTGGACGGCACCCTGGCCACGGCCGACGCGTGAGCTGGCCGTGGCGTCTGGCACGATCGGTCCCATGAGACAGCGGATCCTGGTCACCGGCGGCGCCGGCTTCATCGGATCGCACACGGTCGTGGAGCTCGCCGCCGCGCACGAGGTGGTCATCCTCGACAACTTCAGCAACGCCGTGCCCGCGGTGATCGGCCGGATCAAGGAGCTCACCGGCGGGTCCGTGCGGGTCCACAACGTCGACCTGCGCGACCACCAGGCCGTGCGCGGCGTCTTTGACGCGGGGGCCTTTGACGCCGTCGTGCACTTCGCGGGCCACAAGGCGGTCGGCGAGAGCGTCACCAACCCGTTGGACTACTACGACAACAACGTCGCCGGCACCCTGTCCCTGCTGCGCGCCATGGAGTCGTATGACGTGCGCCGGCTCGTCTTCTCCTCCTCCGCGACGGTCTATGGCGCCACCCCGCCAGTCCCGATGACCGAGGACCTGCCGACCTCGGCGACCAACCCCTATGGCTGGACCAAGGTGATGATCGAGCAGATCCTGCGCGATCTGGCGGCAGCCGACCCTCGCTGGCGGTTCGCGATGCTGCGCTACTTCAACCCGGTGGGCGCGCACCCGTCCGGCCGGATCGGGGAGCAGCCGCACGGCACCCCCAACAACCTGATGCCGTTCGTCGCGCAGGTGGCCGTGGGCCAGCGGGACCGCCTGCAGGTCTTCGGCGACGACTACCCGACGCCGGACGGGACCGGGGTGCGCGACTACATCCACGTCGTGGACCTGGCCCGTGGTCACCTGGCGGCGCTGGACCACGTCAGTGCGCACGACCGGCCGGTGTCGGTGTGGAACCTCGGGACCGGTCAGGGCACCAGCGTCCTGGAGCTGGTCGCGGCCTTTGAGCGGGCGTCAGGGCGCGAGGTGCCCTACGAGGTCGTCGCGCGCCGCTCCGGCGACATCGCCGAGTCGTATGCCGATCCCACCCTCGCCGAGCAGGAGCTCGGCTGGCGTGCCGAGAAGGACCTCGACGAGATGTGCGCCGACACCTGGCGCTGGCAGCAGAAGAACCCGCAGGGCTACGGCACCTAGCTGTCGCCCTGGACTGGGCCGGCTGGTCCACCTCCCCCCACGGAGCGGCCGGAGCGGGCGCATCTCCTACGCGATGTAGTTCCTCGCCGAAAAGCGAGTATCATGGCAGGTATGTGGCCCTTTGGAGCGAGTCTGGGAGACCTTGAGCGCGCCGTCATGGACGTCCTGTGGGACGCCGACGGTGCCCTGTCAGTGCGTGAGGTGCACGAACAGCTGGCCACCGACCGTGACCTCGCCTACACGACCGTGATGACCGTCCTGGACCGGCTGGCCAAGAAGAAGGTCGCCACTCGCGTGCGCGACGGCCGGGCCTGGCAGTACTCTCCCGCAGGCTCGCGCGAAGAGATGACGGCCGCCACGATGCGCACCACCCTCCGAAGCCTGGACAACGCCGACAGGCGCTCGGCCATGATGCACTTCATCGGCACGGCCTCCGCCGACGAGATCGCCGACCTGCAGGCCGCCCTGGACACGGTCGCCGACAAGCACGCGGGCTGACCCCAGGGGCACCCAGTGGCCTCCGCCCTGCCGGTCCTCGCGCTCGCACTCACCGCCCTCCTCTGCGTGGCGGTCGTGCCGCACCTGCTTCCCCGCTGGCACTGGCTGCGGCGCACGCCCGGCCCCGCGCTGGCCCTGTGGCAGGTGGTCAGCGTCGCGGGTGTCCTCGCCGCACTGATGACCGCTCCTGCGGCGGCGATCGCGCTGGCCACCGACGGCGGGACGGTGCCCACCTTCTTCAGCGGCACCACACGAGTCTCGATCGCCGTTGTCGTGGCCACCGTGATGACCGGTGGGATGACGCTGCTGCTGCTGCGCTCGGGACACCGGATCGGCTCTGACCTGCGCGCCAACCGACGCTCCCAGCGCGACCTGGTCGACCTGGTCGCGAACCGGCGGGACGGCTCGCTGCGGGTCGTCGACCATCCCGGACGCTCGGCATACTGCGTCCCGGGGCTGCGCTCGCGCGTGGTGCTGACCCAGGAGACGATCACCGCGCTGTCCGCGGACGAGCTGCAGGCGGTCCTCGCGCACGAGGGCGCGCACGCGATGGCGCGCCACGACCTCATGCTGGAGTTCTTCACGGTGCTGCACCGCGCCGCGCCCCGGTCGTTGCGCAGCGCCGGCGCGATGCAGGAGGTGCAGCTGCTCATCGAGCTGCTCGCCGACCGTCGCGCGGTCCGCCGGGTGGGTGCCGACCCGCTCGGGCGCGCCCTGGTGGCGATGACCGGGTCCAGCCACCCGCCGGCCGCCCTGGGCAGCTCAGGCACCGCCAGCGAGCTGGTGATCCGGGTGCGGGCCCTCCCCCACCACGAGCGGCGCGCGCACCCTCTCGTCGTGCCGGTCCTCATGGCGGTCGCCGTCGTCGGGGCGACCCCGTGGGTGCTGTTGGCCTGGGCCTTCTGGGCCTGACCCCAGGACCGGGTGACTCAGTCGGCCAACAGCCAGGAGAGCTCGGTGCGCATGGCGGAAGCATCCCCGCCCGCGGTCGGCTCGGTGAGATAGACCTCCCACATCTGCTGTCCGGGCTGTCGTCCCTGCTGGACGATCCAGTCCGCGAGTGCCTGCCAGGACTGCGAGAGCTCGTCGTAGGACCCAGCGTGGATCGCGGTCGCGACCTCACCCGCCGGCAGCTGACTGGCGCGCACCTCTCCGTCGTCGGCGACACCGCTCGAGGTGGGGAAGCCCACCTCCAAGTCAACCGTGTCTGACGGTGGCCGGAGATAGAAGCCGAATGCTGGTCCGGCAGGCGCCAGACCCTGGCGGGCGATCGCCCCGGCCACGGCTCCGAACGACCGGTCATAGAAGCCGGCCAGGGCGTCAAAGGACGTGCTGCCCGACACGACCGCGGTCGGGACCGCCCCACGGGTGGTGATCTGTGGGTCCTGCAGTGGCGACATCGTCGCTCCTCTCATCGGCGGTGGTGGCGGGCACCTGGGGTCCGTTCCGGTGGAACTCACACCAGGCTATGGCTACCGTGAGGGTCAAACCACCTGGAGGTGTGTCATGGATGACTGGATGATGTGGCTGTTGCTGGCGGTCCTGGTGCTGTTGGTGCTGGGAGCCGTGTGGGCCTTCGTCAACAGCAAGAACAAGGCGCGTGCCCGTGACGAGGCCGTGCACATCCGTGAGCGCGCCATGGGCGGCGAGCATTATGCCGAGGACCGGGAAAGCGCCGCGCGTGACGCGCAGCAGCAGGCCGACGTGGCGCGCGAGCGTGCCGAGCGCGCCGAGGCGGAGGCCGCACAGCTCGAGGAGCAGGCCCGTGGGACCACCGCGGAGGCTCGCGAGCACCGCGACCGGGTCACCGACCAGTACCTCGAGGCCGACGACATCGACCCCGACGTCAAGCGCTAGACAAAGCCCTCCGACACCTCGCAGAGGTCGACGCCGCCCTCTGCGAGAATCTGCCCATGCCCTCCCTCGCCGACCTCACCCCCCCGATCGCGCTCGGTGCCCTCGACGGGCGCTACCGCAAGGCGGTGGCGCCGCTGGTCGACCATCTCTCCGAGCCAGCGCTCAACCGCACCCGCCTGCACGTCGAGATCGAGTGGCTCATCCACCTGACGTCGCACGGCGTCGTGCCCGGCGCTGGCACGCTGAGTGCGGCCGAGGTGGAGAGCCTGCGCGGGCTCGTGGGGGAGTTCGACCAGAGCGCCATCGACGAGCTGGCGGCGATCGAGGCCGAGACAGTGCACGATGTCAAGGCGATCGAGTACTTCCTCAAGCGCCGGCTCGGCGACCGCCTCGAGGGCCGGGAGGACCTGGCCGAGCTGGTGCACTTCGCCTGCACCTCCGAGGACATCAACAACCTGTCCTACGCCCTGATGGTGCAGGGTGCCGTCCGGTCCGTCTGGCTCCCTTGCGCGACCGAGTTGGTCGAGCAGGTGAGCGGCATGGCTCGCGAGCTGGCCGACATACCTCTGCTGGCGCACACGCACGGTCAGCCAGCCACCCCCACCACGATGGGCAAGGAGCTGGCGGTGCTGGCCTTCCGCCTGGGGCGACAGCTCCGACATATCGCCGGTGCGGAGTACCTCGGCAAGCTCAACGGCGCCACCGGCACGTTTGGCGCGCACCTGGCCGCGGTGCCCGGCGCCGACTGGCAGCAGATCAGCCACGACTTCGTGACCGGCCTCGGCCTGACCTGGAACCCGCTGACCACGCAGATCGAGAGTCACGACTGGCAGGCCGAGGTCTATGCCGACATCGCGCGGTTCAACCGGGTGCTGCACAACCTGTGCACTGACATCTGGTCCTACATCTCGATGGGCTACTTCGCGCAGGTCCGCGGGCAGGGCACGGTCGGCTCCTCCACGATGCCGCACAAGGTCAACCCGATCCGCTTCGAGAACGCGGAGGCCAACCTTGAGGTGTCCAACGCGCTGCTCGACGTGCTCGCCTCGACCCTGGTGACCAGCCGGCTGCAGCGGGACCTGACCGACTCCTCGATGCAGCGCAACATCGGCCCCGCGCTGGGCCACTCGCTGCTGGCGCTGGACAACGTGTCTCGGGGTCTGGCCGGTCTCGACGCCGCGCCGGCGGCGATGGCGGCCGACCTCGACACCAACTGGGAGGTGCTCGCCGAGCCGATCCAGTCGGCGATGCGCGCGCTGGCCGCCGCCGGTCACCCGGGGATGGACAACCCGTACGAGCGGCTCAAGGAGCTGACCCGCGGCCGGCGGATCGGCCAGGCCGAGCTGGTCGAGTTCGTCCGCGGGCTGGGTCTGCCGGCCGACGTCGAGGAGCGGCTGGCCGCGATGACCCCGACGACGTATGTCGGGATCGCACCTGATCTGGTCGCCCACCTCCCAAATTAATAGTGGTTTTGTCGGTCGACCCCGTATTTTTGGAAAGGTTTCGTAGGTCCCTGGTTGCGCCCGCCACGTAAGCCGGCGGGCCGACTGAGAGCCGGCGGGCCGACTGAGAGCCGGTCCTGGTTCTTGGAGCCTGTCATAGCAGGCTCCCAGAAGCCGCACCTGCTCCAGGACGGCCCATGCCAGACAAACGGGAGGCAACGGACCGTCGCTCTTGCGAGGGTGGCGCCCAGGCCGCGCGAGCACCACGCCGTCCTGCACCAGAACCTCACCTGGTTCGGTCACTGGCTCCTCGGCGCGGAGCTGGAACTGCAGGGTCCTGCGGACCCGGGTGAGGCACGTGGGAGGCTGAGCACCAGCAGACTTCACGAGGAGGACCCATGCCAGCCACGAGTCACCGCATCGCTGTCATCGCCGGGGACGGGATCGGGACCGAGGTGATGCCCGAGGGTCTGAAGGTGCTGCGCCGCGTCGCCGACACCTTCGACATCGGCCTGGAGTTCGAGGAGTTCGACTGGTCCAGCGCCGACTACTACCAGCGCACAGGTGCGATGCTCCCCGACGACTGGAAGGCACAGCTGGCTGGCTTCGACGCGATCTATTTCGGCGCCGTGGGCTGGCCGGACGTCGTGCCCGACCACGTGTCGCTGTGGGGCAGCCTGCTGCAGTTCCGGCGCGAGTTCGACCAGTTCGTCAACCTGCGCCCCGTCAGGCTCATGCCCGGTGTCCGCTCACCCCTGGCCGGCAAGCAGCCCGGCGATATCGACATGATGATCGTGCGGGAGAACACCGAGGGCGAGTACTCCAGCGTCGGCGGGCACATGTTCCCCGGGACCGACCGCGAGGTCGTCATCCAGGAGACGGTGATGACCCGGCACGGCGTCGACCGGGTGCTGCGCTATGCCTTCGACCTGGCTCAGACCCGACCCCGCAAGAAGCTCACCTCAGCCACCAAGAGCAACGGCATCGCGATCACCATGCCGTTCTGGGACGAGCGGGTGAAGGCGGTGCACCAGGAATATCCGGAGATCGAGGTGGACAGCTATCACATCGACATCCTCACCGCCCGGTTCGTCCTCAGCCCGGAGCGCTTCGACGTGGTCGTCGCCAGCAACCTGTTCGGCGACATCCTCTCCGACCTGGGGCCGGCCTGCACCGGCACCATCGGGATCGCCCCGAGCGCCAACATCAACCCGACGCGGGAGCACCCGAGCCTGTTCGAGCCGGTCCACGGGTCGGCGCCGGACATCGCCGGTCAGGGCATCGCCAACCCAGTGGGTCAGATCTGGTGCGGCGCCATGATGCTGGCGCACCTGGGCGAGACGTCGGCCGCAGAGGCCACCGAGCGGGCCATCGAGGAGGGCCTGACCCAGGGCAGCGCGGACGGCACAGCGACCCCCGACCTGGGCGGCACCGGCACCACGCAGTCCTTCGGTGACCTGATCGCCGGCCTCATCTCCGCACCCGCCTAGGGTGCGCTCCCGGGGCCGGCAGCGACCACGGTGCCGCGGACGTGGTCGAGCTGGCCGGTGTAGGTCGCCAAGTTTGACCGGGGGTCCGCCCAGAGTCGCGGGAGGATGCAAGAGGTCGGGGCACGTAGGGGTGGGCGGGCGACATACTCTGGTTCGGTGAGCATCCACATCGCCGCTGAGCCAGGCCAGATCGCCCCCCGCATCCTCTTGCCCGGAGATCCGTTGCGCGCCAAGTGGATTGCCGAGAACTTTCTCGCGGACGCAGAGTGCTACAACGAGGTCAGGGGGATGCTGGGCTTCACCGGGACCTACCGCGGAGAGCGGGTGTCGGTCCAGGGCACGGGGATGGGTCAGCCGTCGCTGTCGATCTATGTCAACGAGCTGATCAGCGAGTATGCCGTGCAGCAGCTGGTCCGCGTCGGCAGCTGTGGGGCACTCACCGAGCGCCTGGGGCTGCGCGACGTCGTGATCGCCCAGGCCGCCGCGACCGACTCGTCGATGAACGTCCACCGGTTCCAGGGGTTCCAGTTCCCCGCGACGGCCGACTTCGAGCTGCTGCGTCGGGCCGTCGAGGCGGCGGAGGCGGCTGACGCGACGCACCTGGTCGGGACGATCTTCAGCTCGGACAGCTTCTATCACGACCGCCCCGAGCTGACCGCCACGCTGGTCGACTTCGGGGTGCTGGCCGTGGAGATGGAGGCGGCCGAGCTCTACACCCTCGCCGCCAAGCACGACCGCGCGGCACTGGCGATCTGCACCGTCTCCGACCACATCGTGACCGGTGTGCAGACCACGTCCCAGGAGCGGGAGCAGACTTTCGGGGACATGGTCACCATGGCCCTCGACGCGATGCTGGCCACACCGCTGCGCCACGAGGAAGACGTTCGGTGACTGCCCCGACCCGGGTCAGCACCGTCCTGCCAGCCCTACGCGGGCGGGGCGTGCTGCTCGCGGCGCCCGCCGACGGCGCCCACATCCGGGCGTCACTGGCCGCGAGCGGGTTCGCGATCGCCGAGACCGACCTGGGTGACCTTGCGGGCCAACAAAACCACTCTGAAAATGCGCAGCCGGCCGACAAAACCGCTACGAAAATGGGTGAGACCATGCGCGGGGCTCAGGCTGCCATCGCCACCGCACTACGGCTGCCCGAGACGGCCGGCCGCAACCTGGATGCACTGGTCGACTCGCTGCGGGACCTTGCGCTCTGGTGGCCGGAGTCGGACAAGATCGTCCTCGTGCTGCACGAAGCCCAGGCTCTCGTGGACGCTGACCTGCCCGGCTGGCACACGCTGACCGAGATCCTGCGCGAGGCCTCGACCGACCTGTGGCGCGACGGGGGGGCGGGAGACCGCGCCTTCGAGACGGTTGCCTTGGTGGACGGGCACGGCGTGCTCGCCCTGCAGGAGGGGTCCGCCGACGGCGAGGCGGGCGCATGAGTCGTCCCGTGCGCCAGCGGGCCAACGTCGTCGTCGCCCTGGCTGCGGCCGCCCTGCTGACCGCGTGTGGACTCGTGGAGCCCACTGACACCGCCGGCCCCGCGTCGTCGGCCGGTCCCGCACCCACCCAGCAGGGGAACGGGCCAGGCGACACCCTCCCCAGCGCCAGCGCCACGAGCGCCACCAGCGCCAGCGAGCACGACGACGACGCCTCAGCCGACGACACCCAGGACGACGACACCCAGGACGACGACCGGAGCGAGCTGCCATCGCTGGGGAGCTCCGGCATACCGGAGTGTGATGTCCTCGACCTGCCTGCGACCACGCTGGAGACGATCGACGACATCGAGGCGGGCGGCCCTTATGACCACCCGCGCAACGACGGCGTGCGCTTCCAGAACCGCGAGGGCATCCTGCCCGACGAGGACCGCGACTATTATCGCGAGTTCACGGTGGAGACCCCGGGGCTCGACCACCGCGGCGCGCGACGGATCGTCACCGGAGGCTTCGAGCAGACCGACCCGGAGCACTGGTACTACACGGGCGATCACTATGAGAGCTTCTGCGAGTTCGCCCCGAACTGATGCCCGCCAGTTGGGACCGGGCCAGCCATTGCGTGGCATTTGTTCCCCCAGTGGGACTGAACCCCACGCGATGGGCGACTGAGGGGCCATCCGGCAGCGCTAGACACGGCATACCCAAGGGGGGTATAGTTGGAGCATGGCTGTGAACGGATATGCAGGCACCAAGGACGACTACCTCAAGCGGCTGGCCCGCATCGAGGGACAGGTCCGTGGCCTCGCGAAGATGGTCGAGAACGACACCTACTGCATCGACGTGCTGACCCAGGTCAGCGCAGCCACCAAGGCACTCCAGGCGGTCAGTCTCGGCCTGCTGGAGGACCACATCTCGCACTGTGTCGTCGACGCGGCGCGAGAGTCCGAGGAGGCAAAGACGGCCAAGGTCCAGGAGGCCTCGGCCGCGATCGCCCGCCTCGTCCGCAGCTGAACCCACACACCAGGAGTCAAGCAATGAACGCACAGGCCCAGACCTACAAGCTCGTCGTCACCGGCATGACCTGTGGGCACTGCGTGTCCAGCGTCACCGAGGAGCTCAACGAGGTCGACGGCGTGACCAACGTCAAGGTCGACCTCCACGAGGGCGGCGAGTCCGAGGTCTTCGTGAGCAGCAACGGCCCCCTCAACATCGACGCAGCGGAGGCCGCTGTCGTCGAGGCCGGCTACACCGTCATTCGCTGAGCACGACCAGCGCACGCCCGGACGGACCGTCGTCCGGTCAACCTGGGGCTGCCCAGCCCCACCACACCCACGCAGGACCAGGAGTCATGAGCACCACGAAGACCTCCCCCGAGCTCAGCACCGACGTCGAGCATGTCGATCTCGCGATCACGGGCATGACGTGCGCGTCGTGCTCCGCGCGCATCGAGCGCAAGCTCAACAAGCTGGACGGCGTCGAGGCGAGCGTCAACCTGGCGACGGAGAAGGCCAGCGTCAACTTCCCCGCCGGGCTGTCCGTCGCCGAGATCGTCGCGACGGTCGAGAAGACTGGGTATGGCGCGACGCCCGTGGAGCAGGACCGCGCCGCTCGGGCGCCTGCCATGACCCACGACGTGGTCAGCAAGAACTCCCTGCGAGTCCGGGTGATCGTCTCCAGCGTGCTGGCGGCGATCGTCGCGGTGCTGCACATGGTGCCACCCGTCGCCGACGCGGTCGGGACTGCCGGCATGTGGGCTCAGTTCGCACTGACTCTCCCGGTCTATCTCTGGGCGGCCTGGCCGTTCCACCGAGCCGCCCTGATCAACGCGCGGCACCTGTCCTCCACGATGGACACGCTGGTCTCTGTCGGCACGACCGCGGCGATGGGCTGGTCCGCGGTCGCGCTGTTCACCGGCTTCAGCCACGACATGTACTTCGAGGTCGTCGCCGTCGTCACCGCGTTCCTGCTCATCGGCCGCTACATCGAGGCGCGCGCCAAGGCACAGGGCCGCTCGGCCCTTCAGTCCCTGATGGAGCTGGGCGCCAAGGACGTCGCGATCCTGCGCCACGACGCCGGCAGCGGCGCGTGGACCGAGATGCGCGTGCCGATCGAGGAGCTCACCCACGGGATGCGGTTCATCGTCCGCCCGGGCGAGAAGGTCGCCACCGACGGTCGGATCATCGACGGCAACAGCACGATCGATGCGAGCATGGTCACCGGTGAGTCGATGCCGGTCGAGGTGACCGGTGGTGACGACGTCATCGGCGCCACCGTCAACGGCCACGGCCGCCTTGTCGTCGAGGCCACCCGCGTCGGCAGCGAGACCACGCTGGCGCACATCACCGGCCTCGTCGAGCAGGCCCAGACCGGCAAGGCACCCGTCCAGCGGCTCGCCGACCGGATCTCGGCCGTCTTCGTCCCGACCGTGCTCGTCATCGCTCTGGTGACGTTCGTGCTCTGGTTGGTCACCGGCCACTCGATGGCGCAGGCGCTGGCTCCGGCCGTCGCGGTGCTCATCATCGCCTGCCCGTGTGCGCTCGGCCTCGCGACACCGACGGCACTGCTGACGGGCACCGGTCGTGGCGCTCAGCTGGGCATCCTGATCAAGGGTCCGCAGATCCTCGAGTCGACCCGGCGCGTCGACACGGTCGTGCTCGACAAGACCGGCACCCTCACGACGGGTGAGCCGGTGCTCACCGACGTCGTCACGCACGGCACCCTCGCACCGGACCACGCCCTCGCGGCAGCAGCCAGCGTCGAGGCGGGCAGCGAGCACCCCGTCGCCCAGGCGATCGTCACGGGGGCCCGGGAGCGCGGCGTCGAGCTGCGCGAGTTCACGGACTTCAGCAACCTGCCGGGCCGGGGCGTGCGCGCGCGCCTCAAGGGCATGGAGGTGACAGTCGGCAAACCAGACCTGTTTGCCGAGGTCCCCGCCGTGCTGCAGGACGCGCTCGACGCCGGCACCGGCACCACCGTCCTGGTCGGCTGGGAGGGTGTCGCTCGCGCGGCGATCACCGTCGCCGACACGCCCCGCGAGTCCAGTGCCGCCGCCGTGGCGCGGCTGCGCGAGCTCGGCCTCACGCCATACCTGCTGACCGGTGACAACAAGCACACCGCCCGCCGCGTCGCGCAGGAGGTCGGCATCGACGCGGCCAACGTCGACGCCGGCGTGCTGCCGCAGGACAAGTTTGCGCACGTCAAGGCTCTGCAGGAGCAGGGCAGGGTCGTGGCGATGGTCGGGGACGGCGTCAACGACGCCGCAGCGCTGGCCCAGGCAGACCTGGGTATGGCGATGGGCTCCGGCACCGACGTGGCCGCCGAGTCCGCGGACATCGTGCTGATGCGCTCGGACGTCGACACGGTCGCCGACGCCATCGGCCTGTCCCGCAAGACGCTGCGGATCATCAAGGAAAACCTGGTGTGGGCCTTTGGTTACAACACCCTCGCGATCCCGCTGGCTGCCTTCGGGATGCTGACCCCGATGATCGCCGGCGGCGCGATGGCGATGTCCAGCGTGCTCGTGGTCCTGAACAGCCTGCGCCTGAAGGGCTTTGGGCGCTAGGTCTTCGCGGCTGAAGCGAGCGGCGCCCCTGGGCTGACTCGAGCGCAGTCGGCCCCAGCGTTCACCCGCACGCTCTGGCCGCTGACACGCCGACGCCGCCCGGCCCCAGGGTTCACCTGCACGCTGTGGCCGCTGACACGCCGACGCCGCCCGGCCCCAGCGTTCACCCGCACGCTCTGGCCGCTGACACGCCGACGCCGCCCGGCCCCAGCGTTCACCTGCACGCTCTGGCCGCTGACACGCCGACGCCGCCCGGCCCCAGAGTTCACCTGCACGCTCTGGCCGACAGGCAGGCGCCGCTGCTGCGACTGGTGCGACTGGTGCGAGCGGACCTCAGATGGTGACGGAGCCCTGCGGGAGCTCGAAGGTCACGGTCTGCAGCCTGGCTGCCTCATCGTGCTCGAACGCGAAGTCGATGTCGGTCTCCCAGGTGCCCTGCTGGCCGCTGAGGCCCAACCAGTCGCGGACCCGGTCCGACTCACCGGAGATCTGCAGGCCGGTCAGCCGCACGGGCGACTGCTCCAGCCGCGAGGGGTGGTGGTCCATCGTCGACCACTGCACAAAGAACGGCAGCTGCGGGTCGGCGATCAGGCCGCGGATGCCGATCTGGCGCCACTGCAGCTCGATGCCCTCAGGGGTGTGCCGCTGTCCCTCCACGGCTCGGCGGCCGAGGCGCTCCTCGACATCGGTCAGGTCGTCGACCGCGATGACCCAGGCCATCCAGCCGCCGCCGGCTGCGGACCGTGCCCGCACCGCCTGGCCGAACGGTGCCTTGTCGGAGGCGGGGTGATCGAGCACCTCGACGACCTCCAGATAGCGGTCTCCCGCCAGGGGCAGGATCACGTTGCGCGTGCCGAACCGCGGGTGGATCCCTCCGTCGTGCGGAGTGATGCCCAGTTTCTGCCCCAGCTCCATCGCTGTGGCCTGCAGCCCCTCCGGCTTCGCCGCGTAACTCACGTGATCGATCCGCATTCCGTCATCGTGACACAACGGTTTGGTCAACTGTTAACCAGGTCCGTTGCCAGTCCGACGCTGCCGCACCGCCTCATAGGTGATGACCGCCGCAGACGTCGACACATTCAGCGAGTTGGCGCGTCCGACCATCGGGATCCGGACCCGATGGGTGGCGGCCTGCAGCACCCGGTCGCTGAGCCCCTCCTTCTCGGCGCCGACCGCGATCGCGACCGGGCCCGTGTAGTCGGGGTCGGTGTATTCCAGCTCCGTGTCCGGCGTGGCTGCGACGAGCGGGATGTCGTGTGCAGCAAGCCAACCCAGGGCACGCTCCGTGGTGTCGCTGACGACCGGCACCGAAAAGACGGTGCCCTTGCTCGCCCGCACCAGGTTGGGGTTGCCCCAGTCCGTGACGGGGTCCGCGGCGATGACGGCGTCGACCCCGGCAGCGTCCGCAGTGCGCAGCATGGCGCCGAGGTTGCCCGGCTTCTCGACGGCCTCGCAGAACAGGATGAGTGCGTTGTCGGGCACCATCAGGTCCGCACAGTCACGGGTGACCGTGTCGACCACAGCCAGGAACCCGTCCGGCCCCTGGCGGTAGGCCGCCTTCTCGAAAGCGGCCCGGCCCAGCCGGATCACCTCGGCCCCACGGCGGGCCACGTCCTGGATGACGCGCACCTGGCTATCGGGGTCGGCCATCAGGTCGGGGCAGTAGTAGACGGCCCGCGGCACGACTCCGGCGGTCAGCGCCAGCTCCAGCTCCTCGAAGCCCTCGATCAGGGTGCGGCCCTCGGTCTCGCGGGCCCTGCGGCGGCGCAGTCCGGCCAGTGCCTTCAGCCGTGGGTTCGCCGGCGAGGTGATCAGCAACTCATCCATCGGGGGACAGCATCGCAGACCACCAAGCCGAAGACCACCAGCTCGCAGCGGTAGCGTGAGGCCTGTGATCCCACAGTTCTCCGCCGACCAGCTCCTCGTCGCGCTGGACGTCGACGGCACGATCCTGCACCACGACGGCCACCTCACCTCCCGGGTTGCGGACTCCATCACCGCTCTGCGCGACGCCGGGGCACACATCGTGATCGCGACCGGTCGTTCGGTGGTCGCGACGATGCCGATCATCGAAGAGCTCGGCCTCGTGCGCCGGGGCTCCTTCGCCGTCTGCTCAAACGGCGCAATCACCATCGCCCTCGATCCGGAGTATGCCGAGGGTTACGAGATCATCGAAGCCGTCACCTTCGACCCCCGCCCGGCGGTGGAGCTGCTGCGTCGGGCCCGCCCGGACGCGCTCGTCGCCGTCGAGGAGGTCGGCGTCGGCTTCAAGCTCAGCGCTCCCTTCCCGGAGGGTGAGCTCCAGGGCGACCTGCGCCTCGTCGACGACGAAGAGCTGGTCGCCCACCCCGCCACCCGTGTGACGTTCCGAGACCCCAACGGCTCGGCCGAGAGCTTCTCCGAGCTCGTCGACCGCATCGGTCTGCACGGCGTGAACTATGCCGTGGGCTTCACCGCGTGGCTTGACCTGGCGCCCGAGGGCGTCTCCAAGGGCAGCGCGCTGGAGCAGGTCCGCAGACAGCTCGGCGTGGAGCCGTGGTGCACCGTGGCCGTCGGCGACCAGCGCAACGATCTGGAGATGTTGGGCTGGGCGGCTCGCGGAGTCGCGATGGGTCAGGCGCCACCAGAGGTGATCGCTGCGGCCGACGAGACGACCGCCCCCGTCGAGGAGGATGGCCTAGCGGTCCTGCTCGAGCAGGTCACAGCCGACTGCATATCTACGATCACGACTCAGGGAGATTGACTTGGGACTCTTTGGCAACGACAGCGCTCCAGAGATCGCCGACCTGCGCATGCGGGTCAGCCAGCTCGAGGAGCGGGTCGAGCAGTTGGCTCAGTTGCTCGACGCGCCGGAACCGCCGCGCGACACCCGGATGGATGAGGTGCTCCGGCTCACACAAGCAGGTCGGCAGATCGAGGCCATCAAGGCACTGCGCGAGCTCCAGCCCGGCCTGGGCCTGGCCGAGGCGAAGGCGCTCGTCGACGCAATGTGAGCCACCGAGGCACACACGTGCTTGCCTGGCAATCGTCGCTCAGATTGTGGTGAGGTCCTCAGCCTTGCGACCGCCACGGGCAAACCGCGGCGTGCGCAGCCGCAGGGTGCGGGGCTTGCTGAGCTTGACGGTGCCCGGCCACGGCGGGACGAACGCGGGCATCAGACCCGAGCCGTCGCAGGTGTCCCCGCCGACAGGGCGCACGTTGTGCGGGGCCAGCAGGCCGGAGGAGGAGAGCTCCACGCCGCGCCCACAGCGCGGGCAGAAGGTGGGAGAGGTGCGGGGCGAGGTGGCGTAGGGGCCGGTCATGGCACTGCAGTCCTTTTCAGGAAGTAGGGGTGAGATGTGGTGACGACGTGCGGACCCCGCCTGTTCATCAACCATCACGATTCTATCTCTTTTGGGTCACGAAAAGTGACTCGCGGAGGGAGATCTCAGTCACCCTCCCGCGAGTCACTCCGGCGTCGCCGCCAGGTCAGACCACCCCTGGTCAGAGGCTCACTCGCCGCCACCCCAGGCGGCCTTGAGCGAGACCCGACCGGAGGTCTGCAGCAGCGCCCGCCGATAGAGGCGGGCGCCCACGATGATCGTCAGGGCGCAGAACGCTGCGGTCAGCCCCAGAGCCAGCACGGCCTCCCACCACTGCGCCGTGCCCTCGAGCAGGCGCATCGGCATCAGGATCGTGGAGAGCACCGGCACGAACGATCCGATGACCTTGGCGGCCCCGTCCAGGCTGAGTCCGACGATAAAGATGGTGACCAGGACCATCGTCAGCGGCATCGTCGTGGACTGCAGATCCTCGGTGCGCGAGGCCATCGCACCCGCGGCTGCCCAGACGCAGGCCAGGGCCAGGAAGCCGAGCACGAAGAACGGGATGTACCAGAGGAAGCCTTCGGTGACGATCGACAGGTACTGGTCGTACTCGGTGAAGGTGAGCCCCACGAGAGCGACCGTCCCCATCAGCGCCATCACCCCGAACGCCATCACGGTGTTGCCAAGGACCTTGCCGGTCAAGAGGGCGCGCACCGGGATCGCTGCGGCGAGGATCTCCACGATGCGGGACTGCTTCTCCTCGACCACCGAGTTGGCGATCATCATGCCAAACATGATGGCCGCCATATAGAAGAGGAAGGCCATCGCAAAGCCGGCGATCCAGGCAACGAACCGCGACTGGTCATTGCCTCCGGAGATGTCCCGCATCTCCACGGTCGTGCCTGCGGTCAGCTCCGACAGGGAGGTCCCGGCAGCCTCTGCGTTCGCGGCCAGCATGGAGCTGCGGATCGACTCGGACACCACCCCCTGGAGCTGGGCGTCAGGCTCGCCGTCCGTGACGAACTCCCAGCCGTCACCGGCCGGCAGCAGCGCGGCGTCGGCGTCCCCCTCGGTGAGGGCGGTCTCCGCAGCCGCGGCGTCGGCCACCTCGATCGTGGAGATGCTGGCGTCGTCCTCAGTCGCCTGCAGTGCCTGCTCCGCCTCAGCGACGACGGCTCCGGCCTCGGAGCCGGTGACCGCCATCGTGTAGGACGGGGCGCCGCCGCCCATCAGGAAGCCCTGGAGCGCGAACAGGGCAGCGATCAACACGATGGTGGCGCCGGTGCCCAGGAGGAAGTTGCGATCGCTGAGTCGGACCTGGAGCTCGCGCAGTGCCACGAGCTTCCACGGCGACCTGGTGGCCATCCTCGTGTCGACGCTGGTGTCGGGCCTGGTGATGGTGTCGGTGCTCATGCTGCTGCCACCTCTCGGTAGATCTCGCTCAGGGACGGACGGACGCGGCTGAACTCACGCACGCCGCCGCGGGAGACGGCCTCGGTCAGGAGACGCTGGGCCAGCTCCTCGGACTCCGGCTCCAGCTCGACCGTGGCGCCGTCGAGGTCGAGCACCTTGATGCCCGGCTCGCCGCGCACCCAGCCGGCGTCACCGGTCAGGGTCATCACAAAACGCAGGGGCGCGTTGCCGCGCAGCTCATCTGACGTGCCCTGGGCCACGACCTTGCCCTTGTGCAGCACGACGATGCCGTCGCAGAGCCGGTCGACCAGCTCGAGCTGGTGGCTGCTGAAGAGCACCGGGACACCGCGCGAGGTGTGCTCGCGCAGCAGGTCGGCCATCTGGTCGACGGCGGCAGGGTCCAGGCCGGAGAACGGCTCGTCCATGATCAGCGCGAGCGGCTCGCCCAGGACGGCCGCGATGATCTGGGCTCGCTGCTGGTTGCCCAGCGACAGCTTCTCGACCTTCTCCTTCAGTCGGTGACCGAGCCCGAAGCGCTCGAGCAGCTCCTTGGCGCGCCCGTTGGCGTCGCCCTGGCTCATGCCGTGCAGCCGGCCCAGATAGGTCAGCTGGTCCAACACGCCCTGCTTGGGATAGAGGCCGCGCTCCTCAGGCATGTAGCCGAAGCGAGTGCGGTCGGCGCGCGTGACGGGACGCTCACCCCAGGTGACCTCACCCGCGTTGGGCGCCAGCACCCCCATGATCATCCGCATCGTGGTCGTCTTGCCGGCACCGTTGCCCCCGACGAAACCGATCATCTTGCCCGCCGGCACCTCGAAGGTGACGCCGTCGACGGCGCGCACCTCGCCATACTGCCGGGTCAGTCCGTGCACCCCTAGCATCTGCACTCCCCTCATCCTGACCGCCTCGCAGCCCGGTGGTTGATCCCGCTCTGTCGTTGATGGTCCCAATCTCTCAGGCGTGCTGGGGCCAGCACATCGGCGGCAGGGCGGAGATCTGTCCTCCCCACTGCGGGGGAGACCGGCGTCCGCGCGTGAGATCCACCACCAAGCATGGCCTGCAGTCGGCACGTCTACTACGATGGGTAGTAACACGAGGAGGAGATGAACATGTGGGACGACGACACGTGGCTGGATGAACGCGCCAGCTGGGAGCGTCTGGCCGGAGAACGGTTGGGGCGCCTGGCTTTTCACCTGGTGGACGAGGTGCACATCGTGCCGATCAACTACTGCGCACAAGAACCCCGACTGGTGTTCCGCACCGCCGAGGGCAGCAAGCTCCTCGGCGTGGCGATGAACTCGGACGTGGCCTTCGAGATCGACGGGATCGAGGACGACGCGCAGCGCGCGTGGTCGGTCGTGGCTCGTGGCCGCGCCCGGATCCTCGAGGGCGACGAGGCCCGTGCGGCGAAGGGGCTGGGGCTGCGGTCCTGGCTCGGCGCCAAGGACAAGCACCAGTTCGTCGCGATCGATGTCGAGAGCGTGACGGGGCGCGAATACGACCTGGTCGAGCCGCAGAAGCAGGAGTCCGTATGACGGGCGGTCCTCAGGGTGCGGGTCGGACCAGCCCCGCCTCATAGGCGAAGACCACCGCCTGCACCCTGTCGCGCAGGTGCAGCTTGGCCAGCACGTTGGACACGTGCGTCTTGACCGTCGCGTCGCCCACAAACATCTCGGCCGCGATCTCGGCGTTGGACAGCCCGCGCGCGACCAGCTCGAGCACCTCACGCTCGCGCGCGGTCAGCCGCTCCAGGCTCGCATCGTGCCGGATCGATCCGCCTGCCCGGCCCTCGGCCATCCGCGAGATGACCCGGCTGGTGACCTCCGGCGCGAGCAGGGCATGGCCGGAGGCCACCGTGCGCACCGCGTCGACCAGGTCGTCGGGGTCGGCATTCTTGAGCAGGAAGCCGCTGGCACCGGCGGCGAGCGCGTCAAACAGGTAGTCGTCGCGGTCAAAGGTCGTCAGGATCACCACCTTGGTCCGCCAGGCGATCGCCCTGGTCGCCTCGATGCCGTCGAGCACCGGCATCTGCACGTCCATCAGGACCACGTCCGGCTCCAGCTCTGCCACCGCCGCCACACCCTCCCGGCCGTCGCGCGCCTGCCCGACCACCTCGATGTCGTCCTCGGTGGACAGGATCATCGCGAAGCCACTTAGCAGCAGCGGCTGGTCGTCGACCAGCAGCACCCGGATCACCGGGCGACCTCCGCCGGCACGCCGAGCGGCAGGACCGCGCGCACCCGATAGCCCGCTCCGCGGCGGGGGCCGATCTCGACATCGCCGCCCAGCAGCTCGGCGCGCTCCCGGATGCCCCGCTGACCGAGGCCGGTGCCTGCAGTCCCGTGGCGCGGCGCACCGTTGTCGAGCACCTCCACCTCGAGCTCGCTGCCGACCCGCACCACCACCGAGGCCCGGCTGGCGGTGCTGTGCCGGCGCACGTTGGCCAGGGACTCCTGGGCGATCCGGTATGCCGTCAGCTGCAGGGCGGCGGGCACCTCACCGGCGGCACCGGGCACCTCCTCGACGAGCGCGTAGCTCACCTCCAGGCTCGGTCCGGCCGAGACCGCGACCAGCTCCTCGAGCTCGTCCAGGCCGGGCTGCGGCGCACGGTCGGGGGTGCCCGAGCCGCCCCCGGCCGCCGCCGGGTCCGACCCGTCCTCCTCGGATGCTCCGTCCGCCGCCAGCTGCCCGCTGCGCAGCGTGCCGAGCAGGTCGCGCATCTGGCTGACGGCGTTGCGGGAGGAGGACTCGATGGCACCGAGGGCCTCGCGTGCTGCGTCGGGGTTCTTCTCCAGGACCCGGCGCGCGGCGGCGGCCTGGACCCCCATGACCGACACGTGGTGGGCCACGACGTCGTGCAGCTCGCGCGCGATCCGCAACCGCTCGGCGACCACGGCCTGGTCCCGCAGACGGGCGGCCTGTGAGCGGATCGTGGCGGCCTGCTCCAGCTCGCGCCGGGTGTGCATGGCACCGCGCCACGCCACCTGACCGAGCAGGATCGCCCCACCGAGGAAGAGCACGTTGTTGAGGGTGACCAGGCCGATCGTTGCCACCGCAGGAGAGAACAACCCACTCGCGTCGACCTCGTCGGCCCCCAGATTGCGCATCAGGGTCTCGAGGCCCGAGCTCACGGCAAACACCCAGGCCAACCAGAGGCACAGCGTGACGACGAGGCCTGTCAGCACATAGGACAGCGCGCGCCGGTCCCGTGCCCACGCCACGCCCGAGTAGACCGCGAAGAAATACAGGACCTGCATCACCAGGCCACTGGCGACGGCCGGCTGGATGGTGCCGATGACATAGAGGTGCGCGTTGGCCAGGACGGCGATGAGGAGTGGGTGGGAGCGCCGCCACACCAGCAGGATCGCTGCGGAGAGGGCGGACCCGTGCTGGCCCAGGACGTCGAGCAGCGAGCTTTTGCCGTCCAGCATCCCGAGACTGCGCAGGAACTCGATGGAGACAGCGGCCAGCACGAAGACGACGAGCGCGATCAGCACGTCGGTGCGGCGCTGCGCCGCCGTGGGGCCGGGACGCTGCCAGCCCTCATCGGCGCCGAGCAGGTGAGCGATGCGGTCCATCCGTCAAGGGTATGGCGCGGCGCACCTCCCCCGCCTCCGTCCCGCGAGCGAGCACCCGCCTCCCCCGCGCGGGGGAGCAGCCGCGTCAGCCCACAGGCGTGATGATGTCCAGCCCGACGTAGGGCCGCAGCACCTCAGGCACCGTGACCGAGCCGTCGGCCTGCTGGTGGGTCTCCAGGATCGCCACGAGGAAACGGGTCGTGGCCAGCGTGCCGTTGAGCGTGGCCACCGTGCGGGTGCCGGACTCGCCGCGCTCGCGGGTGTTCAGACGGCGCGCCTGATAGGTCGTGCAGTTCGAGGTCGAAGTCAGCTCGCGGTAGCGCTCCTGCGTGGGCACCCAGGCCTCACAGTCAAACTTGCGGGCGGCCGGGCCCCCGAGGTCGCCGGCGGCGACGTCGATGACCCGGTAGGCCAGGCCCAAGTCGTCGAGGATCCCGCGCTCCCACTCCAGGAGCCGGGCGTGCTCGGCCTCCGCGTCCTCGGGCCGGGCATAGACGAACATCTCGACCTTCTGGAACTGGTGGACCCGGATGATGCCGCGGGTGTCCTTGCCATAGCTGCCGGCCTCGCGGCGATAGCAGGTCGTCATCGCCGTGTAGCGCCGCGGACCGGCGGACAGGTCGATGATCTCGTCGGTGTGATAGCCAGCGAGCGCCACCTCGGACGTGCCGGTCAGATAGAGGTCGTCCGCCTCTAGGCGGTAGACCTCGTCGGCGTGCGCGTCGAGGAAGCCGGCGCCAGCCATCGTCTCGGCGTTCACCAGCGTCGGCACCTGCAGCTGGACGAAGCCGGCGTCGCGAGCGCGGTCCAGCGCCAGGTTCATCAGCCCCAGCTCCAGGCGCGCACCAGGACCGGTCAAGTAGTAGAAGCGCGACCCGGACACCTTGGCGCCACGAGCCATGTCGATGGCGCCCAGCGCCTCCCCGAGCGCCAGGTGGTCTTTGGGCTCGAAGCCCTCCGCCGCGAAGTCGCGCGGGGTGCCCACGGTCTCGAGGAGGTCGAAGTCGTCCTCGCCGCCGGTCGGCACGCCGTCGATGATGACGTTGCCGATCGTGCGCATCAGGGTGTCGCGCTCCTGCGCGGCCTCCTGCTGGGCGGCGTCCAGCTCCTTGACCCGGGCAGCAGTCTCCTTGACCTCGGCGAGCAGCGTCTGCTTCTCCTCGCCCTGGGCTGCGGCAACCTTCTTGCCGAACGACTTCTGCGCCGCCCGCAGGGACTCGAACTCGGACAGCCCGGAGCGGTGCCTCCGGTCGGCGTCCAGGACGGCGTCCACGACGCCGTCATCCTCACCACGGGCACGTTGCGATGCCCGCACCCGCTCGGGGTCCTCACGAAGCTGCCGGATGTCGATCACCCTCACAGGGTACGTGCCGCTGCCCCCATGGCTGGTGCCCAGCCGTCCGTTCTCTCGCGCGGCCCCCGGGGGGTTACCTTGACCCTGTGACTGACTGGTGGCCCCTCGCGCTCGTGGTGCTGCTGCTCCTCGTCGTCATCGCAGGATGGCTCCTGTGGCGCGCCACGACGACGGCGAAGGAGCGCGGCGCCCGCAGCGGCACGGCATACTCCAGCAGTTCTGGGCGTGGCGCCCAGGGCGGCACCCAGGCCGAGACCACCGCGGACGAGACGAGCACGGCGGCTCTCCCCCGGGCCGCCGTCGTCGTGAACCCGACCAAGTTCGACCGCACGGACAAGGTGCGGGCCGAGATCTCCAAGGTATGCCGTGGGCACGGCTGGGCGGACCCGCTGTGGCTGGAGACGACGCTGGAGGACCCGGGCTACGGACAGACCAAGGCGGCCCTGGCAGAGGGGGTCGACCTGGTCTGCGCCCTCGGCGGTGACGGCACCGTGCGCATCGTGGGGTCGGCGATGGTCGGCAGCGAGGTCCCCATGGGGCTGCTCAGCGCCGGCACGGGCAACCTGCTCGCCCGCAACCTCTCCCTGCCGGTGACCAGCCTCACCCAGGGCATGAAGGTCGCGCTGACCGGGGCGGACCACCGGATCGACACCGCCACGCTGCGGCTGCGTCGCCCGCTGCGCGACGCCGACGACGAGGACGCTCCCCCGCCCGTGGACACCTCGGACCTTGACGACCTCCCGCCGGTCCCCAGGCAGGGCGAGGGGGAGGTCGAGGATCACATCTTCCTGGTGATGGCGGGGATCGGCTTCGACGCGGAGGTGATGGCCAACGCCCCGGAGAAGCTCAAGAAGCAGGTGGGCTGGGCTGCCTACATCGTGTCAGGGGCCCAGCGACTCAAGGGCAAACAGTTCAAGGTGGACGTGCGCACTGATGCCGGTGTGCGGCTGCGTCGTCGCGTGCGCAGCGTCATCATCGGCAACGTCGGCAAGCTGACCGGCGGTCTCAACCTGGTGCCACAGGCGCAGGCCGACGACGGGATCCTGGACCTGGTGCTGCTCTCCCCGGAGGGGCTCGTGGGGTGGGGTGCCGTCGTGACGCGGCTGGTGACGCGCAGCAGCAGAGGGCACCAGCGGGTCGACTACTACACCGGTCGCACGATCGAGGTGACGTCCGACGAGCCGGTGGAGATCCAGCTGGACGGCGACACCCTGGGGCTGGCCACCGCGATGACCATCGGCGTCAACCCGGGCAGCCTGATCCTGCGTCGGCCGGCCTGACCTGCACAGGCCAGAACGAGACCGCCTACCCCCGGACCGTGCCCGAGTCGTCTCTGGCCGCCGCGAGCGCCTGCTGCTCCTCCGGCGTGAGGACAGTGTCGCTACCACCGCCGACGATGCCCTTGGCATAGGTGCGCGACTCCCCGCGGGCATGGACCGAGCTGATCACCATGCCGTCGCCGTTGTCGTCGATCACGGCAGCCGAGAAGGACATCTGCCCGCCCATGTCCCCGAACGCGTCATAGCGCACGACCGCGACGTGCTGCAGCGTCTGGGCGAGGTCACCGCTGAGCCCGTCGAGGCTGGCTCTGAGCGCGTCGATCCGCGCGCGCTCGGTCGCCAGGCGGCGGGCCTGCTGCGCCAGGACCGTGGAGACGTCGGCCTCCCCCTCACCCCAGAGCACGGCATACCGCCGCTCGACCAGCTGGTGCCGCCGGTGCGCCACCCAACCCAGGGCCAGCGCGGCCAACGAGAGCGCCAGGGCGATCACGGCGACGAAGGTCAGGGCGGTGGTGCTCACCCCCAGAGCGTATGTCGAGGGTCGCCGCAGGGGTCATCTCCACCGGCGAGTGTCCCTGGTTCTGCGACCTCTGCCTCCCTCCGGCCGAATTAACGACACGACGTAGAAAAAATCCACTACACTCCGTAGGAGATGGCCGCTGACGCGGTCATCTGCCAGGTCACGCCCCGCCCGTTCACGTGGAAGAGACAAGAGATGAACCCGGATTTCCCCTTCTGGCTCCGTGCCTCGCACCTCATCAACTTCATCCTGATCGGCATGCTGCTGCGCTCGGGCTGGGAGATCCTCTCCTCCCTCCCGCGGCTGTGGTGGCGCAAGGACAGTGCCCCCGGGACGGAGTGGCTGAAGTTCACCAAGCGCGAGCTGCCCAAGGAGGAGGGCGTCTACACCTCGCTCATGGACGAGAAGTCGCTGTCACCGCTCATCGGCCTCCCCGGCCGGGAGAACGTCGGCCTGGGCCGGCACTGGCACGGCGCGTCGGTGATGCTCTGGGTGCTTAACGGCATCGTCTATGTGGGGCTGCTCTTCGGCACCGGGCTCTGGCGCCGCATCATCCCCACCTCCTGGGACGTCTTCCCCCAGGCGTTCGAGTCGCTGAAGGTCTATCTGTCCTTCTCGGTCCCCGGGATCGAGCACTATCAGCCCTACGACCCGCTGCAGATGCTCGGCTACACGTTCGTGATCTTCATCCTGGCGCCGTTCATGATGCTCACCGGCGTCGCGATGTCACCGGCCATCCGGTCGCGCTACCCCTGGTATGTCAAGTTCTGGGGTGGCCACCAGGGAGCGCGCTCGCTGCACTTCATCGGCATGGTGCTGATGGCCGGCTTCGTGATCATGCACGTCGGTCTGGTCTTCCTGGTGCACCGTGAGTACAACCTGGTCCACATGGTCTTCGGTGACGTCGACACCGCGCGCTACGCGCAGGCGTTCGTCATCATCATCTCCACGATCGTGGCGGTGCTCGTCTTCTGGATCGCGCTGAGCTATCTGACGCTCGCCAACCGGGTCCGCGCCCACGGCATCCTGGTGCGCTTCACCGAGCTCGGCCGCAAGATCTTCCTCAACTGGATGCGCCCCCGCAGCTCGGTGCAGACCTCCTACACCGACGAGGACATCTCGGAGTTCCACTGGACCAACGGGCTGCCACCGACCGAGGAGGAGTCCCCGGAGTGGGTGGCTGCCCGCGACAACGACTGGGACGGCTACACGATCGCGATCGGCGACGACATCAACGGCACGAGCCGGGAGATCACTCTCGACGAGCTGCGCGAGATGCCTCAGGTCTCCTACATCGCCACCCACACCTGCATGCAGGGATGGTCGGCGACCAGCCGCTGGACCGGCGTCCGGCTCGTCGACCTGCTCGGCGAGCGCCCCGAGGGGGCCAACTATGTGATCGTCGAGTCCTACGGCCTGGCCCAGAAGATGATCGACAACCGACCCCGTGAGCCGTTCTACGCCACGTTCGACATCGACACAGTCGGGGAGCAGGACACGATCCTGGCCTACGAGCGCAACGGCCGGCCGGTCGACATACACCTCGGCGGCCCGGCTCGGATGCGCGTAGAGTCCAACCACGGCTACAAGCACGTGAAGTGGGTGCGCTCGATCCGGTGGATCGCCGACTATGCCGACTACGGCGATGGTCGCGGTGGCACCCGCGAGGACTCCGCGCTCCAGGCGTTCAACGGAAGGATCTGATGACCGGGACAGAAGACCACGTCGCCTCCACCACCTTCAGGGTCAAGGGCGTGCGTTCCGAAGATGACGTGCGTGAGGCGCTCCAAGGGCTGTATGACGTCTTCACCAAGCTCGGCCTCGGGCAGGCGACGTTTGAGGTGTCCGACACCGACGTGGCGCGACTCATCGTCAAGCACAAGGAGTCGGTCACGCCCGACCGGGCCGCGATCGAGGCGGCACTGACCGAGGCAGGCAGCTTCCAGCTGGTCGACTGACGGCTCACTCACCTGGCAACGACACAGGCCCACTCGACACGAGTGGGCCTTTGTCATGCCGGCAGCGCGACTGGTCAGCGGGACTCGAAGGCGGCGATCTCCTGCAGTTTTGCACCGTAGGCGCTGGCGGGGTCGTGACGGGCGTCCAGCCAGACGTCGAGCAGCGCGTTCGCCGCAGGGGCGGCGATGACGTTCTGGCCCATGCACAGGATCTGGGCGTCGTAGTTCTCCACCGCGCCGCGCGCCGTGATCACGTCGTGCGCCGTGGCCGCGCGCATGCCGGAGACCTTGCTCGCGGCGATCGCCGTGCCGACCCCGGTGCCGCAGACCAGGATGCCGCGGTCAGCCTTGCCGTCCAGGATCGCCCGGGCCGCCTGGAAGGACACGTCCGGATAGGTGATGTCCGCCGTCGAGAGGTCGATGACCTCGCTGACCCGCTCGTCCGCCTCGAGATGGGCCACCATGGCGTCCTTGAGGGCCGCCCCGTTGCCCGGTGCTCCGATGACGATGCGCATGGTGTGCTCCCCTTGTCCGCGCGGCGTGCCTGACCGGGCTCGTGCCTGGTCGGCGTGTCAGCTCAGCGTATCCGTGACCATCAGGGGATCGGCAGGCGGCGCAGATAGTGTCAGCGCATGACCGAGTCTGCCGGGCGCCGCTTCGCGTGGGTGCTCTTCGGGCTGGTCGTGCTGCTGCTGGGCGGCACCATGGTGGCGAGCGTCCTGGGCGCGCGCACCTCGGGTGTCGGCGCGGAGCCGCTGGGGGGCACGGGCGGTGAGGTCGTCATGGTCGGGGCTCCCGGGCTGACCTGGTCGGACATCAGCCAGGAGGAGACCCCCACGCTCTGGGCACTCCTCGAATCGGGTGCCTCTGGTGGGCTGGTCGTGCGCGGGACGCACCCGGTGACCTGCCCCGCCGACGGGTGGCTCACGCTCTCGGCGGGCCAGCGCGCCTCGGCGGACACTGATGGCGCCCAGGACTGCGCGGGAGTCCCCGGGGTCGAGGTGTCCGGCGACGCAGCGACGGTTCCAGGCTGGGAGGCGTGGCAGGAGGCTGCCGACCGTCGCCCCCTCGACTCGCGGCTGGGCACCCTAACCACCGCGATCGAGGACGCGGGCGGCTGCGTCGCTGCCTACGGGCCCCTCGCGGCCCTGGGTGCCGCGGCGACCATCGGCGAGGTGACGCCGTATGCCGAGGGTGGGCTCACGGCATACGAACCCGGTGGCTGTGCGGTCTCCCTGGTCGACGGCGGAGTGATCGCCGGCCCCGCCGACGCGGCCGTGCTGGACGCCGAGCTCGCCGGGCTGCGGGACTCGCTCCCGGCCGACGCGACGCTGGTGGTGGCGGGCCTTGCCGATCGGGGCGAGCAGGCAGGGGTGCGCGCCGCCCTGATCTGGGGCAATGGTGTGCCGGCTGGCGCGCTGCACTCGAGCACGACGCAGCAAACGGATCTCGTGCAGACGACCGACCTGACCGCCACGGTGCTCCTGCTGGCCGGGGTGGAGATCCCTGCCGCGGTCAGCGGCAAGGCGGTGGAGGTCGTGCCCACCGAGCAGGCCGCTACGGAGCGGGTCGACGACCTCCAGGGGCTGACCGCAGCGATCGGCGGCGCGCAGGCTCTGGCGATCCCGGTGCTCGGCATCGGCGTCGTGCTCGCCCTGGTGGCCCTGGCGCAGCTGGTCGTGACGGGTCAGCGGACGGCGACGAGGGTGCTGGGGTTGTGGGCGATGGCCTTCCCGTCCGCGACCTTCCTGGCCGGGCTGGTGCCGTGGTGGAGGGGGTCACCGGCCTGGCTGCCGTTGGGGCTGACACTCCTCGTGCTGGCCGGGGTGCAGGTGGCGCTCGCTCTGCTCGGGCCGTGGCGCCGGCACCCGCTCGGCCCCCCGGCCGTGATCGCCGCGCTGACCGTGGTGGTGCTGGGCGTCGACGTGGTCCTCGGCGGCAGGTTGGGGTTGATCTCGATCCTGGGCGTGCAGCCGCTCACCGCGGGCCGGTTCCACGGGATGGGCAACGTCGGCTATGGCATCTTCGCCGTGTCCGGGCTGCTGCTGGCCGGATTCCTCGCCTCGCTGCTGCGGTCGCGGCCGATGGCGCGGCGCACCGCTGCGGCGCTGGTGATCGGCGTCCTCGGACTGCTGCTCGTCCTCGTCGACGGGGCACCGATGTGGGGGGCCGACTTCGGCGGGGTCCCGGCGCTCGTCGTGGCGGTCGGCATCCTCGGTCTGGCGGCGGCCGAGATCCGGTTGACCCCGGTCCGTGCGCTGCTGATCGGTGGCGCGGCTGTCGCGGTCGCTGGGGTGCTGATGTTTGTCGACTGGCTGAGGCCACCCGGCGCACGCACCCACCTCGGCGACTTCCTGCAGTCGGTGATCGACGGTGGCGCGCTCGACATCGTGCTCCGCAAGCTGGACCAGAGCTTGGGGATCCTGGTCCGCTATCCCGTCTCTTGGGTGGCGGTGCTCGTGCTCGTGGCCCTGGTGTGGGCGGTGGCCTCACCCGACTCCTGGCCCGGGCGCCGGATCGCCCCGCTGTGGCAGGTGCCGTTGCTGCGCGCGACCGCGGTCGCGGTGCTCACCTGCGTGACGATCGGCTGGGCGCTCAACGACTCGGGCATCGCGGTCGTGGGGATCGGCCTGGCTGTCGCCATCGCTGCCGCCATCGCCATCGGGGCCGCAATCGCTGTCCCTCGGCGATAGCCCGATCGCCGGCCCCTTCGTCCAGGTCGTGCTCACACTGTTGCTGACTCGTGATCCGCTGCCCGTCGAACTGCACCCGCGCGGCCTCAGCGACTGCGGGCGCGCAGCGCCCGCCGGACGTCGCGGTACTGCCGCGCCCGGTGCAGCTGGGAGCGCAGGTCGCGGCCGGTCACCCGGTGGTGCAGCTCGACCGGGACCTCGACGACCCGGCCCCCACCGCGGAGCACATCGACGGTCAGACCGACCTCGACACCCCACCCCTTGGCCAGCGGCAGCGCCGACTCAAACGCCTCCCGCGTGATGCAGCGCATGCCGCTCAGGGGCTGGCCCATCTCTCGGCCGGTGAGACGGGCGATCCCGTCCCGGGCCAGGCGCACTACGAACCCGAAGCCACCTCCGGTCGTCTTCTGCGGCGGCAGGGTGGCGATCGCCATGTCTGCCTCGCCGCTCACGACCGGACCGCACAGGACGTCGAGGTTGCGGGCGCTGTCCTCGAGGTCGGCATCGACGAAGAGCAGGGCCCGCGGGTTGTCCGTCTGGAACGCGCCGCCAGCCTCGGCCTCCAGGAGGGCGACGACCTTGGCCCCGCTGGTCATCGCCTGGGCCTTGCCCAGGTTGACCTGGTGCTTGACCGTCTGAACCCCCGCCAGGTTGGCGATGCGCAGGGTCCCGTCGGTGCTGCCGTCGTCCACGACGACGACCAGGTCGATGGAGCCGATCTGCGCCAACGCGTCCAGCGTGGCCCCGAGACGATCTTCCTCGTCCTTGGCCGGGACGATCGCGGCCACCCGTGCGGGCGGCCGACCTGGCCCCTGCCGATCCGGCGCCGCTCCGCTGTCGGTGCCTGGCGGCATACTCAACGCAGCGTGACCTGCCGGCTGATCAGTCCGTCGCGGGCCCGACGCTCCTCCGGGGTGAGGGAGGCATCCTGGGTCAGGGCAGCGGCATACCGATCGGCCAGTGCCTGCAGCGGTGCGGTCAGGTCGGCGGGGTCGGTCGACGGGTCGACCTCGAGCACGGGCACAAGCAGCCCGGCGGCGCGGAACGCCCCGAGCAGCGCGGTGCCCTCGCCCAGGGTGTGCTCGCCAGCGGCCTGCAGTCGGGCGAGCGCCGTGGTGGCCACGTCCTCGTCCTCGCTGAGGACCCAACGGACATAGGTGCGGTCGCTCATCTTGCACCAGTAGGTCGACGGGCGATCCGGCACCGGGACGGTCGGCACGGCGGCCTCGTTGGTCTGCTCGAGGGAGGCCAGCACCTCGGGGGTGGCGTCCTCCTCGTTGATCCAGAAGTTGAAGTTGTCCTGCACCTCGACGACCAGCTCGGTGCCGTCTGCCAGCACGTCCTGCAGGCGCGGACTCGCGGCTGTCGCGGTCGGGATCGCGGGCACCGCCTGACCCGGCTCGGTCGCGAGCGCAGTCTGCGCGGCGAGCACGATGTCACGGCTGGCGTCGCCGCTGTGGGTGCGCGACTGCAGCCCCACGAGCACCTCACCGTCGGCGCGGTGGATCGCCGGAGTCGCGCCGGGGAGCACCGAGACGAGGGTGACCTCCTGCGGCGAGCCGTCGAGCTCCATCGTGACCATGGCCGTGGCCGCCGGGATGATCTCGCGCATCGCGACCCAGTCGGTCTCGTTGGCCAGTCCCTCGAACGGTCGGTTGACGAACGGTGCGCGGGCCGGTGCCTTGCTGCCCTCGGCCTGGCGCTTGCGTCGTGATGCCTTTCCCATGCGCGGCAGTCTACGTGCGTAGGGTGGCGCCCATGACCGCCCCGGAGCCCACCTTCGCCCCCGCCCCTGGCCGCACGGCCGACGTGGAGTATGCCGGTACGCACCGGATCGGGCGGGTGCGGCTCAACCGGCCGCGGGCACTGAACTCGCTCACCGGGAAGATGGTGGAGTCCATGCTCGCCCAACTCACCGCGTGGGCCACCGACGACGCGGTGGGAGCCGTGTTCATCGACGGGGCCGGCGAGAAGGGGCTCTGTGCCGGCGGCGACGTGCGAGCCGTGCGCGAGGCGGTGCTAAGTGGCGAGACGGAAGAGGCCATCCGCTTCTGGGACACGGAGTATCGCCTGAATGCCCTGATCGCCGACTATCCGAAGCCGTATGTCGCGTGGATGGACGGTGTGGTCATGGGCGGCGGTGTCGGCATCTCGGCCCACGGCTCGCAGCGGCTGGTGACCGAGCGCGCCAAGGTGGCCATGCCCGAGACGATCATCGGCTTCTATCCCGACGTGGGCGGTCTCTATCACCTGGCGCACGCCCCCGGAGAGCTGGGCACGCACGCGGCCCTGACCGGGTTCACCTTCGGCCCCGCGGACGCGGTCGTGCTGGGTCTCGCTGACGGCGTGGTCGCGGTGTCGGACAAGGAGAAGGTGCTCGCTGACCTGGCCGCTGCGCTCGGTGAGGTGGCTCCCGGGAGCGACGACACCGCGACGGCTGATGAGGACGACGCCAACGCAACAGCTGATGCAGACGACGTGGCCGCCGAGGAGGCGCAGGTCGCCCCCCGCTCCGAGCTCGAGACGCAGCGCGGGTGGATCGACGAGTGCTACGCCGGAGACGACGCCACCGAGATCCTGCGCCGCCTGCTGGCACACGACGACACCGCCGCGCGTGCTGCCGGCGAGGCCATCGCCAGCCGCTCACCGCACTCCGTTGCGGCCACGCTGGCGGCCCTGCGTCGAGCCGCCAACCTCGACGTGCGCGGTGTCCTGGCACAGGACGCCCGGCTGAGCAGGGTGTTTGTGGAGCACCCCGACTTCAACGAGGGCGTGCGTGCGCTGCTGGTCGACAAGGACAACGCGCCTCAGTGGGCGGATGCCTCGATCGCCGACGTCGACCTCACTCAGGTCCTAGCGGCCCTGGCTGAAAGGTCGGCTAGCCAAAACACCGGAGGGCCCGCCTGACACAGGGGGCACGTTGCGGCCGAAGGCAGGGAAAGTCCTTCGTGCCACTGGTGCAGTCGCGCCATTAAGAGGAGAATTCCTCCCATGGTTGCCGCACTGATGATGCTCCTCATCGTCCTGGTCTCCATGGAGGTCGTCGAACGGGTGGTCGCCATGGTCACCAGCGACGGACTCGGCCGCCGTGACGACTCAGCGCTTCCACGCAGTCACCGGGGCGAGGCCCTGAACCCACTGCGCTGAGCGCACCCCTTGGGCGCCGCGAGTGTCATGCGGTCTCGGTCTTGCAGAAGTCGGGTGATAACCCCGAGACTGCAAGACCCGATTCGCATGACGCACTGTGGGGTGACGCGCTGACGAGACTGTGGATCGCTCAGGAGTCCGCGGAGTCAGCCGCGAGCGCCTCGCGCCGCACCTGCAGCGCACGCCGAGCCTCGCTCAGCTCGTCCCACGGGATCGTCTCGGTGTCACGCTCCAGCGTCTCCTCGGGGCCTTTGCCCGCGAGCACGATCGTGTCGGCCGGGTCGGCGCCACCCACGGCATAGGCGATCGCCTCGCGCCGGTCGCCGATCGAGACGTAGTTGTCCCGTCCTGCCTCGCGCGCCCCCCGCTCCATCTCGTCGAGGATCTCCTGCAGCGGGGTGTCGCGGTGGTCCTCCTCGGTGAAGACCGCCACGTCAGCCATCGCCGTCGCGACCTCACCCAGCGGCGCACGCTTGGAGGGGTCGCGCGGGCCGCCGGCCGAGCCGAGCACGACCCAGAGCCGTCCCGCTGTCGTGACGCGCACCGTGGCGAGCGCCTTGTCCAGGCTCGGGGCGGTGTGCGCGAAGTCGACGATGACCCGCGGCTCCCCCTCCGCACGCTCCACCATCTCCATCCGTCCCGGCACGCCGGCAAACGTCGCCAGCCCGGCGATCAACGTCGGCACGTCCACCCCGAGCGCGTGCACGCCCGCCATGGCGGCGAGCGCGTTGGCGACGTTGAACCGGCCGATCATCGGCAGGACCGCCTCGGCGGCACCGTCTGGTGTGTCGACGGTGAAGCGCAGGTCGTCAGGCCCCTCCACGACGTCGCTCGCCGTCCAGTCGGCGTCCGCCCCGTCCGCGGAGTATGTCGTGTGGCTGGTGGCCATCGACACCAGCTGCTCAGTCCACGGGTCATCCGCGTTGAGCACGGCAAAAGGCGCGCGCTGGACCAGCTTGGCCTTGTCGGCGAAGTAGCCCTCCATCGAGCCGTGGAAGTCGAGGTGCTCGCCGGTCAGGTTGGTCCACACCGCGACGTCGAAGTCGACTGCCCGCACGCGGTCCAGCGCCAGGGCATGGCTGGACGACTCCACAACCACTGCCTCGGCGCCGGCCGCGACCTGCTCGGCGAGGATCTGCTGGACCTGCGGCGCCTCGGGGGTGGTGAAGTGGGTCGGCGGCTGGCGCAGCACGCCGTCGGGCAGCTCATAACCGACGGTCGAGAGCAGGCCCGTCCGCCGGCCCGCGTGCCGCAGCAGGTGCCGGGCCAGGCAGGACGTGGTGGTCTTGCCGTCCGTGCCGGTGATGCCCAGGACCGGAAACGTCCTGCTGGGGTGGCCGGCCAGCTCGGCCGCCGCATCAGCCAGCGCGGCCCGCGCGGCTGGCACCACGACATACGGCACCGGGCAGTCCATGCCCTCAGGCAGACCCTCGCCCAGGACCGCGACCGCACCTCGCTCCACCGCCTGCCCGATGAAGGAGTGGCCGTCGACCCGTGCTCCGCGGATGGCGACGAACGCATCACCGGGTCGTGCCCAGTCGGCCTGGTGGGTGACGCCGGTGACCTCGACGCTCTCACCCGTGTCGAGAGTGAGGTCGAGTGCGGCCACGAGGTCACCAAGTCTCATGGCCGCAAGACTAGATCGTGGGGGCTGTGGATAAGCGCGACAGCGTGTCGGTGTGCACCCATAGCGTGTCGGGACAGGCGCACACCGGGTGCGCGAGGGGGAGGAACGATGGACTACTCAGCAGCGCTGCAGGCCTTCGAGGACCGGGAGCGAGCCCTGATCACCGACAACATCCGCAGCTATGGCGTGCACCTGACCTATGTCGCGCCCGATCTCGAGGAGGGCGAGTGCCTCCAGTGCCGCGAACTCGGTGAGGAGTCCCCGGGCGGGGGCGACCACGTGGCTGATGTGCTCGGCGGACCGGAACGCCTGCCACCTCGGCTCGAGCAGCCGTTCTGCTACACGACCGGTCTGCACGGCATCGGCCATCCTGAGCTCTTGGTCCTGGGCCTGGCCAGGGACCTCTCGACCCACCTC
The DNA here is from genome assembly GCF_023923205.1 of Ornithinimicrobium cryptoxanthini. Taxonomy (NCBI): domain Bacteria; kingdom Bacillati; phylum Actinomycetota; class Actinomycetes; order Micrococcales; family Ornithinimicrobiaceae; genus Ornithinimicrobium; species Ornithinimicrobium cryptoxanthini. The sequence goes on along the minus strand of NZ_CP099490.1, from coordinate 138,899 downwards.
CTCAACATGGTCGCGCAACAGGTCACCGGGCATCATCAGGACCTGATGCCGGGTCAATTGGTCCCTCGGATCGGGCTGCGCATCCTGGTGGAGGAGATCCCCAACCCGGGGATGGTGATCTTCCGGGCCAACGACTACTACGACCGATCGCTGGTCGACTCAGTGCCGGCCTACCAGCTCACGTGGGCCGACCCCGACGGCCGGTTCCCGTGGGAGAAAGGCCACGTCAGCGGGGCATGGGGGCAACCGCGGCCTGGAACCTACCGTGCGTGACAGCCGTGCATCATAGCATCACATCTCCCGATGTTATGATGTATACATGCGCACGACCATCACGCTGGACCCCGACGTCACGCTTTTGATCGAGCGTGAGATGGCTGCCCGCAACCTCCGGTTCAAGCAGGTCGTCAACGAGGCCCTGCGTCGACAGCTCGGCGGAAGCCAAGGTGCACCGCCCAGCCTGACCGACTTCGGACGCGACCTCGGCGTGGCAGCCGTGGACCTGACCAAAGCCAACCAGCTCGCCGCAGCCCTGGAGGACGGAGAGCTTCTCCGCAAGATGGCGCAGGGCCGCTGACCGTGATCATCCTCGACACCAACGTCCTCATCTATTCAGTGCACAAGGGGGCGTCGCAGCACGAGCGCACGGCTCGATGGCTCGACCGGATGCTGGCGGAGCCACAGGTGCTCGGGCTGCCGTGGGTCGCGGCGCTCGGCTTCATCCGGATCACCACCAACGCGCGCATCTTCCCTGAGCCGCTCACCGTCGATGAGGCGATGACCGTGCTGGACGCCTGGCACGCCCACCCAGCCGTGACTCTGCCGCAGCCCACGACCCGCCACCTGTCGGTGCTCTCCGGGTTGTTGCGCGAGGCCGGCACGGCGGGCAATCTGACGACCGACGCGCATATCGCCGCCCTAGCCATCGAGCACGGCGCGTCGGTGGCCACCTTTGACCGGGACCTCGCACGCTTTGGTGTCACGGTCGTCGTGCCGGACTGACCACTGGCTCGCCAAGCGGCTACGGTTTCCTCCATGGGTGCAGTGCTGGGTCAGACCGAGGGCGGGCCGTGTCCCTGCGGCACCGGCGAGGCGTATGCCGCGTGCTGCGGCCCACTGCACCGGCAGGAGAGGTTGGCCGAGACAGCGGAGGAGTTGATGCGGTCGCGCTACGCCGCCTATGCGCGCGGCGAGTTTGATCATGTCTTCCGCACCTGGCACCCACGCACCCGGCCCGCTGACGTGACCGCTGACGCCCATCTCGTCTGGCAGGGCCTCGAGGTGTTAGGGACCAGCGCGGGCGGCCCCGACGATGACACGGGCGAGGTCGAGTTCCGGGCCAGCTATCAGCTCGGCAAGCAGCGCGGGACGATGCGCGAGCGCAGTCGTTTCACTCGACGAGGCGCCAGGTGGGTCTATCTCGACGGGCACGAGATCACCGACTGAGCGGTTGTCCCGTCGCCGCACGTCGTTGCGCCGCCACGGTCAGCCTGATGATGAGCCAGACACTGCCGATCACGATGGCACTGGGCACCATGATCGCCGCGACCATGTGCTGCCCGACCAGCACACCGACCCACATCAGCACGATCACGATGGGAAGCAGGAGAATGTGCAGCAAGGTGCCTTGGGCGGTCCAGAGCCTCGAGGTCCCGACGAGCAGGGCGACTACGATCCACAGCAGGATCTGGACGCCCGTGATGACGGCGGCGCTGACGACCACCGTGGTCACGACGAGTAGCACACCCAGCACCTGCAGGATGGCGACCAGCCCCGGCACCCAGGAGCGGTCGGACAACCGGGGTTGAGTCTGCGGGCCAGCAGGTAGCGGAGCCGGGCGCTCGGCATACTGCCCGGTGGAGTAGGCCTCTCGGGCGACCTCCTCGGGCGTGCCCACCTCGGAGAGAACGGCGCTGACATCTGCGTCGCTCGCGCCGCCTCGCGCGGCCAGGCCGGCCTCGATGTGCTCGCGGACACCGGCCAGGACCTCGGCGCGGTCCGGCGGAGCCAGATCGGCTAGCGCCCTGGTCAGGTCGTCGAGATAGGTGGACACGAGGCGGTGCTGGGTGCTGTTCACGGGTGTTCTCCCTCAGTCAGTGCAGCGTCCACGGCGTCGCGGAACGGCGGCCAGGTGTCGATGAACGAGTCGAGGGCGCCTGCCCCGGACTCGGTGAGCTGGTAGTAGCGCCGCGGTGGGCCGCTGGTGGACTCCTGCCAGGTGGTGTCCACCAGGCCCGCCTTGCGCAGCCGGGACAGGAGCGGATAGAGCGTGCCCTCGCTGGCCATCAGAATGCCGTCCCGGGTCAGGTGGCGGGCGATGTCGAACCCGTAGGTGGGGCCGTCGCGCAACATGGCCAACACGCAGAACTCCAGCGCACCCCGCCTGAGGTTGGAGAGGATCGCGCTGTCGCCGGGTACCATGCGACACAAGGTAGTCGTTTGGGAACGGCCCTGTCAAGAGAGTGCAGCGTGCGTAGGCTGGCAGGACGGACCCACCCCGAGAGGACCACGTCGATGACCACCACCACTACCGCCCCCATCGTGCTCACCGAGGTCGACACGGACTCGCGCATCGTGACCGTGACCCTGAACCGTCCCGAGAAGCGCAACGCCCTTTCCCTCGCGCTGATGGGCGAGCTCATCGAGGTGCTGCGCGACGTCGGCTCCCGCAAGGACGTCTCGGTCGTGGTCCTCGCCGCCGCCGGTCCCGTCTTCAGCGCCGGCCACGACCTCTCCGAGATGACGGGCCGGACCGTCGAGGAGTATCGCGAGATCTTCGACCGGTGCTGCGAGCTGATGGAGCTGGTGCAGTCCATCCCGCAACCGGTGATCGCGCAGGTCCAGGGCATCGCGACCGCCGCTGGCTGCCAGCTCGCCGCCACGTGTGACCTCGTCGTCGCCGAGGAGGGCGCCCGCTTCGGCACCCCCGGCGTCAAGATCGGCCTGTTCTGCTCCACGCCCATGGTGGCGATCAGCCGCGTCATCGGCCAGAAGCGCGCGATGCAGATGCTGCTCACCGGGCAGCTGGTCGACGCGCCAACGGCGGCCGACTGGGGACTGGTCAACGAGGTGGTCCCGGCAGACCAGCTCGCCTCCCGCACAGCGGAGCTGGCCGCACAGATCGCCACCGCAAGCTCGGTGGTCACCGGGATCGGCAAGGAGGCGTTCTATGCCCAGATCTCACGCGACCAGCACTCGGCGTATGAGTACGCCAAGACGGTCATGACGATGAACGCCCTTGCCACCGACGCCCAGGAAGGCATCTGCGCCTTCCTGGAGAAGCGCCAGCCCACCTGGTCGGACCGCTAGGCACCAGCGCGCCTGACGTGGGGCAGCTGCTCACTCCCGGGCGTTGTCGTCCCGGCCGAGCATCCCCACGCTCACCCACGCGATGGCCACGACGATGGCGCCGACAGCGGCGTAGGTCGTGCGTTGGCTCTCCCCGATGACGGCAAACAGTCCCCCGTAGATGATGGTGATGACGAGCGCGATATAGGCCAGCTTCTGTCGGTCCATGCCTCCACCCTGACGGTTTGCTCGCCGGCCGCAACCGGTGACACGCGGAGACGGGGCAAGCGCGGAGGTCTGTCGCGGTGCGGTCACCTCTGGACCACCGCTGGGCCGCCTCTGGGTCAACCGACGTTCTCGAGCACGTCCTCCAGCAGGCCGGCCTGGGTGGTGACCTGGCTCGCATAGACCCCGCTGCGCCGGTGACCGGCCAGCTCGGCCATCCGGACCGGTGCCCGCACAAGGAACTTCGCGTGGACCAGCGCCAGCTCCTCGGCCGCGGTGTAGCCGTCGTGGGCCGGCTGGTGGCCCCACTCGGCCAGCAGGAGCGGCAGCAACCGGTGCTTGTCGGCCGCGAAGAGGTGCAGCTTCGCCGCGTCGTGCATGACCGGTCGCTCGCCCGCGTGCTCCCAGTCGATGACCTTGGGACCATCGGGCGTGGACATGACGTTGGAGGCCACCAGGTCACCGTGGGCCCAGGACATCCGCACCCGTCGGTCTGCCGCGATGAGCTCGGCCACCGCCGCGCCGACATGGTCAGGCACGAGGTCGGCCTCACGCACGCGCTGCCACTGGTCGCCGAACCCCACGCCCCACAGCTCGGTGACCGGACGGCCTGACACGCCATAGCCCTCATGGACCCGGCCGAGCCCCTCGAGGAGCCAGGTCGCGTGCTCGGCCAACCGCTCGGAGGTCATCAGCGGCTCGCCGTGGACCCACTCCTCAACCAGATAGCGGAGTCCGTCGTCCAGCTCTCCGTGGCCCAGCATGGTCGGCATCAGCTCTGGCGCGTAGCGCGAGACGACCTCGTGCGCCCGCACGGAGTTGGTGACGCCGCAGATCCCGTCGGGTCCCACCGGTTGGACTGCCAGGGACCGGCGGGCCTGACCGTAGCCAGCTCGCAGCTTGACCTGCTCCCCGAGGTCGAACTTGGCCAGCACGATGACGTCTGCGGCGATCGCGGCGCTCGTCTGCTCAAAGCCCCTGTCCTCAGCCCAGGTCCCACGCAGCGACTTGGGCATCATGGTCATCAGGGCGGGGTCGAGCAGCGGGCGGCGCACGACGCGGTCGATGGTGTGAAACGTCGCCAGGTCGGTGGGCGCAGGCAGGGTGGGCTCCACCTCCTCGATCCGGCGGACGACGTCCAGCGCCTCGGCGACCCGGTCCGCCCGGCTCCTCGGTGCCGGTGGTGGGGCGGCCCGACCGGGACGCCAGTCACCTATGACTCTCTTGCCGAGACGCTTCACCAGCGCCGATGTGCGGTTGCGCACCTGACTGCCTCCGATCCCGTCGCGGTCAGCCTAGCCAAGCCGCTGACGATGAGAGGTGGGTGAGAGACCGGCACGAGCCCTGATCAGCAGGAGGACGCCGAGGAGCAGGAGTACCTGCGCGGGCACGTAGGTGCCGATCACGACCAGGGTCTGCAACGCCTCCGGCAGGTCCACGGCAAAGATCCCCAGACCCAGCACCAGGTCGGAGACCAGGAAGAGCAGCCCGCCGATCACTCCCACGCGACCGGCTGCCGCAGCGAGCACGGCCATCAGGGTGAGGAGCGCGGCATACGCCGTCACCGGGGCGGCGAGCGCGAGCCCCGCGGCGGGCGCGAGGACGACCACACCGGCCAACCCGAGCAGTGCGTAGGGCACCGCCGCGCGCCGACCCAGCAGGCTCTGACCCCGCGTCGGCCACAGGGCGACCACGTAGCAGACATGCGCGAGCAGGAAGGCTCCGAGCAGGATCAGGAAGCCGCGACCACCCTGGGTGTCACCGACCCAGGACAGGGCGAGCCCGGCCGCCCACCACCGGCCGCGGACGTCGCGCAGACCGCCAGCGGCGATCAGCGCCACCACCAGCGGTGGGACAGAGAACCAGCGTGCCTCCTGCATCCACCCCACCTCGAGGAGCGCCCCTGTGATGTTGACTGCGCACGCGAGCAGACTGATGACGATGCCCCCGACGACAGCACGGTGTCGGGTCACGGCGGCCAGGTCCCTGATGGTCACCGGCACAGCGTAGGCCGTGGGTGGTTCCGCTCCGGAGGCCAGACCGCAGGCTGACCTGCACAAACAGTCCCCTGAGTCGAGCAGGGCCGCTTGACCTGGGTCAAGGAGAAGCCTCGGCAAACTCCGTAGTTTGTAGTTAGTGCCCAGCAGAAGGGCAGACGAGGAAAGGAACATCATGAGCACCACGACGAGCACCACCAAGACCATCCTTCGGGCCGAAGGCTTCTCCTGCCCCTCCTGTGTGGCCAAGATCGAGAAGCAGGTCGGTCGCCTCAAGGGCGTCGAGTCGGTGAAGGTGCACTTCGCCTCCGCTCGCGTCGAGGTGATGCACGACCCCGCACTGGCCACGACGGAGGACCTGGTCGCCGCCATCGCCAAGGCTGGCTACACGGCTAAGGCCGCGGCCTTCTGAGGAAACCTCGGTCACCACGCGCGGGCCTGGCCCCTCCCCACGGGAGGGGGCCTGGCCGGTGAGGGTCCGACATACCCCGGATTTGGGGGTCCTTCGGACCGCAGAGAACCCATTCTTGGGGTGGTTCGGACCGCCCAGCTTGCTGAGACTTGAGAGGAAGAGAACGAGATGAACAAGGTCCACGAGTGGCTGCACGGCCGCTGGACTGTGCCTGTCGTCTCAGGGCTGCTGATCCTGGCATCGCTGGCCTCGAGCCGACTCCTGGACGCCGCCACCTGGGGGGACATCCTCATGGTCGCCGCCGCTGTCGTCGCCGGCACACCGGTCGTCATCAAGGCGTGGAACGCCCTGAGTGCCAAGGTGATCGGCATCGACCTGCTGGTGTCGATCGCCGCCATCGGTGCGGTCATCATCGGGGAGTACTGGGAGGCCGCCGCGGTGACCTTCCTGTTCGCGATCGGTCACGCCCTGGAGTCCGCGACCCTCAACAAGACGCGCTCGGCCCTGGCCGAGCTCATCGCGGTCGCCCCCGACGTCGCTGTCGTCCTGCGGGACGGTGAGCAGGTCGAGGTCCCGGCTGCCGAGGTCATCACCGGCGAGACCGTCCTGGTCAAGAACGGCACCAAGGTGCCGGTCGACGGTGTCGTCTCCGGCGGGGCCGGCTCCATCGACGAGGCCTCCATCACCGGGGAGTCCATCCCGGTCGAGAAGGCCACGGACGACAAGGTCTTCGCCGGCACCATCACCACCAGTGGGTTCCTGCAGGTGACCGCGACCGGTGTGGGCGCGGACACCACCCTGGCCCGCATCATCCACCGTGTCGAGGAGGCCCAGGACGCCAAGGCGAGGACCGCTGCGTTCATGGACCGCTTCTCGGCCTGGTACACCCCGGCCATCATCGTGATGGCCATCATCTTCGGTCTGGTCACCCGCGACATCGTCCTGGCCCTGACGCTGCTGGTCATCGCCTGCCCGGGCGCCCTGGTCATCTCCATCCCCGTCTCGATCGTGGCCGGCATCGGCCGTGGAGCCAAGGACGGCATCCTGATCAAGGGTGGCGAGTTCCTGGAGACCTCCGCCAAGATCGACGCGGTGGCGCTGGACAAGACCGGCACCCTGACGGAGGGTCGCCCCCAGCTGACCGACGTGGTCCCGCTGCACGCGGACGTCGACCGTGACGAGCTGCTGCAGACGGCCGCCCGCGCCGAGGCCGGGTCGGAGCACCCGCTGGCCAGGCCGATCATCGAGGCCGCCACTGCGGCCGGACTCCCGGTCGTGGGCCTGCCGGAGCACACTGAGCCGGTGCCGGGCAAGGGCATTGTGGCCACCATCGACGGTCACCGGGTCGCCGTCGGCAACCTGGCCCTCATCGAGTCCGAGCAGGGTCACGACACCGCGGACGACGCACGCGTCGCCCAGGTGGTCCAGGAGCTGGCTGCCGCTGGCCGCACCCCGATGGTGGTGGCCCGCGATGGGCAGGTCCTCGGAGTGGTTGCCGTCGCTGACCAGATCCGCACGGACGCCAAGGAGATGGTGGCCCGCCTGCACGAGCACGGTGTCAAGAAGGTCATCATGCTGACCGGCGACATCGAGCCCGTGGCCCGGGCCGTCGCCGCCCAGGTCGGCGTCGACGAGGTCCGCGCCGGTCTCCTGCCGGAGGACAAGCTGGAGGCCGTGGCCGACCTGCAGCGTCAGGGCTACACCGTCGCGATGGTCGGTGACGGCGTGAACGATGCGCCGGCCCTGGCCACCGCCGACATCGGTGTGGCGATGGGCGCCGCAGGCACCGGCGTGGCGATCGAGACTGCTGACATCGCGCTGATGCGGGACAACCTGCTCAAGCTGCCGGAGGCAGTGTCGCTGGCCAGGCGCACGGTCAACAACATGCGCCAGAACATCGTGATCGCGCTCGGCACCGTCGCCGTCCTGCTCGCCGGAGTCCTCTTCGGTGGTGTCACGATGGCCATCGGGATGCTGGTCCACGAGATCTCGGTCCTGGTCGTCATCGGCAACGCGATGCGCCTGCTGCGCCGACGCAAGGAGCGCACCGGCACCCGGTCCACGGACGGCACGGGCTCGTCGCTCACCCACGACGAGGCCCGGGTCACCCAGCCGGCCTGACCCCACCCCTACGCCGGCCGACCCCCACAGGTCGGCCGGCGTCGCACGGCATACCTGCACCACAAGAGAAGGAGTCCTGATGTCACGCATCTATGTGTTCAACCAGTTCGGCGGACCGGAGGAAGAGGAGCTCACCGAGCGTCCCGTCCCCCAACCGGCAGCGGGCGAGATCCTGGTCGAGGTCCGCGCCGCCGGGGTGAACCCGGCCGACGCGAAGCTGCGCGAGGGGGCGTTCGGTCGCGAGGGAGAGCTGCCCCGGGCGCTGGGTTTTGAGGTCTCCGGCATAGTCACCGCTGTGGGACCGGACGTCGAGGAGTATGCCGTGGGGGACGAGGTCCTCGGCTCCGTCGCCCCGGGTGAGGGCGGGTTCGCCGACCACGCCGTGCTGCGCGTCGGCGACACCCAGCCCAAGCCCGAGGACATCTCCTTCGCGGTGGCGGCGACGATCCCGGTTGCCGGCACCACGGCATACGACCTCACCCACGACATCGAGCTGGAGGCGGGCCAGACCCTGCTCATCCTCGGTGCCGGCGGCGGAGTCGGTCACCTGGTGGCCGGCATCGGCAAGGTCCACCAGTTCAGCGTCATCGGGATCGCCTCGGAGTCCAAGCGCGAGCTGGTGGAGTCCAGCGGTGCCACGTTCGTCGCCTCTGGTGACGGGGCGGCCGCGGCAGTGCGCGAGATCGCACCGGAGGGTGTTGACCTGGTCATCGACCTGGTGGGTGGCCAGCCGCTGCGCGACGTCACACCGCTGGCCAAGTCGCCCGAACTGGTCATCTCGGCTGCCGACGACGCCACGGTGACCGAGCTGGGCGGCAGGGGACGGGTCCACAACCCCGAGTCCCTCGAAAAGATCACGTCGGTGGTCGGCTATGAGGTGGTCACGCCGCTGATCAGTGCGGAGTATCCGCTCGAGCAGGCCCGCGACGCGCTCGCGGCCGTGGAGTCCGGTCACACGCTCGGCAAGGTCGTGATCGTGCCCTGACGCCCCGCACCAGCGAAGCGTCACGCAGCAGGGTGCGGACAGGCCTGGCGGGCCGTGGGTGCTCGGGCCGGGCGCCAGGCCCGCCCGTGGTTCGTGGGTGTCAGGTGGTGGCACGCTCCGCCACGTCGATCTCGACGCTGAAGCTGGTCTGCTCCGAGCTGCCGAGCGTCTCGACGTTGAGCGTCCACGTGCCCCCCGCCGGGAGACTGACGAGCGGTGCGACCCAGTGGCTCCCTGCCAGGGGCTCGAGCTCGATCGAACGCGGCGGCAGGTCACCCTGGACCACCGTGGCCGAGGCGGCGTCGATGCCCCGCGGCGACCCGACCCGGTCGAAGAACGTCAGGTGGATCGCGTTGTCCCCACTCCGACTGGGGGTGACGAGCACCGAGACCGTGCCGCCCTCGTCGGTCGCGCTCGACTGGAACGGCTGCGGCTCCAGCGACTCCCGCGCCGGGACCGTGTCGACGAGCAGTGCCGTCGTGGCGAGGATGACCGTCGCGACGACCAGCTCACCGCGCGCCGTGCGGAAGAGACGGCCGGACCTGGTCACCGTCTCCAGCAGTCGGGACCGCTGCCACCAGCCGAGCCCGACGACGGCGGCCACCAGGACCAGCTTGACGATGAGCGTGGTCCCGTAGCGGGTCGACAGCAGGGTCCCCGGCGCCAGCCCGCTCTGCAGCAGGGCGGAGACGATGCCGGTCACCGTCACCACGACGATCGACCAGAGCGCCAGCACCGAGAACCGGCGCACCGCTCGGGCGACGTCCTCCTGGGCACCTCCCTCGGACGGCGCGAGCACCAGGGCCAGGGCGGCGACGCCGCCGATCCACACGGCCGCCGCGCCGTGGTGCACGATGTCGGCCGCCACCGAGACAGCGGGCGCGGGCGACGTCCACGCGTGGCCGGAGAAACCGAGCGTCACGATCGTGGTGAGCACCGCCGCCCCCGCGAGCGGCACCGCATACCTCGAGCGCCAGCGCACGACCGCGATGACGGCGAGCACACCCGCCAGCACGCGGGCTCCGTCGAGCAGGCCGGCGCGGGTGCCGAGGACAGCGTCACCGAGGAGTGCGGCAACCTCGAGAAGGGGACGGGCGGACGCGTCGGTGACGTGCACGAACAGCTTGGCCGCGGCTCCGACCAGCAGGGCACCGGCGGCCAGCTGCGCCAGCCGGCCAGCCCGGGCGGAGTCCAAACCCGCCCAGGGTGCTGCGGCCCGGAAGAGGACGAGACCACCGAGCACCGTCGTGCCCGCGAGCAACGCCCACCGGGCGAGCCACCGGGCCGCCACGAGCGCCGCGGGGTCGGAACGGTCGATGTCGACGGCACCGCTGCGGGCGCCGACGTGGAAGACGAAGGCGCCGGACAGCACGTGCGAGTCGGCGGAGACGACCGTCCACGCCACCGTGTAGGTGCCGGTCGCGGCAGTGTCGACGCCGGCCCTGACGACCAAGCTGTCCCCCGCCCGCTCGGTTGCGTCGTCGACACGCTCACCCGACGGCCCGAAGACCCGGACGCCACCGAGATCGACCTCGACCGGCTCGTTGAACTCCAGGGTGACGGCCTCCGGGCCGACGTCGTAGAGCGTGTCGGCCACCGGGTCGGAGGAGACGAGCGAGGCGTGCGCCTGCGCAGGTCCGGCGAGCGCGGCCATCGGAATCACGATGAGCGCGAGCAGGATCACGAGCCTGGTCCCGACACGAAGCAAAGTTGTCACGTCATACCCCCTAGTGCTGATGTCCACCGCCGCCGCCGGCGCCGACGTCCACGTGGACCTGGTCGCTGTCCGGACCGAGCCGGAACTGCGCCGCCCCGGTGTCCATGGGAACCTCGAAGATGACGACCGCGTTGATGCGCGTGCCGGGTGGCAGGCTCTCGTCGCCCAGCAGCGCCAGGTAGGGGCCGTAGGAAACACCGTCCGCGGTCAGCGAGGTCTGGCCGGCAGGAAAGGTCATCTCCTCCCCGCCTGCCGACATTGCGAGCTCGATCGCGACCCGCTTGGAGCCGCCCGGGATGGCATCGGGCAACATTGCCGACATCGCGCCCATCTGCATTCCCAGCGCCGCGAAGTTGTCGGCGTCGTCCGGGTGCATGAGCATCATCGGGTCGACCGTCGTCCAGGCTTCGGTCACCACGAAGCTGCCCCCGTCGTGGGGGACCTCGCTGCCGACGAGGGCCCGGCCCGTGCCGCTCATCTGCCCCCAGAGGCTCAGCACGGCGAGCAGGGCCACACCTACCGCGACGGCGGCCCACGCCATCCCCCGCCGCCGGGCGGGGGAGGTGTGGGCGGCCTGTGGAGGAACCGTCAGGGTCATTCGGCTGTCGGTCCCTCTCCACCGTTGAGCCAGGTCCGGATGTCGTCCTCGACCGCCTGGCTGACGGCGCTGGTGCCGCCGAGCAACCGGACGTGGACCGGGTCCAGCCGGACCAGCTCGTCGCGCACCGCCGCCGCCACCGTGCCGGTCCGAGACAGCAGGATCGGCGATCCTTGCAGCCCGGCCACCGGTCCGGCGGACAGGGCGTCCGGGAAGGTCACGCCGGTCGCGACATAGATCCGGTCGGTCACCGGCGCATAGAACTCCTCGCTCACCGCGACGGCCGTCTCGTCCCGGTTGGAGCCGAAGATCCGCTCCGGCGTCACTCCGGTGGCTGCCTGGATATCGTCGAGCACGGCGTCGTCGATCGACGACTGGCCGCCCAGCACCACGATTCGCTGCGGATCGAGCCGCGCCAGCTCCGCCTCCGTGGCTGCCGGGAGGGTGCCCGGCCGGGTCAGCAGCATCGGTGAACCGTCCCTGGCAGCAGGTGCGCTCCCGGCCAACGCGTCCGGGAAGTTGGCGCCGCTGGCCACGAAGACCGTGTCCACGGCATCAGGTGCGAAGAAGGTCGAGCTGACCTCTGCCGCGGTGCCGAACCGGTCGGGTCCCGCGACCCGCTTCACGGTCCCGGCCGCCGGCACGTAGTCGAGCAGTGCCTCCAGCACGGTCGAGTCGACCGCGGCGACCCCTCCCAGCACCACGATGTTGAGCGGGCTGAGGCGGGCCAGCTCCTCCGCCGTCTCCGCCGGCAGGCTGTTCTGATGGGTGAGCAGCAGGGGAGCGCCCTCTAGCGCCGCACCCGGGCCGCCGGACAGGGCGTCGGGGAACGCCGCCCCGCTGGCGACGAACACCGTGTCGACGCCCGGCTCGAACTGCGAGCGGCTCACGGCGGCTGCCGTGCCGAAGCGCCGGTCGCCCGCCAACCGGTCGACCAGGACGGTCGTCGTGGTGAACGTGCTGGTGAACTGCTCGGCCATGGCGTTGCCCAGCAGGTCCGCGACGGACGCGTCGACCTCGACGCGGTAGGCCCGGTTGGCGGAGAGCCGCGAGTCGGGTGTGAGGGTGACCCGCGAGACGGTCAAATCCTCGGAGTGGTCCTCCACCACGTCGGCGGGAACCGTCCCGCCGGTCACGGTGTCCACCAGCCGGATCCCGTCGGCGAGGCCGAGTGGATCGATCCGCTCGGAGAAGGCGAGCTGGACGAGGCCGTCCCGCACGACACCTTCGGCGCCCTCGGCAGGCAGCACCTCCGTGACGGTCGGGCCTGTGGCATCGGCCGGGTCGAGCACGAGCACCTGGACGCCGCCGGCGAGGGCGCGCGTCACGGACTCGCCGTCGCCCGTGGTGACGGTGACCGTTGAGGTGGCGGTGATCTCGAGCACACCGTCGGGCGCGGGGTATGCCGTGGCCGGCACCGTCGTGGACGCCGTGCCCGTCCCGTCCGTGCGCACCGTCTCCTCGAAGGCGTTCGGGGCAGGGGCGGCGAACCGCACATCGTAGCCGCCGGTCAGCGGCTGCCCGTCCACGGTCAGCCGGGCGGTGACGGCCACCTCACCGGGCAGCGTCGCCACAACTGTCGGGTCGGCCTTGACCTCGAGCACGGGCGTGCCCGGCTCGGGCGTCAGCGCCTCGTTGATCACCCGCAGCGGGTTGCAGCCCAGGTAGGGGTTCTGGCACCTCTCCAGCGGGACGGGGAACCGCTCGGTCCCCGGCGCGGGCTGCTGGTAGACCCGGGTGATGCCCCAACTGCCGGACGACAGCCCCATGGTGCCGTTGGCGACGCCGTACCTGTAGTCGCCGACCGCCTGCAGCTGTCCGCCGGCGGCCTCCAGGTGCAGAGTCGCCGTGCTCCCGGTGGCCAGCGAGCCGGCCACACCCGTGCGGACCGAGCCGGCGTCGAAGGCGTGCTCGAGCCAGCTGTGCCCGCCGAGGAAGTAGGCGACCGTCCGGGCACGGTCTGCGGAGTGCACCACGTGCACGCGGACCGGGTCACCCTGGTAGGCCCGGATGATCGGCGTGTCCGGATCGCCGATAGGCGCGCCTTCGACCGGGTAGGTGGTGCTGAACACGTTGGCCAGTTGCTCCCCGAACCCGGCCCGGTCGAAGGGGAAGCCGACCCGGTCGCGGGGTGGATCCGTCGTGAAGTCCGTGATCGGCCCGTCCAGTCCCAGGCGGTGGTGCAGCGGAGCGTTCGTGTAGCTGATCGCGCGTTCACCACCGTCGGGCCAGTCGTCCGGGATCGGGTCGAAGAGGACGGCGCCATCCGCGCTGCGCAGGTTGAGCCCGTTGTGGTGCATGAGCACGGCGTCCCGGTAGTCGGCGCCCTGCCGGCCGGGGAGCACGTCGACCTGCGCCCCGGTGTTGACGAACTCGCCAGTGATCGGGTCGCGGTAGCGCGCGTCCCGCGGGCCGACGACGAGCGCGGCGAGCAGTCCGTGGTGCCGGTGCCCGCGCACGTCCCCGAACTCGGTCAGCGGGATCGCACCCAGCTCACCGTCGGTCAGCGCCGGCTCGCTGTCCGGGTCGTGGTACCTGACCTCGTCGGCGTACCAGACGTACTGGACCGTGTCCCCCGGCCCGGCGGTCTGGTCGAAGTTGTAGCCGATCGTGGCCCCGTCGCTGGTCCGCACGTCGTAGCGGACGAGCGAGGGGTGGAGGGACACGCGGTTGCCCGCGAACCACGGGACACCGGGCTCGAACTCGGGCTCCTCGCCGTCCTCGTCGTCCGGCGGGATCGGGAACTCGGGCTCCAAGGCAATGTGGGCGTCGCCGTCCAGCGTGCCCAGCATGCCGTGCTGCTCGAAGTGCTCCCAGTCCACGCTGTTAGTGAGGCTGACGACCACGCAGTCACCCTCGTTGACGCGCATGACGAGCGGCTCCAGCTCCTTCTCGCCGGACCGCACCGCGGCCACGTCCTCGTTGAGGACGTAGGCCAGTCCGTACGGGTCGTGGTCGCCGTAGCGGTTGTACATGATGGAGAGGTCGATCGCCGACACCTCGAAGGACTTGTGCGGTGCACCGGTCGGGCAGGCGGCCGGCACGGGCTGCTGCGCCCGGGGGATGACCGCGTTGCGGTCCGGCGCAGGCAGGGGGATGCCGGTGACCAGCGTGTTCTGGTTGTCTGGCAGGGGCATCAGCGGGTTGTCGGTGGTCTGGTCGAAGACACGCATGACACCCCAGGCTCCGAACCACAGGTCCTCGAGCCCGGCCCCGCCGTACATGAAGTCGGCGACGCGCGGCTGGTTGCCCAACGGCGGGGTCGGGCACACCACGTTGCCGCCGAGCCCGCAGTCCACACCGACGTCGTCGAAGTTGAACGCCTCGGAGACGCCGATGTGGCGCGCGTTGATGTAGGGCGAGGCATAGTCCAGGGGGTCGTGTTTGGTGCGCACCCCGTGCACCGCGAAGTTGTGCATCTCCTCGTGCGAGCCCTGGATCAGCCGGAACCGCACGTTGTCCCCACGGTTGGCCATGAACACCGGTGTGTCGGGATCTCCCCACACGCGGGAGCTGAACGCGTAGGCGGGGTCCACCCAGCCGGCGTCGAGCAGCTCCTCCCGCGTCGGTGGTGGGGCGTGCGGGTCCGTGATCGGGTCGATGCCTGCGCCGGCGAACTGGCGCAGCTTCATCGGAGCGCTGCGGTAGTTGATGCCCATCCCGCCCTGATCGTTCTGGGGGGCGGTCAGCGCCGCCTCGGGAGCCTCGATCCCGTTCCTCCGGTCCAGGATCTGCTCGTGCGTCGCGGACCGCTGGAAGACGGGCACGAAGTCGGCGATGGCGAGACCGAACTCGCGGAAGTCGTCCTGGCCGACCGGGCCGAGGAGGTCCATGACGCTGCCGTGCGCGGTGCCGAGGCAGGCGTCCTCGCAGACCGGGGCGTCGCGTCCAGGAGTGTTGACCGGCTGGTAGAACTCGCCGGTGTAGGGGTCACGGAAGTCGTAGTCAGTACCTTCGACCACCAGTGCCGCATACATCCCGCGGTTCTGCAGGGTCCCGGCGTGGTGGTGGTCGTGCATGAAGGCGGTGCGCAGCTCGTAGTCGGCATACCACCGTTCCTTGATCGTCTGCCCCTCAGACAACCAGTTCGCCCGCGCGTCCTGCGCTTCCACGACCGGGTCGCGGTCGACGGGGACGGCGGGCAGGCACGGCGCCCCGTCCGCGCAGGTGATGTCACCGTCGACCAGGCCCTGGGTGAACTCGGCCTGCTCCTGGGTGAAGGCCG
The DNA here is from genome assembly GCF_023923205.1 of Ornithinimicrobium cryptoxanthini. Lineage (NCBI taxonomy): Bacteria > Bacillati > Actinomycetota > Actinomycetes > Micrococcales > Ornithinimicrobiaceae > Ornithinimicrobium > Ornithinimicrobium cryptoxanthini. The sequence goes on along the minus strand of NZ_CP099490.1, from coordinate 123,331 downwards.
CCTGCTGGTAGTTCCAGCCGTTGGAGGCGCCGTCGGAGCCGAGGACGTCGAAGTTCACCAGGTGGATGTGGGCGCCGACCATGTTGGTCATGACAAGCTGCTGGTAGGCGTCATCGCCAAGCCAGTTCGGCGTGCGGTTGGTCAGCTCGAAGTTGATGCAGTCACCGGCGTTGACCCGGAAGAAGAACGGTTCTGGGTCCATCTCCCCGGCCAGGACGGCGTCTACGTCCTCGTCCGGGACGATGATCCGGCCCTGGACGTCGCGCCAGCCCTGCGGGTTGTCCACGTCGCCCTCCACGTAGGTCAGCGGCAGCTGGATCACCGAGGCCCGATAGGTGACCTCGCGGGAGCCGGGCAGGCACGGATCGACCACCGGAGCACCTGGCAACGGCTGGTTGTCGGGATCGAGCTCCTGGCCGAAGACGTAGTCCGGGTCGTGGTAGGCGCGGGTCACCTGCTGCTCCAGCGCCAGACCGTGCGCGATCCGGGCGACGCCTGCGTCGGCCGGGTCGAAGCCGTCGCTGGGCACGACGGTGACGTTCGTCCCGCCGATCGTCAGGTCGGGCGTCGATCTCCACAGCCCGAGCTGGACCGACCACGGTCCTCCCGCGTCACCGGTCACGGCGACGGCCTGGATGCCTGCCAGCCCCTCGAGGACGGCTGCGACCTGGTCGGCGGTCGCGTCGGGCGGCAGCGGGTCGCTCTCCGCGCCGGCGAACGACAGCGTGAGGTCCTGCCCGGCGTCGGTGACGGTCACCTCCTGGGTGGCGTCGAGCAGCCCCGGGTCCAGCGACGTGGTGCCGACGCTGCGCGTCGCCGGCGCGTCGACCGGGTTGCCGTCGTCGTCCAGGATGACGTTGCCGTCGGCGTCGAACTCGCGCTGCCACACGCCCATCGGCGGCTGCGGCGCCCGGGACCCGAACTCGCCGGGGATGAAGCGCGGGTAACCCGGGTTCTCCAGCGTCGGTGCGTTCTTCACCGGCGGCACCCTGGTGTGGGACGCCTGCTCCGGTGAGATCTCCCGCAGCGCGAGCCAGGGGTTGAGCCGAATCCCGTCGGGCAGCGCACTCGAGCCGTCCTCATAGGTGTCGTGCACCCGCATCAGGGCCCAGAAGCCCCACGAGAAGTGTGTGTAGAGGTGACAGTGGTAGATGGAGTCACCCACGGTGCCAACCCGGCCGCCCGCCCCGTAGTTCAGGTCGGCGGTGAAGCCGCTCCACGGTGAGTAGGTCTGGGAGTCGATCGTGGTGGCGCGCGGCTGGACCTCGGGGGTCGGCCGTGGCGGGATGGACTCCGCGGGGCCCGTCTCGTCCGGCTCCGCCGGCCAGGTGTGCGCGTGCAGGTGGAAGACGTGCGTCTCGTAGACCCCTGCCTGTCCGAAGCGCAACTTGATCGGGTCACCTTGATAGGCCCTGGTGACGTTCGCCACGTAGCACGAGATCGGAGTGTCGCTGTCCGTGGTGAGGGTCAGCCCGCAGGACTCGATGTTGTCCGCGGGCACTCCCCCCGCGACCGCCGCGGGGTCCTGCCCGCCCCAGTCCGGCTCGGTGGGCAGCCACGGCCCGCTCCCGGAAGCCAGCTTGACCATCCCCGGGTCACCGTAGACCCACGAGGAGAGCACAGTCTCCTCCCCCTTGCACTCACCGCACCAGACGTCCCCCTCCTCGTTCCACCCGGTGCGCTTGTACTCCGGCTCCGAGCCGAAGTTGATGCTGAACCGCTCGAAGAGCTCGTCCTCTTCCCCGGGGGGCGTGAGGCTCGGGGTGAGGTCCTGGCTGACGAGCACGCTCTCGCGGTAGCGCAGGAACGAGTTGCCGGCTGGCACGGTGATGACGGCGTCGATGTAAAGGTCGCCGTTCTGCTGCGCCACCGAGGCGTACTGCTGGTCGGGGACGGTCGAGGACAGCTCGTTGCCGCTGATGGGGTCAAACCAGCGGGCACCGGCCGGCTGGACCGCGAGGCCGCCGTACAACCCGTGCTCGGCCCCTCCGCCGTCGCTCTCCGCGCCGGCCGACATGCCACCGTCGCGGAACAGGTAGAGACCCTCCGACTGCGGCGCCACCCAGTGGTAGGTGGACGTGTCGCCTGGAGCCACGCTGCTGTCCGTGTTGTAGCCGGTGGGCGAGCCTTCGCTCGCCTGCGGGTTGTAGGAAATGCCGAACGCCTGCAACGACACGTGCGGGTCGACCTGCGGCAGCCAGGGGGCCATCGCGGCCGGGTCGAGCCCGTTGCGCAGGTTGATCTCGAGGCACTCACCGGCGTTGGCGCGCAGCACGAGGGGCCGGGGCCGCAGGCGACGGTTGTTCGCTGGGTCGTCCGCGGGGTCCTCCGCCAGCGGCAGGTGCCAGTGCTGCAGGGCTGCCACATCCTGCTCCAGGGCGAAGATCATGCCGAAGGGATCGCCGTCGGTCAGCTGCGGCGCCCCGGTGACGGGGTCGTTGGCAGCTTCTCCCAGGTCGTTGTTCCAGCGGCTGAACGGGATGAAGGTGTTGACGGCCGCGATGTCGTAGGAACGCACGGCGCTCTCGGCGGTGCATGCGGCGGCGGGAGCCACGATGGCGGCGGTGCTGGGCAACGCCGGGAGGGCGACCAGCAGGCCACCGGTGAGCAGGCTGGTGACGGAGGCCCAGGCCACGGAGTGTCGGCGCAGCGAGGTCCCGCCGACCCGGCGGGCCGCGCGGTGAGCCTCGTGCAGGCCTGCACCCGCCGCGGCCCCGAGCCGCAGCACGACCGCGGCCACGACCACGGGCAGCGCCACGCTGGCGCCCTCGAGGAAAGCAGGCTCCAGCAGGCCCGGCTGGGCCACGGCCGCATGTCCCGCGTGCGCCCCGTGGTCGTGCGCGCCGGTGCGCAGCACACCGCCCAGGAAGGCGAGCAGGGTCGTCGCGCCGACGACCGCGGCGCTGAGGACGACGAGCTCGAGCAGGACGCGTGCCCCCGGCACTCCGGGCAGCTGACGACGCAGCCACGGCCGGGTGACGAGCATCAGGGCAAAGCCGATGAGCGTCGCCGGCACGACCCAAGCGGCCTCGCTGACGACGGCCCCGGGCGTCACTCTCGCCAGCGGGTCGAGGATCAGCCCGACACTCGCCACGACCAGTGCGGCGACGAGCGCCGCCACGATCACGGCCCCGATCGTTCTTCGCCCGCTCGGGCGGCTCCGCTCACGACCGGGCACGCCAAGTTTCCCTGTAGTCATCATGCACTCCCCTGCTATGACTGACGTCAACTGTGACGCTGCAACCACCCTGCCATCAAAAGCCCTGCCTGGGAAGGTTTTCTTGACTTTTTCTTGGCATCGTCTTTACGAGGACGAGATCGAACCGAGATAGAAGGGGATGATTCACGAGGCAAGGTGCCGTCTTTCCCGATCAGCCGTGGCGTGGGCCACGCCTGACTCAACGTCCACTTCGACGCTGCCGCCACCCTGCCCTGAAGCCTTCGCGGACGGGTGTCTTGCAAGTCCGCGTGTTGCACCCACTGCTCTCGCGTGGTGTCCACGTCCGCGGAGGTCTTGACTTTTTTTTGGCGTCGTCTTTACTAGGACGAAATAGTACCGAGATAAAGGGGATGATCCACGGATGCAGGGTGCCGTTTTTTCGCCATCAGCCTGGGCGTGGGCCGCGCTGCTGGTGCTCCTGCTGGCGCCGATGTCGACCGGGGTGGCTTTCGCGCACGACGACGAGGGGGTCCTGGAGCTGGTCGAGGCCCGCTCGGCCGACGGGTCCGTGGAGCTCCGGGTCGAGCTGCGCTACAGCGGCGACGGGCACCCGGCCACCGACGCCACGGTGACGGTGGCCGGCGACGGTCCCGCGGGCGCGGTCCTGCAGCCCGTGGTGCTGGAACCCACCGACGTACCAGGTGTCTACGGCGCCGAGGTGGACCTGCCCGACACCGGCGAGTGGACTTTGCGGTTCAGCTCCTTGGGCCCAATAGCTGCCCTGGCCCACACCGAGGTCGTCGACCGCGGCGCACCAGATGAGGCGGACGACGCCACCGACGCGACCGCACCGCCCCTCGAGACCGCCGAGACCCCCACACCGTCTCCGGGCGCCGGCCCGGAGGAACCCTCGGCGACCGGCCCCGAGACCGAGGCCCCTGCCGGACTGCCGGACGACACCACGACCCAGGTCCCCAGCACCGCAGGCACGAACACGGCCGAGCCGGGCGGGACGCCGACGACGCTGCTGGTCGCAGGCGGCGTGATCGTCCTGCTCGTTCTCGGTACGCTTGCCGTTCTCTGGGGTCGCCGTCAGAAGGGGCAGCCTGGCTCCGGCACCACCTGACGGCCCTGCCGCTCGAGCTCAGACAGCAGCCGCGGCCAGCCGGCGAGGTCGCGCAGCATCTTCCGGTCATGGGTGGCGACCACCAGCGCGGCGGGCGTCACGCCTCGCGGCACGGTCGAGGTCGGCGAGGGCACGTCGGGAGCCCCCGATCGCGGCGGTCGTGCAGCGTCCCCCGCTGGCCCGGGTCGTACTCCCAGGCCAGCGGGCGAGCGGCGCCAGCTGCCGTTGCTGGCGCGAGACACCTGGACCCGCGGGTCCGCCGAGGGGTGAGACGGCAGGTCCTCGCGTCCGGGTGTGGTCTATCGAGCGGTCATCAGCCCGCCCGCCCCGAGCAGGCTGGCGCTTCCTGTCGCGCCAGGCAGGACATGAGCGGTCGCCTCTGAGACCGCCACCTCGTCGGTGCCCCGGTCGTCCGTGTATTCGATCACCAGCCGGATCTGCTGACCCAGCTGCGTCTCGGTCACGGTGAACCGGTTGGCCCTCGCGTCCGGGATGTCGTTCCAGGACTCACCGTCGGCCGAGGACTGCCAACGATGGTCGAAGGCGTCCTCCTCGAGGGCGACCTCGGTCCCGTCGGCGTCGGTCAGCATCTGCGCGACGAACATCTGCGATCCGACCCCCGGCACGGCTGGGGCGATCACCGGGGGCACCGGCGCGTCGTTGACGTTGATGACCGGACCGTAGCCGTCGGAGGCGAGGAACTCCTGCGTGCCGGCGTCGTCCTCGAAGCTGACGACGACTCGGACCTCCAGGTCGACCTCGACGTTGGTGAGCTGGAACTCGCCGGTGGTGTTGACCTGGGTGGTGACCCAGATGTCCTCGATGTCCAGGCGTTCGACCTCGCCGAGGACCTGCAGCTCGTAGACCAGCTCGGACTGCTGAACGCCCTGCGGGTCAGCCAGATCCTCCACCGTGGTCACGACCGTGCCGCCCTCGGTCCAGTCGTCGGCGCCCCCCTCGGGGGCTTCGTAGCCGATGGTGACCGCGCCGCTCGGCATACCGCACAGGTTGGCGTCGTCGTCATCCTCGAGCAGGCAGAGCATCCGGTCGTTGAACGAGAGGCGCTCGATGTTGCGCAGGACGTGGCTCCACGCGGTGGGCGCCTCCTCGAAGGTCACCAGGACGTTGCCGTCATCGAGCTCGTCGATGGTGTAGTGCTCGAGACGGCCCGGGAGCACGACCGTGTCCAGCTCGGCCTCGTCCATGGCGGTCGGGTGCACGATCTCGCGCACCATGTGCAGATCGCCCGGGTTGATCGTCCCGGCGAACACCCGGCTGTTGAACACCGACATCCGGTCGCCACGCTCGACGGCCTCGCCGTCCGGACCGGAGGGGCGGTGCTCGATGTAGACGTCGAGGTAGGCGTCTCCGTCGACGAAGTTCCTGCCTTCCCTCGGCTCGATGATGTCGCTGCCCGGACCGCCCAGGATGATGTTGTTCGTCTGGTCGGACTCGAGCATCGGCTCGCCGTGGAGGAAGGGATCCGCGTACACCGGCTTCTCGCCACCCCCCAGCAGCTCACGCAGGCCCAGGATCCGGTCCAGGTGCTCCTGGGTGAGCCGGTGGCCGTAGCCGAGGAGGCCGCGGGTCGGGTCGTAGGCGTCGTCCTGCCGGTGCTGACCACGCAGGATGTCGTTCTGCGGGCTGCCCGACAGAGCCTCGACCAGCCAGTAGCGGTCCCTGACGTTGTTCAGGTCGTCCGGCATCTGGGGGGTGAACGCCAGGTCTGCCTGGATCGGGACGCGCAGGTCCTTGTAGGTCACCCAGTCGAAGCCGAGCATGCCGTGGAACCGTTCCGTCCCCTCCCCACCGACCATGATGTCGTCGCCGCCCTCGGCGTCGTAGTCGCTGTTGCCCGGGCCGCCGATCATGATGTCGTGGCCGCCCCACGGGTCGTTGAAGAAGCCGTTCCCGTTGTCACCCTGGAGCAGGTCGTGCCCGAAGCTGCCCTCGATCCAGTCGTCGCCCTCGTTGCCCCAGAGCAGATCCGGGCCTGGGGACCCCTGGATGAAGTCGTCGTCGAGACCGGCGAACACCTGGGCCCGGTCAGCACCGCCCAGGATCCAGTCCGTGCCGCTGCCGCCCATGAGCAGGTCACCGAAGCCCGGACCGCCGTTGATCGCGTCGTTGCCGGCCTGGCCGAGCATGCGGTCCTCGTCGCCGTGGATGTCGGTGAGGATGTCGTCACCGTCACCACCGGCGAGCACGTCCACACCGGCGCCGCCCTGGAGGACGTCCGGACCGGCGCCGCCCCAGATGGTGTCGTCGCCCAGGCCCGCGGTGATGCGGTCGCCCCCGTCGGTCCCGTGGATGACCACGTGGTCCTCGCCCGTGAAGTGCCAGGTCCCGTCCGGCCGCCGCTCCAGACCTGCCGCGAGCAGGTCGTCCGGGTCGTCCCGGAGGTCGAAGACCTCGCTCGGCATCGAGAAGATGTCGAACGGGATCGGACCGATGTCGGTGTTGCGCTGGATCAGCTCGGAGAAGGAGTTGGCCTCCAGGGTGAAGAAGAACGACTGACCGTGGTTGCGGGTGAGGTAGTAGAAGCGGTCGCCGTTCTGCAGGTCTTCCAGCTGCTTCTCGAACACGAAGTTGAAGGTGCTGCCGAGCATGTTGCCGAACGGCTCCGGCTTCTCGGCCAGACCACCCATCCAGAAGTCCACGTCGTCCAAACCGGTCTCGGCGGCCGGCGCGTCCTTGAAGGTGGCGTCCTGAGCCAGGGAGAAGCCCACATCGCGCAGCTCGCTCACGGTCATCGTCGAGCGGTCGAGGTCCTCGTGGGTGCCGTAGGCCGCGATGAAGTTGCCCAGGGACTCCGGGTTCTTCATCTGCAACTCGAAGGAGCGCCAGCTGGCGTAGGGCGCGAGCTCCGGATCTCCGGTGGCCTGGAAGAAGGTCTCCCGGGCTGTCTGGAGCGGGGGCACACCCGTGTCCCGGCCGCGCATCAGGTTGATGCTGGCCAGGTCGAGCGGCAGCCCCAACAACTCGTTGCGCAGCGTGTCGGTGACGAACTCGTCGATCCCGTTGGCCGTCTGGTGAGTCGTCCCCTGGATGAGAGCGCCGGCGGCCGCGTCCGGGTGCAGTGCCTCACCGCCGGGACCACGCAGGTAGCCGTTCGGGTTGAGGAAGGCCTCGAGGAGCGGCATCTCGTAGGTCCCGGACGGCACGCCGCTGGTCTCCTCCTCGAACACCCGGTCGACCGTCTGCGTGAGCGCGGAGTGCCCGAAGCGGTAGACCACGTGCGCGAACTCGGCCACGATCGCCGGGTTGACGTCCGGCATGTAGGAGTTCTCATTGAGGATCGTCGCGTCGATGCTCGGGGCGATCCGCCGGGCGAACTCCTCGAACACCAGGTGCTGGTACTCCATCTCGGTCACGAACCGCGCGGCCTGGAAGACCCGCTCGCTGTAGTCCCAGAAACCGGCGCTGCGCCCGTCGTGTCCACCGTTGCGGAAACCCTCGAGCAGGTCCTCGTTCCCTGGCTCATGCAGGATCGTCTCGAGCTGCTGGAGCACTCGGTTGTGCTCGGCGTGGAAGACGTGGTGCACCGCGGTCAGGCCCATGTTCTCGTTGCCCCGGCCGTCACCGGTGACGAAGTGCGCCTCCAACGCGGCGTTGTCATAGCCGGCGGGGGTGTCGGGCGAGGCTCCGTGCGCGATGTCGTCCAGGAAGGAGTGACCGGCCCGCAACGCGTCGTCCGGCACGCGGACCGGGGCGTCCAGGTCACCCTCGAGCATCCCGGACGATCCGGTGGCGATCTGCGGCAGGCCGTTGGGGCCAGGCACGAAACGCCCGTAGGGATCGGTCACCAGGAGGGGCACCTCGAGCACGTCGGCGTCGACCAGCTCGATGCCGAGCAGGTCCCGGGCCTGGTCCTTGACATCCCCCCAGGTGGGCAGCCCGGCGCGCTCGTCGCCGTGCCAGCCGTCCAGGAGCTTCCCGGTGGGGACCGGGACCCCACCCACCGCGGCGTACTCCCGGAGGAACACATGGTGGGAGGGGTGGCTCGCGTAGGTCTGGCTCTGGTCGACGAACGGGGTCGTGCGGTTCTCGTGGTCGCGCTGGCCGGCGTCGTCGACCCCGGACACCGTCGCCCGGCTCAGGGTGAGGAAGTTGGTGTCGGCCGCGGGGTCGTACATCGGGTCGTCCTCGTGCAATGGCACCACGATGGTGCCGTTCTGCCCCTTACTGACCAGGTCGAGGCCGTGGTCGAAGAACTGTCCGAAGAAGAGCAGGAACGTGCTCATCGAGGCGGACAGACCTTCGTCGGTGGCAACGTCCGGGATGAAGATGTCACGCCCCCCGAGCAGCTCCGCGACCGCGTCGGCGAGCGGCCTGCTGATGGCATCCTCGCCACCGAGCAGGTGCACCTGGTGCGGATCGAGCCGCAGGATCTCGGCGACGACCGACTGCGGGAGCGGCGGGTTCGGCGGCACCAGGAGGACGGGTGCGTTGGTGATCCCTGCGACGACACCGCCGGCGAGGGCATCGGGGAAGTTCGCGCCGGTGGAGAGGTAGATGTGAGGCACCGCCGTCGGGTGGGCGTAGCGGGAGATCTCCACGGCGGTCTCGTAGCGGTCGGCGCCGGAGAGCCGCACCACCTCGTCCGTGTAGCCCGCCAGCTGCTCCGCCACCCCGGCTGAGATCGTCCCCGCGCCGCCGGCGATGACGATCCTGCTCGGCCGCAGCCGTTCGAGCTCGGCGACGGTCACGGCCGGCAAGGAGGTCGGAAGTGTCAGCAGCAGCGGGGACCCGTTGACGCCAGCCGACGCGCTGGCCGCCAGGGCGCCGACAGCCAGGGCATCGGCGAAGTCGGCTCCGGTGGCCAGGTAGACCACCGGGGTCGGTGCCGTGTCCTGGAAGAACTCGGCGCTGATGGCCGCGGCCGTCGCGTACCGGTTGGACCCGGCGACGCGGTCGACGTCACCGTCGGTGTAAGCCTGCAGCGCGGTGACGACGGGGTCGTTGATGACAGTGGACCCACCCAGCACCACGATCCGCTGGGGTGCCAGGCGCTGCAGCTCGGCGATGGTCGCCTGCGGTATGCCGTCGGGCCGCACGAGCAGGATGGGGCTCAGGTTGCGTGCCGCCGCGGAGCTGGCCGCCAGCGCGTCCGGGAAGTTCGCGCCGCTGGCGATGAAGACCACCGGGACCCCGGGGGCGAAGTTCCTCATGCTGACCTCGGCCGCGGTCGCGAACCGGTCCGACCCGCCCACGCGGAGCACCTCGCCGTCGAGGGTGTGCGCACCCTCGACCCGGTCCCTGACCTCGACCGCCGCCGGGTTCGCCGTGGTCTGGTCCACGATCAGGTTGGAGATGAGGCGGGGCTGGGCGTCGAAGACGAAGCCGTCGTCCAGCTGCGCGTAGCTGGTGGCCGTCCCCGGGGTGCCCATGGGGAAACCTGGGGGGACGGGGTCGGCGTCCACGAACTCCTGCTCGAGCAGCCGCGGGAAGACCTGGTTGGCGGCTCCCCACATGTCGCGGTCGGGGTGCAGGTTGTTCCACCGGCCGTCCACGGTGCGGAGCCCGAACGGGAGCGTGGGCGCACTGACGCAGGGGTCGCCGTGCAGATCGGCCCACACCTGGTCCGCGTAGCTGAACGTGGCCGATGCGGGGCACAGCGGGTTGTTGGCGGCGTTGTCCGCCGCACCCGGTTGGGTCACCCGCCAGCCGTGGGCCTCCGAGATGTCGATCTGCTTGAGGATGAACTCAAGGTCGCTGCGGGTGATCTCGAAGTCCTGCCCCGGCGGAGGTGCCGCGGCTGCCGGCGCGCTCAGCATCGCCGGGGTGGTCGACACCATGGCTCCCACAACGGTCAGTCCGAGAACCCGGCGAGAGAGGCGACCGGTCCGTGCAGCGTCCCCTCGCCCGGACCGGCGCTGGAGAGTCAGCGCAGCGATCGCTGCGAGCGCCCCCACGAGCGCGAGGACACCAGCACCTGCCGTCGAAATATCCACAGCGCAACCCCTTTGAGTTTGGCCCACTGCAGGCCTCGGTTAATCGCGAGCAGTCTCGTCGAAGAATGTCGTCGGACACAAGGGTCGTAAATCCCCGATGGCCCTGATTCAGTCCTTTCCCGACGATAAACACGCAGGTCAAACCGTGCGCGGTGGGCATTTTATCGTCATATGTTAATTCTCTTTTACTTTTGAATTCCATTTCTTCAGGCTCACATCCCCACGGACCACTGCCCCCGCCTCGTGGACTACGCTGTCGAGAGCCGAACACCGGAGGGGAGTGCCCCATGATTGCCGTAGCCCCGGAGGCCCGTGACGTCCTTGTGGTCGAGGACGACGCGCTGATCGTGGCCTTCATCCGCACCGCGCTCACCAAGGCGGGGCACCGGGTCCGGAGCGCAACCACGGGCACAGCTGCCCTCGACCGGGTGCGCCGTGAGCACGTCGACGTGGTCCTGCTGGATCTCAGCCTGCCGGACATTGACGGTCTGGAGGTCCTCCGGACCCTGCGTGCCGAGCGTCACGACGTGCCGGTCGTCGTCCTGACCGCGCGCAGCGATCCTGCCGACCGGGCGGTCGCCGAAGCTCTGGGAGTCCGCGACTACCTGGTCAAGCCGATCGCGCTGGCCGATCTCTGCAGAGTCGTCGTCGACAGCTCGTCCCGGACCTGCGGGGACGCACTTCCACGTGCCGGCGCTGACAATCCGTCCGCCCCCGCGGACGGGAGAGGTCGATCAGGCGGCGGGGACCCGCGACTCGGGCCTGGCCTCCTCGACCGGCACCGTTGATCCGTCCGGGGCCGTCAACGGCAGGACGATCTCGAACCGAGCCCCCCGGGGGTGGGCCGGAACCACCCTGGCCGTGCCCCCGTGGGACCGGGCGATGACCGCGACGATCGACAGACCGAGCCCGCTGCTGCGCCGCTCGGTGGCGCCACGCTGGAACCGTTCGAAGACGCGCTCGGCGTCATCGGCAGCCACTCCCCTGCCGTCGTCCTCGAGCCACATCACCAGATCCTGGCCGTCAACCACAGACCCCAGCCGCACCCGGGCGTCGGCGCCGGAGTGCTGGCAGGCGTTGACCGCGAACTGCATCACGGCCTGCGTGAGGCGCTGGGCGTCGGCCTGGATGACCACCTCGGCGCCCGGGACCAGCTCCCACTCGCGGGCACAGAGCACGGACGCCTTGCGGAAGACCTCCTCGGTCCACACCGCGACGTCGACGTCGCCCACCTTCAGGAAGTCCGGATGCTGGGCGCGGGCCAGGGTCAGCAGGTCCTCCACCATCCGGTTCATGCGGTCGATCTCGTCGGTGAGCAGCACTGTCGTCGCCGCGCGCTCGAGCGGGTCGTCCTCAAGGTCGAGCAGCTCGAGGTGGCCACGGATCACCGTGAGCGGCGCCCGGAGCTCGTGGCTGACGTCGTCGAGGAACTCGCGCTGGGCGCTGAAGGCCCGCTCGATCCGGCCGAGCATGTCGTTGAAGGCCCCCGCGATCTGAGACGCCTCGTCCTGGCCGCGCACCGGGATTCTGCGCGTCAGGTCGGTCTCCGAGATCGTCCGGGCCATCTCCGCCAACGAGCGCAGGGGGCGCAGCACCCGGCCGGCCAGCCCGTAGCCGAGAGCCGAGGCGAGGGCGATGATCGACAGCTGGAACAAGGCGTCCCTGCCGATCGCGGCGTCGATGGCAGCCTGCTCGGCACGCGGGAAGCTCGCGACGACGAAGTGTCCTTCCTGCCCACCGACGGAGATCGGGTGCACCGCGTAGCGGGCCTCGCCGTGCGGGGTCACCCGGCCCCCGTGCACGGGGACTTCCTGGCTCAGCCAGAAGGCTGTCATCTCGGGCAGCTCGGTCGCTGAGACGGCATCAACGTGCAACTCCTCATGAACGAGCCGGCCGTCGACGAAGCCCATCAGCGTCTGCCCCTCATCGGGGACCTCGCCCCGGAAGTAGAACTCGAACAGGGATGCCACGTCCTCGAACAGCGGAAGTCCGCTCTGGGGATGGCGGCCGTCGGAGAGCAGCAGCAGCTCCTCGGTCTCGCCGGCCAGCTGGGTGCTGATGTCGTCGTCCAGTCGCTCCAGGAGAGTTCCGCGCTGCTGCAGCAGTGAGAGGGCGAAGAAACACGCGAGCAGCACCGCCGTGGTCGCCAGGATCCGCAGGCGCATGTTGCCCAGCACACGGCTGAACCAGGTGCGCACCGCCTCACCCGCTCGCGGTGGCGGCGCCCGGCGCCCGAGCCGCGGGTGCGGGGAGCCGGTAGCCGACTCCGCGCACGGTCTCCACGACATCTGCTCCGAGCTTCTTGCGGAGTGTGTTGATATAGACGTTGACCAGGTTGGTCCCGGGGTCGAAGGTCAGACCCCACACCTCGTCGAGCAGACGCGTCCGGCTGACGGCCTCGCCGGGGTTGCGCATGAGCAGCTCCAGGACGGCGAACTCGCGGCTGGTCAGCTCTATGCGGCGCTGGCCGGACAGGACGGTCCGGGTGTGCAGGTCGAGGCTGAGCGGCCCGACGACGAGCTCCCCCACCCGCCGCTCGGTGCGCAGCCTGGTGCGGATCCGGGCGAGCAGCTCGGAGAACTCGAAGGGCTTTCGCATGAAGTCGTCCGCCCCGTTCTCCAGGCACGTCACGACGTCCTGGTCCCCGGTGCCGGTCAGCACGATGACCGGCACGGTGCTGCCCTTGCTCCGTAGCGCCCGCAGCACCTGGAGCCCGTCCCCGTCCTCGAGCCGGATGTCGAGCAGGACGACGTCGATGTCCAGAACCAGACCCGACCGGACCGCCGCGGCCGCACTCGTCTCGACGACGCTCTCAAACCCCTGGGCCGCCAGACCCTTGCGCAGGAACGAGAAGACCATCGGGTCGTCCTCGACGATGAGGACACGGGTCATCGGCCCCACCGCCCGTCATGGACCGTACGACGGTCGGGCCGCGGGGCTTTCCCGTGACCCCTGAACATGAGGACAGGCTAACCACTTGGTGTCCCAAGTCAACGAGGGGTAAACCCGGGCGGCGCGAAACTGCGTGAGGGGGCGTTCGGCCTGGCAGGCCTCTTCGGCATGCTGGCCTGGCGTCTGGCCGGATGAGTCGGACCCGCCCCACGTCATACTCGGTGTTTGACGGGCCCGAACCCCACCGCGACCTTGCAGCCACCGAGCACTGACCCCTTGACCCATCCGCTCCCCCGTGCCAACATCGCTTGACGGGGCCGATCAAGGGAGGTCGTCATGGACATTGTCGAGCAGGAGTTGGCCACTGTCGAGCAGGCTGACGCCTACCAGAGTGACGACCTGCTGATCGTGCGGTTGTCGGGCGAGAAGCCTACGGCGTGCCATATCGTCTCCATCGAACAGGCCCTCACGGACGTCGAACCGCCAGCTTTTGCTGTCCGCATGAGGATCAACCCCCTGGCACGCTGCATGCAGCAGGTGGCTGACTACGAAGCGGTGCAGGCGTTCCGCATCGGTGGTCCCCGACCCGAGGTAGTGGTTCACCACTCGGGCGGCGAGTTGAGAGTTGCCGTGACCCAGCTTCAGGTGGAGCGTCGCACTTCTCTTGACCCCTCGTTCCCCTTCCCGGGCGGCGTCTTCGACGAGCAGCCCGCCGAGGCTTTCGGCTATTCCCGGTCCTACGACCCGGCCGAGGCCATCCGAGATGCCATCGAGAAGCTGCCCACACGTGGGGCAGACATCCCTGACTGGCTCAACACTTACACCGTGGGGGCGATGGTCGTCGAAATCGGAGGCATCGGCGGATTCAACCACCTGAAGGTGACTGTCCGAGGCTGAACGGCTAGGCCAAGTTCCCTGACCCTGGTGTCTGACTGACTCTCAGCCCGGTCGCACGTCTAGGTCCACGACCACGGGTGCATGATCGGACAGGGGCGGCCGGGGGGTAAAGACCCCGAGCACCGGGGGCACCGCGCCAGTTGCGATGACGTGGTCGACCTGCACCATCGGTCGGGACAGGGGGTATGTCGTGGCGCGCGCCAGGAGTTGTGCGCCGGTGAGGCGAGGCACCAGTGCGGCGGGCAGGTTCAGGTCGCCCATCAGGATGTGCGGCCCCGGCAACTGCCTGAGCCAGCTCATGGTCCGCCGCAGCTGCAGCACGTTGACGCCCGGCACGTAGGACAGGTGGGTGCTCGCGACCGTCATGACGCCGGCGGGAGTGCTGAGCGTCGCGGCCAGGACCGCTCGCGGCTCATCGCGCAGCCACAGCAAGCGTCTGGTGCCAGGCACCAGCACGGGCGCGCGGAGCAGCGGGGCCGGCGCGAGGCGGAGCAGGTGCCACGCGCGCACCGGGTACCGGGTCACCAGCGCCACGCCATACCCCCTGGCGGTGACGTCGAGGTCCTGATCGCCCGCCGGGCGCCAGCTGCGGGCCGGATCCCCGATCACAGTGGGGACGAAACGCGACTGCGCCGCGCTCATCGCCCGCGCCGCCACGGCGGTCACGTCGAGGAGCCCGGAGCGTGGCTGCCCACGATCGACCTCCTGCAGGGCCAGCACGTCGGCGTCCAGATCCGACACCGCCTGCGCGAGCCGCGAGGCGTCGACAGTTCCGTCGGCAGGGCTCCTGCCGTGATAGACGTTCCACGTCGCCAATCGCATTCCTGGCACGGTACTAGGGCTGGAGGGCAGCGGGGGAGAACCGGCCCGAGCGTGAGATACCAGAGTGATACCAGAACTGGATGGCGATGACTTTGCGACTTTCTCCCGAGGACGATCGTGCCTTGGCGGCTTTGGCCGAGGCTGAGGGTGTGAGCAAGCAGGAGGCGACGGTGCGGGCGATCCGGGAGGCGGCCGCCCGGCGCGGGCACGAGGAGCGTGTGCGCGAGCTGTCCACACGTGGGCGAGAGCGGTACGCCGACCTGCTCGAGCGTCTCGGACGCTGACCGTTGGAGTACCTGACCACCGAGGATCTGCTTGCCGTGGCAGCGGACCTGGGCGTAGGTCCGATCCAGGACCTTGGCCTGCTGGACTCCGCGGCCCACCGCCCCAGCGCCAGCGTCTTCGCACGTGACGCCTACCCGGACATCGACGCGAAGGCTAGCGCGCTGCTGGAGTCGATCGTCGTCAACCACCCGCTCGTGGATGGCAACAACCCCCTGGGCTGGCTCGCGGTAGTCGTGTTCTACGGACTCAACGACATCGATCTTCATGCACCGGACGACGACGCGTACGACCTGGTCATCGCCGTCGCCGGCGGCACGGCCGACCACCATGTGGCAGCTCGCCACTTGGCTCAGTGGCACTAGCTCGAACTAACGGCTAGGCCCGCTGACCAAAGCGGGCTAGATAGTGCCAGACCCTCTTCAGGGCTTGGCCGTCGTGGTGTCCTGAACGCGCGGCCCGCCCAATCACGTCGGGAGTGAGCACCGTTCCCATCGCCTGGGCCAGCTTCACGTATTCGACACCCCGATAGGTCGCGTCCAGTGATGCAGTGGACGTAGTGAAGCCGGGGTGCCACTCCACCCGGCAGCCCAATGCGGCCGCTGCTCCTTCGACGTCTGTGCCCCGATAGCAGGGATCGAGCACGACAGCCTCGACATCGCGTGCGATGGACACCTGACCGTGGACATGCGCCTCGACATACCGATCCAGCGGATCCAGGTCACTCGAGCATGACAGTCGGATCAGTTCTTCAACTTCGCCCGGCCCGCAGACCGCTGCGGGCTCGAAGACGGAGTCTGGAAAACAGAACGTGCATCGATCCATGACCTCCTCGCGAAGCCGGAGATGCGTTGATCCGAACCGGACGGAGCCACCGTAGGGGTCATGGTCGAAGTTCAAGCCCCCGTACACCGGACGCTGGCTGTGGACGGCACCGTCGTAGCGCCCGTCGAAGAGGCGGTTCTCCCAGAGCCAGCGGTCCCCACCCTCGTAGGCCGTGAGGCCACCATTGGATGTGCCCGTCTCGAACTGACTGCGGTAGCGCCCGTCGCGGGCGATCGCCTCGATGACCAACCCGTCACCGAAAGGCCAGTCGGGATGAAACTGCAGGGTGACATGCACGTCGCACATGCTGCCATCCCCGGCGATCTTCGGACGCCCGAGGATGGCCGCCGACCAGCGGCAGGAGGGGGATCTCGCGGACCCGACAGGTGGATACTGAGCGCATGGCCCTGCCAGTGTGGTTCCAGCGGATCGAGAGCGCCGCCATCGCGGTGCTTGTTGTCGTCGCCTTCGTTCGGTTGGACTTCGCTTGGTGGTGGCTCATCGCGGTCTTCCTGCTGTGGGATGTATCGATGGTTGGCTACCTTGCCTCACCAAGGGTCGGCGCGATCAGTTACAACGTCGGCCACAGCTATCTTGGCCCAGCCGCGCTCCTCGCTCTCACCTGGCTGGCGGCGGGCGACGCTCGGTGGCCGATATTCGTCGCCCTGACGTGGGCCTTCCACATCGCCGTCGATCGTCTACTCGGATACGGGCTCAAGTTCACAGACCGCTTCACCCACACCCACCTCGGGGAAGTGGGCAAGAAACACTGACTCCGCGGTTAGGGCAAGTCAGGGTCGGGGTGGTTCTGCGGGGAGCTGCGGTGTCCCCGCGGGTAGACCTACCGGAACGGATTCGGGCCAGGACGTTTGCACCAGCAGTCCGCGGCGCGGCATTATGCACGTGATCGGGGCGGGCCTGCTACGCCACCCCTAGGAGGTTGTCAGGAGAAGCCCAGGGCGCGCCCAGTCGGGTCGTGGCGCGCTCCGCCGTTGGCCAGGTAGGCCTCCTCGACGGCGGAGGCGCAGACGGTGAGTTCGGCCTCGTCGCGTGGCCCGTAGAGCATCACGACCAGCGGCGGGATGTGGCCACGTCCGACAAGGGAGTGGTACTCCGCCCAGCCGGCCTGGATCAGCCGCTCGGCCAGCTCCGTCGGCACGTTCAGGTGCAGGCTGCCGTCGGAGGGCGGGTGGATGTGTCCCCACTCGCCCCCGAAGAGGTCGGGCATCGTCGGGGGGTTCAGGGGCTCGTCGAGGTAGAAGGCCACGGCGCCCGGGACCGAGACGCGGCTGATCCCGCGCCGGACCCCAGGCAATGACAGGGCGTGGTCGCGCAGCCGGTCCTGCAGGTGGACCGGGGCGATCTGGCCGAGCTGGGTGTGCGGGTTGGTCGGGGTGGTCGCCGGAGGCGATCCAGGCCGGACCGGCAGCGCCGTCTGGTCAGGTGTTGTCATGGTCTTTTCCTCACTCACTGTTCTGGCCACGTCTCAGGGGCCTGATTGTTCAGGACGATTTTCGACAGGACCGCGGCGAGGGTGTCCCGCTCCTGCGTCGTCAGGGTCGCCAGGACCTCATCGAGTCGCTGCCCCACGGCACGGCGGAACCCCTCGTTCGTGCGGCGGCCGAGCGGTGTCGGTTCGATCAGGAACGAGCGACCGTCGTCCGGCGCAGGCACCCGCTGGACGAGCCCCGCGCGTTGGGCCCGGTCGATCAGGCCGGTCATGCTGGACTTGCCGATCCGCAGCAGCGCGCCGAGCTGCACCATGCTCGAGGGCTGGTCGCCCACCACACACATCAGCTGCGCCTGCTGGGGGGTGAGTCCGTGCTCGCCACTGACGGCCGCATGAACGTCATGGATCAGCGCCGCGCTGCGGATCAACCCAGCCGTGACGTCTAGCCCTGTGGTCGCGCTCACCGCACCCATCTTGAGTCCCTTCTGCCAGCGGGATGGTTCCCGTCCAATAGTACGGTATACGTACTACTTTACGAAGCCCGCCGGTCGTGACTCGCAGAACAAGGCCGGATGAACTCAGTCGCCGCGCCTCATCGACCGGATCCCGACCGCAAGCCCGACGGCCGCGGTGAGCGCCGCCGCCACGAACCCCCACAGCACCGGCGCCGCCGTCAGGTCCCCGGCGAAGAGCGCCCGCTCGGCCTCCACGACATACGACAGAGGGTTGGCCCGGGCCAGGGCCCGCATCCACCCCGGCCCGCCGTCGAGCGGCAGCAGCATCCCCGAGAGGATCATCAGTGGGAAGAGCACGGTCTGCTGCACCACCCAGAACATCCAGTCTTGGTTGCGCACCGCGAGGGCCAGCGCATAGCTCACCGCGCTGATCCCAACGCCGAGGATGGCCAGCAGGACCAGCCCCAGCAGGGCACCGCCGGGGTGCAGCCGGAAGCCGAATGGCAGCATCACCAGCACGATGACCACGGCCTGCGCCACGAGGGTGACGATCTCCTTCAGGGCCCGCCCGACGAGCAGCGAGGAGCGCGCCAGCGGCGTGACGAGCATCCGCTCGTGCGCACCGGTCTGCATCTCGAAGAGCAGGTTGGAGCCCACCGTGGTCGAGCCGAAGAGCGAGATCATCACCAGGATCGCCGGGACGAACCACTGCCAGACCTCGCCGTCGGATAGGCCCCCGCCGAGGTTGCCGGCCAGCAGCGGACCGAAGAGCGCCAGGAAGAAGATCGGCTGGATCAGCGAGAAGACCACCGAGAACGGGTCGTGCAGCGTGGGCCGCAGCTCGCGGGTCAGCACGATGAGCGTGTCCCCCACC
This sequence comes from Ornithinimicrobium cryptoxanthini, assembly GCF_023923205.1. Taxonomy (NCBI): domain Bacteria; kingdom Bacillati; phylum Actinomycetota; class Actinomycetes; order Micrococcales; family Ornithinimicrobiaceae; genus Ornithinimicrobium; species Ornithinimicrobium cryptoxanthini. The sequence goes on along the minus strand of NZ_CP099490.1, from coordinate 104,594 downwards.
ACGCTGCGGCGGGGAGGTGCCGAGGGCATCTCGACGGGCGTGCCCACCTGGGTCAGGGTCGTGGTGCTCATGCTGCGCTCTCCTCGGTCGGGTCGGTCAGGTCGGTCGGGGCGGCGGCCTCGCGCAGGCTGCGGCCGGTCAGGTTGAGGAAGACGTCGTCGAGCGTCGGGCGCCTCATCTGCAGGTCGGTGATCGGTATGCCGTCGGCGTCGGCCGTGCGGACCAGCTCGCTCACCCGGGTGGACCCGGCCGCGATGTCCGCGGTGAGCGTTGCGCCGGCGAGCCGGACCTCGCTCGTCGCCTCCCACGACTCCAGCCGGGCGGCCAGGCGGGCGGTCTGCTCCGCGCTCGCCGTGGTGACCGTGAGCCGGTCGCCGGCGTGCCTGCTCTTGAGCACCTCGGGGGCGTCGTCGGCGATGACCCTGCCGTGGTCGACGATCACCACGCGCTTGGCCATCGTGTCCGCCTCGTCGAGGTAGTGGGTGGTGAGCGGCAGCGTGATGTCGTGCTCGTCGCGCAGTGCCGCGATGTGCTCCCACAGGTTGGCCCGGTTGTGCGGGTCCAGACCCGTGGAGGGCTCGTCCAGGACGAGCAGCTCCGGCGCGTGCATCAGCCCCATGGCCACGTCGAGGCGACGACGCTGGCCGCCGGACAGCTCGGAGACCTTGGCGCGCTCCTTGCCTGCCAGGTCCAGCCCAGCCATCAGCTCCTGCGCCCTCACCCGGGCGGTCCGTCGGCTCATCCCGAAGGTGAGGCCCTGCATGGCCAGCTCGTCGAGCGCGCGCTGGCCGTGGCCGGCGCCGTTGCCCTGCCCGACGTATCCCAGGCGCTGCCGCACCTGCGCGGGGGCCCGCACCACGTCATACCCCGCCACCCGGGCGGTGCCCGCGGTCGGCGCTGTCAGGGTGGTCAGCATCCGCATCGTCGTCGTCTTGCCGGCGCCGTTCGGCCCCAGGACGGCGACGGTCTCGCCACGCTCCACGTGCAGGTCGATGCCGCGCACCGCGTGCACCGTCTCCTTGCGCCCGGCGAAGTCCTTCGTCAGGCCTCTGGTCTCGATCATGCTCATCGTCTCCTCTCGGTTGGTCGTGCTTAAGCCACGCTAGGAGGAGTAGAGGTCAGATCCTGGCCGCTTCTGCACGGCATACTCGGGGTATGACGACTCCCTCTGGACGGCTGCTCTCGCTGCTGTCGCTGCTCCAGGCCCGACGTGACTGGCCGGGCGAGTCGCTCGCGGACCGGCTGGGCGTGAGCAGGCGCACGGTCCGGCGCGACGTGGACCGGCTGCGGGAGCTGGGCTACCCGGTGCAGACGACCAAGGGGCCGGCTGGTGGCTACCGGCTGGCGCCCGGCAGCGACCTGCCGCCGCTGCTCTTCGACGACGAGCAGGCGGTCGCCGTCGCCGTGGCGCTGCAGACGGCGACGCTGGGCGTGACCGGTGTCCAGGAGGCCGCGGTCCGCGCGCTCGCGACGATCCGCCAGGTCATGCCCTCGCGGCTGCGGCACCGGGTCGACGCGCTGCAAGTGCTCGCCGTGCCGCCCACCTCCTCCCCCGCCACCGCGGTCGACCCCGAGGTGCTGCTCCAGTTCGGTGCCTGCAACCGGGACCACCAGGTGCTGCGCTTCGACTACGTCGACAAGGAGGGCGCGGGCTCCCTGCGCCGGGTCGAGCCGCACCGGCTGGTGAGCCGCCGCGGTCGGTGGTATGCCGTGGCCTGGGACCTCGACCGCGCCGACTGGCGCACGTTCCGCGTCGACCGGGTGCGGCCACGGACGCCGGTCGGCCCCCGCTTCAGTCCTCGAGAGCTGACGGACGAGATGGTCGCCGACCTGGTCCGCCCGCCGGGCGAGTCGACGTGGCCGGTGCTTGGGCGGGTCGTCCTGCATGCACCGGCGGGAGACGTCTCACGGTGGGTCCGCCCGGAGCAGGGCACGGTCATCTCGCGCGACGACACTTCTTGCGAGCTCGAGGTCGGCTCGTGGTCGTGGCCGTCACTGGCGGCGTGGCTGCTGCTTTTTGAGGAGGAGTTCGAGGTGCTTGATCCGCCGGAGCTGGTCGCCGCGCTGGAGGAGATCAGTGGAAGGGTTGGGCGAGCGGTGAGGGCGTCGGGGGACGGAACCGGCACCCGCTCTTCACCGAGCTGACGAAGGTGCCGGACGCCGACGGCGAGGCCGGTGACACCGGGTGGAAGTTCGAGAAGCCACCCGCTGAGGTTGCTCCCCCGCAGACGGCTGACACTGATGCCGCCCACTGTGTCAGCTGCGACCGATTTGAGACTGTGGCCCCCTGCAGGGGCTGATTCTGAGACGCGCTCCGCTGCGGACTTTGAGACAGAGCGTTGACAAGGGAGCCGTTAGGCAGCGGTGGTCCCTCCGCCCAGGGCGGGGGCCCACGGCGGCAGGACGAGCTTGGTCGTGACAGCACTCGAATGCTTGATACGTGGATGATCCTCTCGGTCACTGCCACGGCATTGTTAGCCTCGTCGACCCGAGGTGTCCAGGTCATGAGGACGGCTACGAAGCGTCCCCAGGCCGCCCCCAGCCCGGTAGACCACCGGCTGCGGGTGGCGCGGTTCGTCAGGCGAGGAGCTTGTCGAGCAGTGCTGCGAGTTGGGTGCGTTCTTGGCTGGTCAGCTTGGCGGTGACGGTGGAGCCGGCGGCGACGCGGTCGGCGAGGTCGGCGCGCAGTGCCACACCTTTGGTGGTGAGTCGGAGCAACTTGACGCGGCGGTCCTGACCAGGGACCCGCTCGACGAGCCCGGACTCCTCCAGCCGGTCTGCGATTCCGGTGACGTTGGAGGCGTCGCAAGCCAGGTGCTCGGCCAGAGTTCGCATGGCGCTGGGGTTATCCAGCCAGAGCACGGCGCGGGCCTGCTGTGGTGTCAGCCCCAGCTCGCCGACGACGTCTGCGAAGTCGTTGCGAGCGCGCTCGGCCACGCGCAGAAGCTGGGCACTGAGGCCGTGGGCCTCGGCCAAGACGTCGACTTCGGTCGCGGAGGACACCTCGCCACAATAGTTGACCACCCAATCTGTTGACAACCTCAACAGTCGGTGTCACTCTGAAATCCCTTGATTTCCTCAACCATGGAGGTCTACCACCATGTTCGCTCACCCAGTTGCACCGACTCGCTCCGCTACTGGTGCCGGGTCTTCTCTCTCGGCCGCCCTTGCATGGCGCACAGGGCTGTGGTCCGTTGCGACAGCGCTGACCGTCAACATCACCGTCCTGGTCCTGGCCCGTGGGCTGGGGGCCGACATGCTCCTCCGGCGTGCCGAGACTGAGCCCCCGATGGCCATCGGAGTCGGGATGATCGCACTGATGACCATCGCGCCGATGCTCTTAGCCACGTTGCTGCTGCTGCGACTGCGCCGGTCGGGGACTCGTGCCTGGCGCGTCCTTGCGGTGATCGGCCTGATGGTCGCTGTCGTGACCGTGCCTGCACCGTTCACCATGATCGCGGGGACAGATACGCAGGTGGCGTTGGCCTGCATGCACCTCGCGGCTGGCGCCGCCTGGTTCATCGCGGTCCGCCGGGCCACGAGCAGCAAGGCGCAGTGACGTGGCCAGGTCGCAACTGAGCGAGGCAGAGCGGCGCTTTCTGCTCGACCCACCCCGGTCCTTGGCCCGGATCGCCACCGTCGACGCCGATGGTATGCCGCACGTCGTTCCTGGTGGCTGGTCGTACGACCCGGCCACCCAGGAACTTGTCCTCGGCGGCCGGGACGTCCCCCGGACGGTGCGAGCCGCCCACGTCCGCGCCACCGGGCGCGCCGCCGTTGTCATCGACGGCCTCGCGTCGGGCCCGGGCTGGTCGCCCTGGGCGTTCATGGTCCGTGGCCGCGCCAGAATCGACGACGACAGCGCCACCCTGCGCCTGACCCTCGATGACGTGACGTCGTGGGGCCTGACCGCGATCATGCCGGACGGCCCCTCGTCCCACTGACCGATTCCTCTCCGGACACGGAGAAGCCACGCCTGGAATCGACGGATCAGATCAGCGGACCACGGTCAGCGCCTCGCTTCACTGCATACGTATGCATGGCGACACGTTCCGCACTTACGTCACGTGGCGACATGGTCTGCGTCTCACTGCGACGACATGCTCCTCGCGCTGCCTCGTCTCACGAGTCTCGTTTAGCTCGCCCGCGTCTTTCGCTCGAACTAGACAACTGTGCTCAGGCCTGGGCCCGCAGGTATCTGCCGAAGTGCGGCACCGTGAAGGCGATCCGCCCGCGCTCGCCCGAATAGATCAGCCCCTTCTTCAACAGGGCATCGCGCGCAGGGGACAACGACTGGGGCTTGCGCTCCAGATGGGCCGCGACGTCGGCGGTCGGCACGGACTCGATCGCATCGACCGCGTCGGGATCGTCGGCCGCGACCTGGGCACCGAGGTCGGCCATGGCCCGCAGATACTCCCGCTCCCCCGGCGTCGCGCGCTCATAGCGCGACCCGAAAAAGCCGACGGCCAGCTCCGACTCGGCCTCGGGAGAGGCGACGCGCACGTCCTCCGCGGTGATCGGCGTCTGGGGGGCGTGGTCCCACACCGCCTTGCCATAGGCCTGGATGAAATAGGGATAACCGCCGGTCGCGGCATACAGCGCATCCAGCGCCTCGGGGGTGAAGTCGGCGTCCTCGTGCTGGGCGGGAGCCCGCAGCGCCTGATCAGCGTTGGACCGATCGAGCCGATCGATGCGGTTGTAACGGAACAGCCGCTCCGAGTAGGACTTGCTCGCCGACAGCACCGCGGGCAGGTGCGGCAACCCGGCGCCAACCACGATCACCGGCAGAGCGGTCTGGCTGAGCTCATGACAGGCGGCACAGATCGCAGAGATGTCGTCCGGGCCAAGGTCCTGCATCTCATCGATAAACACCGCGGCACCCTTGCCGACGTCAGCAGCCAGACCACCCACGTCGGTGAACAGCTCCACCAGGTCGATCTCGATATCGCCCGAGTCCGCCCGTCCGGAGATGGCCGGCACGTCGATGCCCGGGTTCCAGCGGTCGCGCAGCTTGGCGCCCGGCTGGTCCTTCTGGGCGAACGCCTTGATGACGCCGAGCACGTGGTCCAGCTCCTCTCCGCGAGGATGGCCCAGCTCGCGGACAGCGACGTGCAGTGCCGCAGCCAGCGGGCGCCGCAGCGCCTGGTCGGGGCGCGCCTCAAACTTGCCGGTCCCCCACCGCGAGCGCACCGCCGTCGAGCGGAGCGCGTTGAGCAGCACCGTTTTGCCGACCCCGCGCAGCCCGGTCAAAATCATCGACCGCTCCGGACGGCCCCGCTGGATCCGCTCGAGGACCACCTGGAAGCGGTCGAGCTGCTCATCACGGCCGGCGAGCTCGGGCGGGCGCTGCCCGGCGCCGGGGGCATAAGGGTTGCGTATCGGGTCCACGATGGCACTGTATGCCGTTCTCTAGCGTGTGGCGGATATCTCCAGATAGAGCCTGATCGGCGTGTCGGAAACGCGGACGATCGGCTCGTATGACGTGCTCTTGCTTTTCTCTTAGATGCCCGGATAGTCACCAATCACCTACGTCTCCTCTCGCCCAGGGAAGCAACGTCTAGCCAGGGCGTTAGAGTCGGCAATATGCCTCCAGAGAGTCTCAGCGACATCCCCCTGGGCGAGCGCGTGACGGTCCGGCACCGCCTGGCCGACGGCCGCGCCAGCGACGCGGTCGGGAGGATCACCGCGCGCGACCGCGATGCCTTGACCTTGCACACACGGAGGGGCGAAGTGCACATCCCACTCGACGCGGTGCTCGTCCACCGCGTTGTCCAGGCGGTGCCCTGGCGGATCGCGTGCTTCCTGGGCCGTGCCGAGGTCGCGGTGCTCGACCTCGGCACCGTGCTCCGCCACGCGGACGTCACGACACCGCTGCTGGTGGAGCTGGAGCGGGCGGGGACCCCCCTCTTCCTGCTGACCGCCACCGGCGAAGGAGCGGCGACGAGTCTGGCGGAAGCCGGTCTCGGCGTCTTCGCCCAGCACCTCCTGGACGGGGACTGCCCGGCGGCCCACGCCGAGATCGAGGCCCGACTGGCCCGCGTCGTGGGACCAGGACTGGTCCACTTCACCGACGAGCGACCGCCTAGCGTGGAGACCGCTCGCGAGTGGGGCTGGCAGGCACGGGTGTTTACGCCCCCTGACTAGGCGGATGCACGACCTGAGGTGACGACGCGTCATCCCCAGGGGTAGGGGCAATCAATCCTGCGGGTGATGTGGCAGAAGGGCCTCGGACTGTTCGAAGCGGCCTGCGAGGAGCAGGTCGAGGCTGGCTACGACGCTCTGCGGGCCGAGGGTCCTCCCCGTCGGGATCAAGATCAAGGTCAGCAAGACGATCGGCGACCCCAAGGGCGAGGGCAAGATGAACCCGAACGGCGCCAACGGCAAGGGCCTGGAGTCCTTTGAGGCCGGCTCCACGCTGCCCGACGAGATGGTGGGTGTGTGGGTCGCGGCTGCCTTGAGCCACGAGTGCGGGGTCTGACTGGGCACCCGCTGTCTAGATGACGGTGGGCTCGCTGCCGTTCTCGCTCGTCATCTCCTTGCCGGCACCGGCCCAGGCACGCATGCCGCCATCGACGTTCACGACATCAAAGCCCTGGTGGACCAACCACTGCACGACGCGGTGCGACCGCCCCCCGCTGCGGCAGATCACCGGGACCGGCTCGTCCGCGTCGGGCAGGGCGTCGAGGTTGTCCGGGACGGTGCCCATCGGGACGTGGATCGCGTGGGGAGCGTGGCCGGCCACCCACTCGTCGTCCTCGCGGACATCCACGAGGACGGCGTCGTCGGGCAGGTCGGCCACGGAGATCAACGGTGTCTCACTCATCCATCCATCCTGACACGTCCGTGCATCCGCAGGTGTGGCAGCGGCCGGTCACCCGCCTACTTCAGCAACCGCGACATGCGGCGGTCAGCCAGCAGCTTCCCACCGGTCTGGCACGTCGGGCAATACTGCAGCGCCGAGTCAGCGAAGCTGACCTCGCGCACGGTGTCGCCGCAGACCGGGCACTCCTGGCCGGCCCGTCCGTGCACGGCCATCCCGCGGCGCTTGGCATCCTTGAGCTCGGCGGCCGGCTTGCCCGAGCTCTGCGCGACCGCAGCCTGCAGGGTCTCGCGCAGCGCGGCATACAACGTGTCGACCTGCTCTGCTGTCAGCGTGTTGGCGATGGCAAACGGAGAGAGCTTCGCGGCGTGCAGCACCTCGTCCGAATAGGCGTTGCCGACCCCCGCGATGGTCCCCTGGCTGCGCAGCAGCCCCTTGATCTGACTGCGCTGTCCCGCCAGGATCTGCCCGAAGACCTCGCGGGTGAAGCCCTCGCTCAGCGGATCGGGACCGAGGCTGCCGATGGCCGGCACCGACTGCGGATCCTCGACGACATAGGCCGCCAGCCCCTTCTTGGTCCCGGCCTCGGTCAGGTCGAAGCCGGACTCGTCGTCCAGCCGCACGCGCAGCGCGATCGGCGACTTGCCGGGACGCACCCGCGTGGTCGGCAACTTCTCCGAGAAGCGCAGCCACCCGGCCCGCGCGAGATGGAACACCAGGTGCGTGCCGTCGACGTCCAGATCGACGAACTTGCCGTGCCGGGCGACGCCGTCGACCGGCCGCCCGACGAGGGCGTCCGGCGGCGGGTTGAACGTCTTGAGCACCGCGATCGACCCCAGCTCGACATCCGTGATCACCCTGCCCACCACACGACCGGCGAGGAAGTCGACCAGACCCTGCACCTCGGGCAGCTCAGGCATGGCTGGTCCTGGGACGCAGGTCGGCCAACCGTTGCCGGCTGACGGCCAGGATCCGGTGCAGCGAGAAGCCATCGGGAGCGCGCAGCATGGGCACCCCGAAGTAGTCCTTGCCGAGCAGCTCGTCGTTGGCGATCGGCAGACCGTGGCTCAGCATCTGCTGGGCGGTTGTCAGCTGCCGGATCAGGACGGCCTCGACCGCCTCGGGGTGCTGCTGGCTGAACTCGCCATAGATCGTCGGGTCGTGCTGCCCGTCGTCACCCACCAGGATCCAGCGCATCCCGGGGAAGTCGCGCAGCAGGCGGTGCAGCTCGTGGCTCTTGTGCTGCTGTCCGCTGCGGAACCAGCCGGTGTTGGTCGCCCCCCAGTCGGTCAGCAGGAGAGGGCCCTCGGGATAGTTGTTGCGCCGGAGGAACCGGGTCAGTGTCGGCGCGGTGTTCCACGCCCCGGTCGACAGATAGAAGACCGGCATGCCGGGACGCTCTGCCACGAGAGAGCGGAAGAGCGCGGCCATGCCGGGGACGACCTCGCGGGCGAACTCCTGGCGGAAGAAGGTGTTCCATGCCGCGATGAACAGACGTGGCAGGTGGGTGACCATCACGGTGTCGTCGATGTCGCTGACCAGGCCGACCTCGACCGCCGGCTCCATGATCCGCACGGGCGCCTCGACAGTGTCGCCGTTGCCCGCCCGGATCTCGGCGGTGTGCCAGCCGGGCTCCAGGCCGTGCCCGCTCACGTCGAGGTCCAGGTAGCCACCGCGGTCCACCCGACACTCGAGCCTGGCCTCCCCCAGAGTGACCGAGACCGGTGCGTTGAGAGCGGGAGCGGTCACGAAGTGGCGCCACCCCCGCAGCGCCTGATAGATCGCCTCGGCGGGCTGGGCGTCGTCGTCGTCCGGCTCCTCCTCGTCACGGAGGGTGCCGGCCTGCCTGGGCTCGGACCGGCTCAGCAGCACCCGCGCCAGGATCCGCGCCTGTTCAGCTGTGCCATAGCCGGTGTATCCGTGCAGCCGCTCCTGCCATCCGCGGCGCCGGAGCACCTTCTCGACCCTCCCGAAGACCTTGTCCTCGAGGACTGCAGCAATGTGCGGTCTCGCCATGGCGGCAAGCCTAGTCGGCGAGCTGCCTAACGGTGGATCTTGCTCCTCCAGTCGTCGGGCACGGCGCCAGCTGGTCCGGGCACCGGATGGTCGGCCGGGCGTGCCGTCGGCTCCGCCAGCGTCGGACCCTCCACATAGTCCTCGGTGCGGTAGTCCCAGAACCAGTCCTCACCGGGCTCAAAGCTCTGCACCATCGGGTGCCCGGTCTGCTGGAAGTGTGCCGTCGCGTGCTGTCCCGGCGAGCTGTTGCAGCAGCCGACCTGACCGCAGGTCGCGCAGCGGCGCAGGTGGATCCACCAGCCGTCAGCGGCCAGGCACTCGACGCATCCGTCGCCGCTCGGCGGCACGCTGGGATCGATCGCCTGCTCACTCATGGCACCAAACTACGCCGGTATGCCGTGCGCCGCGCCTTGTGGGAAGAAGTCACCTGAGCAGCGGTGTTCAGTGAGCGTGACTGACTCTCAGCCGCAGCTCGTGGACGTCCTGGTCATCGGTGCCGGCCAGGCCGGGCTGTCGGCCGCGTTCCACCTGCAACGGCGCGGCCTGGTGCCCGCCGCGGGAGAGAGAGTCGGAGTGCGAGCAGGAGCAGAGTCGGCCGACCCCCAGTCCGACCGGGGAGGGCTGCCTCGGGGAGACCGGCTGAGCTATCTGGTGCTGGACGCGGAGGAAGGTCCCGGCGGTGCGTGGCAGCACCGGTGGCGCTCGTTGCGGATGGCCACCGTCAACGGCATCAGCTCCCTGCCCGGCGTCCAGACCCCCGAGGTCGATCCGGCCGAGCCCAGCTCGGAGTTCATCACCCGCTACTTCGACGACTACGAGCAGCAGCTCGAGCTGGCGATCAGACGGCCCGTGCACGTCCGTCGGGTCTCCCGCGAGGATGACGACCCGCACGGCAGGCTGCGTGTCGAGTCGTCGGCCGGGTCGTGGTCGACCCGTGCCCTCATCAACGCCACGGGCACCTGGACCAAACCATTCTGGCCGCTCTATCCGGGCCAGCAGACCTTCGAGGGACGCCAGCTGCACGTGGCCGACTTCGTCTCGGCGCAGGAGTTCGCTAACCAGCACGTGGCGGTGGTCGGCGGAGGGATTTCGGCGGTCCAGCTGCTCGACGAGATCTCGCAGGTCACGTCAACCAGCTGGTTCACCCGGCGCGAGCCGGTCTGGCGGGACAGCGCGTTCGACGCCGGTGCGGGACGGGACGCGGTGGCCATGGTCGAGGAGCGGGTGGCCCGGGGGCTGCCGCCGCTCAGCGTGGTGTCGGTCACCGGACTGTTGTGGACTCCCGCCCTGCGGGAGGCCGCCGCCCGCGGAGCCCTTGAGCGTCGCCCGATGTTCCTCGAGATGGTGCCCGACGGGGTGCGTCTGGTCGACGGCAGCGTCCTGCCCGTGGACGTGATCCTGTGGGCGACCGGCTTCCGTGCGGCGCTCGACCACCTGGCTCCGCTGAGGCTGCGGGGGCACGGTGGTGGCATCGCGATGGAGGGCACGCGCGTGGCTGACGAGCCGCGGGTCCACCTGGTCGGTTATGGCCCATCCTCCTCCACGATCGGCGCCAACCGCGCCGGTCGGGCGGCGGTCAACGACCTGGTCGCCCTCCTCACCGAGCCCTGACCACCTGCCTCACCGGTCAGTCAAAGGGATGTTGACGCACCGACAGGCAGGTGACGCAGCCCTCGAGCTTGACGAACTCGCTCACGTCGACCTCGATCACCGACAGGCCCCGCGACCGGAACAGGTCGGCCGAGCGCGGTGCGGCGTCCGACATCAGGACGGTGTCGTCGGCGAGGACGACCACGTGGGCCCCCTCCGGCTCGGGCACCGCCAGGAAGCGTGGCCAGGCGCTGACCTGGTCGACCAGGTCGGGGAAGCCGACCACCGTGCCGTCGGGCAGGGCAGTCACCTGGCTCTTGAGGTGCAGGGTCGAGCTGATCGGCACGGGCTCGACCGTGTGATCGGTCCCCGCCACGGCTCGGGCCAGAGCCTGCACCCCTGCCTGGGTCGTCCGGCCACCCACGCCGACATAGACCGCGGAGCCCACCTTGAGGACGTCACCGCCATCGAGGTGGACCGGCTCGCCGGGCTCACCACCCGCAGGCTCATCTCGCGCAGGCTCATCTCGCGCAGGCTCACCCTTCGCGGACCCATCCTGTGCAGCCAGCTCGACCACCTCGAGCCCGAGGGCTCGCGCGGCGGCGCGGGCACCGATCACCTCGTCGCGGCGCTCAGGGGCGCCGGGAGCCGTCACCACCGCCAGGTCGCCCACGACCACCAGTGCGTCCTCGATGAAGACGCTGTCCGGGTGTTCTGGCGCGGGATCCACCTCGACCAGCTCGAAGCCGGCCGCGGACAGCGCAGAGCAGTAGTCGCGCCACTGGGCCAGTGCCCTGTCGGGATCGACCGAGTCGGATCGGGCGATGTGCGTCACCAGACCATCGGCGAGCCGGGGGCTGGGGGCGCGGACGAGCGCGCGTCGCGCCCGCCGCGTCACTTCACAGCGCCGTTGTCGGCCACCTCGCGAGCGAACCGGTCGAGCTCTGCCTTGGCGTCGGTCGCGACCTTGGCCGCTGCCTCCCCCTTGGCCTGCGCCTTGGCCTTCGCATCAGCCTCGGCCTGCGCCTTGGCCTTCGCATCAGCCTCGGCCTGCTTCTCCGCCTCAGCGTCTGCATTGGCACGGGCCACGGCTGCCTCGTCGATCGCCTGCCACGTCGCGCCGTCGACGAGGCCGGTCTCCTCAAGCTCGGCCGCGCCCTGGGCGTCAAGCACTCCCTGCTGGGTCATCGGTCCGAAGATGCCGTCGTCCTCGAGCTCGAGGAGACGCTGCAGCACCTGGACTGGGTAGCCCTCGTCACCGATCTCGAGCTCGACCTGGCGCAGCGCGAGGTGCGGATGGGCACGCTGCTCGAGCAGCTCCCAGACCAGCGTGTCGGTGGCGGTCAGGTCATCGAGCAGCAGCGGGTGCTCCCCGGCAAACTCCGTGAGCGCCTCAGCGGTCAACGGCCCGAAGACGCCGTCGTCGTCGACGCCGAGCGCCCCCTGCAGGACCTTGACGACCTCACCGGTGTCACCCTCGGTGAGGACGGCCCGCTTGTGCGCGGTGAACTCGGTGACGGCATGGTCCGGTTGCGCGACAGCAAGCGCCGCCTCGGGCAGCTCAGGGAGCTCCCAACCCAGCGCCGCGGCATACGTCAGCTGGTCGAGCACGCCCGTCTGCGGGATCCCCTGCTCGTCCTGCCACACCAGCAGCGCCTCGCGGGTCTGCAGGTCGAACTGGTTGGTCTGCGGGACGTCCAACAACGGTTGGACCAGGCCGAGGCCAGCGCCCTGTCCGCCGGGACGGATCGAGGCATAGCCAGTGTCGGCCGGCCAGAACTGCGTCAGGTCACACGGCTCGGTGCGCGCCGCCTGCGGCACGGCGGCATAGGCACCGCCCACGACCGCGCACGGGCCCTGGTCGACCTCCTCGGCCGTCAGCGCGACCCCGGTCCACCAGGAGGTGCGCATGTTGGCGCCGTCCCAGGTGAGCGAGATGTGGATGTGGTCGGTGTGCGGGCTCTGTCCGGCATAGGCCCTCCAGGTGCCGTCGCTGGCGTGCCAGGAGCGGTTGTTCCAGATGACCGACTGGATGCCGAGCCGGCGGGCGACCTCGCCGTCGTTGTCGGTCAGCCAGGTGGCTGCGGCATCGCCAATGCGACGGTCCATCGGGTCATAGGCGTTGAGCTGCCAGTCGACCGCGCGGCCGTCGTAATGCTCAGAACGCAGGTCGATGCAGGAGCGGGCCAGGGTGTAGCCCGGGCGGTCGTAGGCCTGGCCGAGCAGGTTGGCCACGGCGATCACGCCCGGCTTGGCGACCGGGTCGCAGATCACGTTGCGCTGGAAGACGGCCGCCTGGTCCACGTCCTCGGGCAGCTCCACGCCGTCGGGCAGGCTCTCGTTGACCGGGGCTTCCGGCACCGGGTAGCTCGGGTCCTCCGGCAGCGTCAGCAGTGGGGAGGGACCCATCGAGCGGCCGCCATACTGCAATCCACCCGAGGAGCTGGTCCCTGGCAGCGCCGGTGTGGAGCCCTGACCTGACCCTTCGGTGGACGAGGCGCCGGAGTCGCCCCCGTCCTTGCCGTCACCAGAGGCAGGGAACTGCACCATCGAGATGACCAGCGCGGCCCCCAGCACCGCGATCGACCTGCGCTGCAGCGTGATGTGGAGCTCGCGGTGCCTCCCTCGGCCCGCTGCTCGCCGACCACCCGTTGGCCGGGTGGTGCCCCCTATGTCTTGCACGCGTCGTTCTCCTGCCCACACTCGCCCTGCACTGCGTCACGGAACCTGGTCATGACTCTAGAGCCACCGACCCCCTCCTGACTACACCTCGAGGAGGATCTTTTGGCGACTCGGGGCCGTTTCTTGACTCACTGGCGGAGTGGAGTGACAGGTGGGGCCAGTGTGACTGTTGAGCTTGGCGCGACTCAGAGGTCGGCGATCTTCTCCTCCTGTGCGTCCAGGACCTCCATGAGCTCCTCGTCGCTGACACCGGTCCCGGTGACCACGGCATAGTTGCCGCCGTCCTCGCGACCAGCGATGACCATCTCCATCGCCTGACCCCCCATGGACAGTGAGATCTTGGCCCCCTGCGCGTCGCCGTCGACCTCGTTGAAGTTGATCGTCAGCTCCATGCCCTGCTCCTCGATCTTGACCTCGTCACAGGCCGAGCTGAGCGCGTTGACCGCCTCGAGCGGGTTGTCACCCTCCTCGAGGGACGCGACGACCACGGTCACCTCAGCCGGCCCGATCAGGGTGGCCGACGGGTCGTCGCCGGTGAAGTCGACGCTCGACTGGGTGGTGAACTTGCTGCCGACGTTCTCCACCGACTCCAGCGCGTCCGTGCACTCGTCGCTGAACTGGTCGGCCCCAGGGAAGTCCGCCAACGCGTCGGTGGCCTCGGAGTCCGAGGCGCCCTCCTCGACGGTCCCAGCGGTGAAACCGTCCAGCGGGAAGTCCTCCTGGGTCAGGAGTGCCTCGCGGCTCTGCTCCTGGGTCAGCGGCTCGGAGCCCCCGCAGGCAGACAGACCGAGCAGCGCGGTGGCGGTCAGAGCAATGGTCATCGTGCGGCGCATGGCGCACCTCTTCCTCATGTGTCGTGTATGGCGATCGGCCAGCCGGGGACCCCCTCCAGCCAGGCCCACTCTAGTCGGGCGGGCCGACCGGCCGCGCCACATCGGCGCCTCCTGGCGCTGCCGGTGCGACGACCATCAGGCCGGGTCGGTGCCCAGGTAGTCCTCCAGCGCCTGCCACTGGTCGGTCGGCTCGAAGCCGGTTGCCCGCAGCCGGCTCAGGTCGAGCACGCTGCGCGGAGGCCGCGGCGCGGTCGGGTCAGGAGTGTCCGCGGCATAGTCCTGCGTGGTCACCGCGTGGACGGCCGACTGGGGACGGCCCTCGTGGGCGAAGACTCGCCGGGCGATCTGGGCCCAGCTGCCGGGCTCGCCGCCGTTGGTCACGTGATAGGTCCCGTAGGGCGCGGCGCTGGTCAGCAGATGGGCTGTCGCGCGGGCGAGCTCGCTGGTGAAGGTGAGCCGGCCGACCTGGTCGTCCACCACCCGCGGCTCGACCCCCCCGCCGGCGAGGCGCTGCATGGTCCGCACGAAGTTGCCTCCGTCACCGACCACCCAGGAGGTGCGCAGCAGGTAGTGCCTCGGGGTCACCGACACCGCCAGGTCCCCTGCCGCCTTGGCCTGGCCATAGACCCCCAGCGGCGCCAGCGGCTCCCCCTCGTCGGCCTCGCGCGCCGTGCCGTCGAAGACATAGTCGCTGGAGTAGTGGACCAGCGTGCACCCGTGCCGGGCCGCGACAGCCGCGAGCGCCGCCACCCCGGTCGCGTTGGCCGCCCAGGCCTGTCGGCGCCCGTCATCGGTCTCGGCACGGTCGACCTGGGTGAAGGCGGCGGCGTTGACCACGGTGTCGACGCCGGAGAGGTCGAGCCCCGCGATCGCGGCGGGATCGCCGAGGTCGAGCTCGGCACGGGTCAGGCCGACCGCCCCGGGAAGCTGCGCCAGGAGGGCGCGTCCCAGCTGACCGGCGCTGCCCAGGACCAGGGTCCGCGCCGCGGGCACCGGGCTGACCTCACCGAGCCGGGGGTGCGCCCGGTCCTTGTCGGAGACCGTCGCGTCCGCCCACGGGATCGGCCAGGGCACGGCCGCGGTCTCGTCGGCCAGGTTGAGCATCGTGTAGTGCGCGTCAGGGCTCCAGTGCGCGTTGACGAGGTAGGAGTAGACGGTGTCCGGGGCCAGGGTCTGATAGCTGTTGCCCACTCCGCGGGGCACGAAGACGGCGGTGCGCTCGTCGAGCTCCTCGGTGTGCACGGTCCCGAACGTCGGCCCCTCCCGCAGGTCCACCCAGGCACCGAAGGCCCGTCCGTGGACGACCGAGACGAACTTGTCCCACGGCTCGGCGTGGATGCCCCGGGTCACCCCGGCCGGACCGTTGTGCGCGACGCTGTGCTGGACCGGACCGAAGTCGGGCAGTCCGAGTGCGGTCATCTTGGCTCGCTGCCAGTTCTCCTTGAACCACCCGCGGGAGTCGCCGTGGACCGGCAGGTCGACGACGAGCAGACCAGGGATGGCGGTATGCCGGATCGCCAGGTCCACCGTCACTGCCCCTTGGTCGCGTAGCCGGCCTCGACGTCCTGCTTGTGCGGCTCCCACCAGGAGCGGTGCGCGGAGTACCACTCGATGGTGTCCTTCAGACCGGCCTCGAAGTCGGTGTAGCGCGGGTTCCAGCCGAGCTCGGTGCGCAGCAGGGTCGAGTCGATCGCGTAGCGCAGGTCGTGGCCCGGCCGGTCGGCGACGTGGTCGAAGTCGTCGGGGTCACGGCCCAGCTGCTCCAGGACCAGCTGGACGACCTCGAGGTTGGAGCGCTCGCCGTCGGCGCCGATCAGATAGGTCTGCCCGATCACGCCGTCCTGCAGGATCGCCCAGACGGCCGAGGAGTGGTCCTCGGTGTGGATCCAGTCCCGCACGTTCTGGCCGGAGCCATACAGGCGCGGTCTGCTGCCGGACAACACGTTGGTGATCTGCCGGGGGATGAACTTCTCGATGTGCTGCCATGGTCCGTAGTTGTTGGAGCAGTTGCTCACGGTGGCGCGCACCCCGAACGAGCGCACCCACGCCGCCACCAGGTGGTCGGCTCCGGCCTTGGACGCGGAGTAGGGGCTGGAGGGCCGGTAGGGCGTCTGCTCGGTGAACCGCTGCGGGTCGTCCAGCGCCAGGTCGCCGTAGACCTCGTCGGTGCTGACGTGGTGCAGCCGCACGTCGTGGGCACGGACCGCCTCGAGGAGCACGAACGTGCCGACGATATTGGTCTGCACGAAGGGGCTGGGGTCACGCAGGGAGTTGTCGTTGTGCGACTCGGCGGCGAAGTGGACCACCGCGTCCGACGGGCCGGTCAACCGGGCCACCAGCGGGTCGACGACCGACGCGTCCGCAACGTCACCCACGACCACCTCGAGCCGGTCGGCCGGCAACCCTTGGAGCGCCTCCGGGCTCGCGGCATACGTCATCTTGTCCAGGACGGTGACCCGAGCCGCGGTGTGCGTCAGGACGTAACGCACGAAGTTGGACCCGATAAAGCCGGCACCCCCGGTCACCACCACATGTTGCATGCCGCCAACCCTAACCACCGCCACCGTCAGCGGGTGCGCCTACGATGACTCGGCATGCGAGGAATCCTGTTGGCAGGCGGCACCGGGTCCAGGCTGCACCCGATCACTCTCGGGGTCAGCAAGCAGCTGGTCCCGGTCTTTGACAAGCCGATGGTCTACTACCCCCTGTCGACGTTGATGCTGGCAGGGGTGCGTGACGTCCTGGTGATCACCACGCCCCAGGACGCCCCGGCCTTCGAGCGGCTGCTGGGTGACGGCTCCCGTTTCGGCATCTCGATCACCTATGCCCAGCAGGCCAGCCCGGACGGCATCGCGCAGGCCTTCCTGATCGGGGCCGACCACGTCGCCGGCGAGACCAGCGCCCTGGTGCTCGGCGACAACATCTTCTATGGCTCCGGCCTGGGCAACCAGCTGCGCCGCTTCGAGACCCTGGCCGGCGCGGCGCTGTTCGCCTACCGGGTGGCTGACCCCACGGCCTACGGCGTGGTGGAGTTCGACGAGGAGGGCCGGGCGCTGTCGCTGGAGGAGAAGCCGCGCCACCCCCGCAGCCCGTATGCCGTGCCCGGCCTCTACTTCTACGACCAGACCGTGGTCGAGCGCACCCGCGCCCTGAGCCCGAGCGCCCGGGGAGAGCTGGAGATCACCGACCTCAACCGGTCCTACCTGCAGGAGGGGTCGCTCCAGGTCGAGGTCCTCCCCCGGGGCACCGCGTGGTTGGACACCGGCACCTTCGACGACCTCAACGACGCAGGCAACTACGTGCGCACCCTCGAGGGCCGGCAAGGGCTGAAGGTCGGCTGCCCCGAGGAGGTCGCCTGGCGGATGGGCCTGCTCAGTAACGAGGAGCTGAGCGAGCGTGCCGGACCGCTCCTGAAATCGGGTTACGGCAGCTATCTATTGTCACTCCTTGACGGCTGAAGCCCTGGTGTGAGCGGTAGGTTCGTAGCCATGAGCAAGCAGCAGGAGATCATCGCCGAGCTGGGAGTGCGGCCGGATTTCGACGCCGCGAGCGAGACCGAGCGCCGGATCACATTCCTGACCGACTATCTGCGCGGGTCCGGCACCAAGGGGTTCGTCCTCGGCATCAGCGGCGGGGTGGACTCGACCACGTGCGGTCGGCTGGCCCAGCTGGCGTGCGAGCGAGTCCGTGAGGCCGGCGGTGAGGCGGCCTTCCTGGCCATGCGGCTGCCCTACGGCGTGCAGGCCGATGAGGCGGACGCTGCTGCTGCCGTGGCCTTCGTCGGTGCCGACGAGACCATCACCGTCAACATCCAGGCGTCGACGGACGCCATGTTCTCCGAGGTGGATGCCGCGGGGGTCGACTTCACCAGCATCGGCCACGCCGACTTCGTCAAGGGCAACGTCAAGGCGCGCGAGCGGATGGTCGCGCAGTATCTCGCCGCCGGCGCCCGCTCCCTGTTGGTGCTGGGCACCGACCAGGCGGCCGAGGCGGTGGTCGGCTTCTACACCAAGTTTGGCGACGGCGCCTGCGACCTGACCCCGCTGGCGGGCCTGACCAAGCGCCGGGTCCGCGCGATCGCTGCCCACCTCGGCGCGCCCGAGCACCTGGTGAGCAAGGTCCCGACAGCCGACCTCGAGGCCGGCAAACCGCTCAGCCCAGACGAGGAGTCGCTCGGCGTCACTTATGACGCGATCGACGACTATCTCGAGGGCAAAGAGGTCTCGGACCAGGACCGGGCCACCATCGAGGGTTGGCACACCAGGACCGCTCACAAGCGCGCCCTGCCGGTGACCCCGGACGACGTCTGAACCTCCCGACCGCCGCCGGGCCCCGAGCCTTCGTGCCAGTGCCAGTGCCAGTGCCAGCTTCGCGCCAGACCTCCTGGGCCTGGGCGAGCGGCCTGACCGTGACCCTCGCGGCGACCGCGCTGCTGCTCGGGGGTGTCGTCGCTGTCGGCCCCTGGGACGGGGTGTTCCTCTTCCGCGACTTCGTGACCGTGCCCGACCCGGTGCTGGGGGCCAACACCGGTGGCGGTGACGCAGCCCCCCGGGCGGTCCCGCTGGATGCCGTGGTCGCGGCGCTGAGCGTGCTGCTGCCGTCCGGGTTGGTCGCGCGGATCTTGCTCGTCTCCCCGCTGCTGCTGGTGGGCTGCGGGATGACCACGCTGCTGCGCCGACACGGACCGGTGGCCACCGCCGTGGGGGCCGGACTGGCCATCACCAACCCGTATGTCGCCGAGCGGCTTCTGCTCGGCCAGGCACCGTCGCTCCTCGGTTTCGCCATGATCCCGTGGCTGGTGCTGGCCGTGCGGGCCCAGCGTCCCCTGCGGGTCCGGTTGCTGCTGGTCCTCCTGGCGGCGGCACCCGCGGCGATCACTCCGGTCGGTACCGTCATGGCTGGCGTGACGGTGCTCGTGGTGGCCACCGTGCACGTGCACTCCCGGGCCGGTCGGTGGGCGAGCCAGGTGGGGCAGGCTGTCGCCCTGATGGTGCCGGTCGGGCTGCTGTCGCTGCCGTGGCTCGTCCCCGCTCTTGCGCACCCCAGCGCCGGCGCGGTGCGCGACGGGGCAGACGCCTTTGCGGTGGCGGCCGACGGACCTTGGGGCACGATCGGCTCGGTCGTCACCCTCGGCGGGGTGTGGGCAGGTGGGGCGTGGCCGGACTCACGGGGCAACGCCGCGGTCCTCGCCGCGCAGCTGGTGCTGGTGCTGGGCGCGGCGAGCGCGTGGTGGTGGCTTCGGCGCGCGCACAGACCAGGGCGCCCGTCGCGCTCGGCCCTTGACCTGGCCGCGGCTGCCTATGTCGCAGGCGTGGTCGGGGTCCTGCTACTGGCCGGCCCGCTCCTGCCGGTCTGGCGAGAGCTGCAGCAGGTGCCTGGCCTCGCCCTCGCGCGGGACACCCACCGCTGGCTGGGGTGGTCGACCCTGGCGGTCGCGGCGCTGGTGGCCCTCGGCCTGGCGCACCTGGTCAAGGTCTTCGCTGCGCGCACCGTGCCCTTGGCGCCCTACGAAACCACTACCAAAATGGGGGGGAGCCCAGCGAAACCCCTATCAAAATGCGGGAGAGGCTATGTGTTGGGTGCCTGTGCGGTGGTCCTGGCCCTCGGCATACTCACCGTCCCGGACGTGCCCGCACGACTGGCCCGGGACGCCGGGCCGGTGGCGGTGCCGGCCGAGTGGACCACCGTGGTCGATCTGGTCCACGAGGGGCCGGAAGGCTCCGTGCTGCTGCTGCCCTGGCAGCCGTTCCGTCAGGTGGACCGGGTGGGGCCGGTGCAGTTCCTCGACCCGTTCCCCCGCGCGCTGGAGGCCGAGGTCCTCCACGCGCGCACCCTCACCGTGCGCCGCGACGGGGTCGCGTGGGAGGTGGGCGGTGAGGAGGACCCGCAGGTGAGGGCGCTCGCGACCGGGACGTCTCTGGAGGCGGAGGCCCTGCGCGAGGCCGGCATCAGCCAGGTCATCATCTGGCGACAGACGCCCGGAGCGTCACCGACGCCTGGTCAGGGGGTGTCCGTCGTGCACGACGGGAGGGAGTGGCAGGTGCTGCGGGTCGGTCAGTCGCCGTAGCCGAGGATCTCCTCGGCCGGCTTCAGGTCGGTCAGACCGGTGCTGCGCGCCTGCGAGTCGGCGGGGCTGAAGCTGTTGACCACGGCAGCGGTAGCCGCTCCGGCCGCGCCCAGGCCGACCACGAGGGCGAGCGCGGCAGGCAGGATGCGTCGACCGACGCCGCCGGCGTTCGTGGACTGACTCACGGGGCCTCCCTGGGAAGTGTGTCGACGCCAGGTTACCGCAAGGTATCCCGGGTCGCGAGCAGCTCGGCGGCGGCCGGGAGCACGGGTTGCCCGTGGCGATACGGTGAGCCATGTCCACCCACGAGGTCACCAACCAGCCACCGCCGCGCGTGGACGTGGACGAGTTCACCACCAACCTCGCGCTCACCGAGGCGGTGCAGGCCTTCGAGGCCGGGTGGGCGAGCGAGCACCTGCGCCACGTGGGCACCCGGGTCGGCACCGCGCAGTTCCAGGGGGATGCCGCGACCGTCCACCGCCAGCCGCCGGTGCTGCACACCCATGACCGGTGGGTCCGGCGCGTCGACGAGGTCGCCTACGACCCGGCATACCACCGCATCATCGGCGCAGCCGTAGCCGACGGGGCGCACACCGCGGCCTGGGCCGAACCCGCTCCCGGTGCCGCCGTGGCCCGGGCCGCGACCTTCATGCTCTATGCCCAGGTCGAGCCCGGTCACGCCTGCCCGGTCTCGATGACCCACGCCGCCGTCCCCAGCCTCATGCTCACCCCCGAGCTGGCCGACCGGTGGCTCCCGCGCCTGTTCTCCCGTGCGTATGACGAGCGCCTGGTCCCCGGGAAACGATCGGCGATCATGGGCATGGCGATGACCGAGAAGCAGGGTGGCTCGGACGTGCGCGCCAACACCACCTCGGCGGTGGACGCCGGTGACGGGTCCCACCTGCTGACCGGACACAAGTGGTTCTGCAGCGCACCGATGTCGGACGCCTTCCTGGTGCTCGCGCAGGAGCCCGTCGGGCTGAGCTGCTTCCTGGTGCCGCGGGTGCTGGATGACGGGACCCGCAACGTGTTTGCCATCCAGCGGCTGAAGGACAAGCTCGGCAACCGCTCCAACGCGTCCAGCGAGATCGAGCTGGACCAGACGGTGGGCTACCGGGTCGGCGAGGCCGGTCGCGGGGTGCGCGCCATCATCGAGATGGTCGCCCACACCCGGCTCGACTGCGTCCTGGGCTCCGCCGCCGGGATGCGTCAGGCGGTGGCCGAGGCGGTGTGGCACGCGCGGCACCGGCACGCCTTCGGCGCGCTGCTCGTGGACCAGCCCGCGATGACGGCCGTCCTCGCCGACCTGGCTCTGGAGTCGGAGGCGGCCACCTGGACCGCGCTGCGCCTGGCCCGGGCCCACGACGCGGACGCCGACGACGCGGAGCTTGCCTTCCGCCGCCTCGCGACGGCCGTGGCGAAGTTCTGGGTCTGCAAGCGCGGCCCCGGCCACTCCTACGAGGCGATGGAGTGCCTGGGTGGCAACGGCTATGTCGAGGACTTCCCGCTGGCGATGCGCTATCGGGAGCAGCCGGTCATGGCCATCTGGGAGGGGTCAGGCAACGTCATCGCGCTGGACGTGCTGCGGGCCATCACCAAGGACCCTGAGTCGGTCGAGGCGTTCCTGGCCGAGGTGTCGGTGGGTGGTTCGGACGCTCTCGACGCCCACCTGGCCAGGACGCGGACGTTGCTGGCGCGGGCTGACCAGGCCAGTGCGCGACAGCTCGTCGAGGCCCTGGCCCTGGCGCTGCAGGCCTCACTCATGGTGCGCCACGCTCCCGCGGCGGTGGCCGACGCGTTCGTGGCTACCCGGCTGGACGGGCAGGGCGGCCAGCTCTATGGCGTGCTGCCCGCGGGCACCGACCTGGCCGCGATCCTGGACCGCGCCTGACCCGGCGTCAGGAGGGATGTCAGGCGTCAGACGGGGCATTAGGCGGGCGTCAGGCGAGACGTCAGGCGGACGTCAGCCAGGAGCTCCGGGACGCCTCGCCTGCAGCTCGCGAATCAGGGTCTGGGCATCATGGGGACCCACGTGCCGCTCGGTGCCGACGAAGAAGGTGGGGGTGCCCCGCGCCCCGCTCTCCTCCGCGCTGAGGGAGTCCTCCCGCACCCGGCCGGCGAGGTCCTCCCGGTCCAGGTCCTGGAGGAAGCGCTCGACGTCGAGGCCCAGCTCGGACGCATAGCCCACGAGGTCCTCGATCTCGAGCCGGTCCTGCCGGGTGAACAGCAGGTCATGCATCGCCCAGAACTGGCCCTGGGCACCGGCTGCCTCCGCCGCGAGCGCGGCCCGCTCGGCGTGCGGGTGCACGTCCGGCAGGGGCAGGTGCCGGATCACATAGCGCAGGTCGTCGCCGAAGTGCTCCTGCAGCTCCCGGGCGACCCCGGTGGTGACGGCGCAGAAGGTGCACTCGAAGTCGACATACTCCACCAGGGTCAGCGGCGCGCCGACCGGCCCACGGACGTGGTCCCGCTCCGGGTCGACCGGCAGACTGAGCGCCGTCGGCAGGCCCGCCGACCGCTCCCCGTGGAAGGCCGCAGCAGCCTGGAAGCTGACCCAGCCGAGGGCGGTCGCGAGCACCGCGGCCAGCAGGACGCCGACCGTGGCCTCGTTGAGCAGGTGGGGGGTGTCCTCGAAGGCCAGCCTGATGATCAGCAGTGAGACGGTGAAGCCGATCCCGGACAGCGCGGCCCCACCCAGGATCTGGCCCGGTCCCACCCCCTGGGGCGGCTCCCCCAGCCGCAGGCGGGCCGCCAGCAGGGCGCCGCCACCGATGCCGATGAACTTGCCGCCGACCAGCCCGATGACCACGCCCCAGGTGACCGGTGAGCGCAGCGCCTCCGCGAGCAACCCGCCACGCAGGTCCACGCCGGCGTTGGCCAGGGCAAAGATCGGCACCACCAGATAGCTGGTCCACGGGTGGAGCGCCGACTGCAGGCGCTCGTTGACGGACACCGCCCGGGCCAGCCCCCGGCCCGCGGAGCGGCCGACGCTCGCCATCGGCGACTGGCGGAACGCCTGGAACAGGGAGGCCGCCCGTTCGACCTCGTCCCGACGCGGCGCCCAGGCCGGCACCAACAGCCCAGCGAGCATCCCGGCGATGGAGGCATGCACCCCCGACTGCACCGTGGCGAGCCAGAGCACCACGACCACCAGTACGTATGGCGAGGCGCGCCCCACTCTCAGCCGGCTCGCCACGACGAGGACCAGCAGGGCGGCCACTGCCAGCAGCAGCGGTCCGAGCTGGATCGAGTCCGAATAGACCACGCCGATCACGGTCACCGCGACGATGTCGTCGATGACGGTCAGCGTCAGCAGGAAGATGCGCAGCTGCGTGGAGACGGCGGGGCCGACGATGGCCAGAGCGCCCAGGAGGAAGGCGGTGTCGGTCCCGATGACGATGCCCCACCCACGCGCCGCGTCACCCGAGGGGTTCAGCGCCAGATAGAGGAGCGCGGGGACGAGCATGCCCCCGACGCCGGCCACCAGCGGGACCACGAGGCGGCGGCGGCGCGTCAGCTCGCCGACGGAGAGCTCACGCCGGACCTCAAGCCCGATCACGAAGAAGAACAGCGCCATCAGGCCGTCGTTGACCCAGTGACCCAGGTCCATCTCGAGCTCGGCACCCCCCAGCCGCACCGAAGCGGAGGTCTTCCACAGCGCCTCGTAGCCGGCCGACCACGGGGAGTTGGCCCACAGCAGCGCCACGACCGCAGCCAGAAGCATCAGGCCCGCGCTGCCGGCCTCCGTCCCCAGGAAGGACCGGAGCGAGGGGGAGGTTCCACCGGACAGGTGGCGCCGGCTCGCCCTCGTCTCCCCCGTTGACGTCCCGGCGTCCGCAGCCACTCTCGCAGCGTAGCGGCGACAGCCTGGCAGCGGCAGCCCTCAGCCCAGCCAAGGGTCAGGCGGTGCCGCGCTCCACCGGCAGCTCGGCCTCGGTGTGCGAGCGCACCGGCGGCACCGGGTGGGCATGGTCGCCCATGGCCGTCGGGGTGTGCCCCCAGGCCGTGCGCAGCAGCAGCTGCTCCCACGCGCGCACCGTCTCGTCCCACGTGAACCGGGCCGAGTGCGCCAGCGCGTTGGCGCCGAGCTCGCCCAACCGGTCAGGGTCGCGCAGCAGTGCGTCGGCCGAGGCGACCAGCTGGTCGAAGTTGTCGACCAGCAGCCCGGTCGCCCCGTCCTCGATCGACTCCGAGACACCACCGGCGTCGCGGTAGCCGATGGCCGGCACGCCGTGGCTGGCGGCCTCGACGACGGACAGCCCCCAGCCCTCCTTCACGCTGGGCACCAGCAGGAGCGAGGCCGAGGCCAGCTCCCGGTGCTTGGTCTCCTCGTCGACAAAACCCAGCAGATCGACGTAGTCCTGCGCCCCCACAGCCTGCACGTGGTCGCGGATCTGCGGGCTCCACCAGCCCTCGCCGACGACGCGCAGCCGCAGACCGGGGTGGCGCGAGCGCAGCCGGGTCGCCACGTCGATCGCCTGCTCGATCCGCTTGTGCTTCACCACCCGACCCAGCACCAGCAGGCGCGGCCCGTCGACCTCCTGTGCCGGCACCGGCAGGGGTGCCTTGGTGCCGTTGTGGATGATCGCCACGTGGTCGCGCTCGACCCCCATCTCCACCAGCTCGTCCTTGGTGGAGCGGGACACCGCGACATACTGCCGACCACGGTTGAGCCGCGGTGCGACCTGCGACTCGATGCCCCAGCCGAGGGTCGCGACGGGCTTGCTGAAGACGACTGGCCACTGCTCGCGATGCACGTGGTGGACCAGGACAACCACCGGCGCGTGGGTGGCCCAGCCAGCAAAGAACGGCAGGCCGTTCTGCACGTCGATGACCACGTCGAACCTGCCCTGCACGGGCTCCAGCCGGCGGATCGCCCGGCGCGCTGCGGCATACACCCCGGTGCGCGACCCGGCCCGCAGGTAGTGCACGCCGTTGATCGTCTCCTGGCGCGGGGCATTGTCGTGCGTGGCGCACAGGAAGGTGACGTCATGACCTGCGGCGGCCAGCCCCTCGGCGACCATCCGCGCATAGACCTCGGCGCCGCCGCCCTCGGGGTGCGCGAGATCGCGCCAGTTGCACAGGGCGATCCGCATCGGGTCAGACTCCGTCGTCATGGTGCGGCGGCGCGGGGGCCACCAAATGAGTTACCGAATGGTAGCCGCATTATGGTTCGTTGTCGTGGACGATGTCGAGCTGCCGCCGACCGGCACCCTCGCACGCTCGGTCCACCTCTTCCGGGCCTTCCTGGTCGAGCAGAGCGACCCCGACCGGTTCTACAGCGTGCTCGCGGCCGACTCGACGCGCGAGGTCGCCCGCTTCGCCGAGCTGGCCGGCGCGGACGTGGTCGATGTCGGTGGCGGACCCGGCTACTTCGCCGACGCCTTCCTCGCCGCCGGAGCGCGCTACCTCGGCATCGAGCCCGATGCCGGTGAGCTGACCGCCCGCGGCCACGCCGCCGCCAACACGCTGCGCGCGTCCGGCCTGGCGCTGCCGCTGGCCGACGCGAGCGTGGACCTCTGCTTCTCCTCCAACGTGCTGGAGCACGTCCCCGACCCCGAGCAGATGGCGCACGAGATGCTGCGCGTGACCCGGCCCGGGGGCACCACCTATCTGTCCTGGACGCCGTGGCTGTCACCGCACGGGGGCCACGAGACGGGGATGTGGCACTACCTCGGCGGGCGCCGGGCCGCCGACCGTTATGCCCGGCGGCGCGGACACCGACCCAAGAACGACTTCGGGACCTCGCTGTTTGTCTGCTCCGTGGCCCGGATGATGCGCTGGGCCCGGTCCGTCGAGGCGGCCGGTGAGGCGCGCATCGTGGCGGTCGAGCCGCGCTATCACCCGGCCTGGGCGCGGTGGCTGATCCGCGTGCCGGGCCTGCGTGAGGTCGTGGCCTGGAACGCCGTGATCGTGCTGGAGCGGTTGTGACTGCCGAGCCGGAGCGTCCTGGCACCGCCTCCTCCCCGTGGGGCGCCCGCCTGGTCCTCGGGTGCCTGGCCCTGACCGCGCTGATGTTCCGGCAGGCACCGGGGCTGGTGGTGCCCGACACCAAGCTCGACCTGACCGCCGACCCGCTGGCGTTCCTCGGCCGCTCGCTGCACCTGTGGGACCCGCACGGCTTCCTCGGACAGCTCCAGAACCAGGCCTACGGCTATCTGTTGCCGGTCGGACCGTTCCACGCGTTCCTGATCGAGCTCGGGCTGCCCGCCTGGGTGGTGCAACGGCTGTGGTGGTCGGTGATCCTGTGCGTCGCTTTCCTCGGCACCTGGAAGCTGGCCCGCGCCCTCGGCATGGGGACGCCGTGGACGACCTACGTCGCCGCGTTCGCCTATGCCCTGTCCCCGCGGATGCTCAGCGAGGTCACCATCACCTCCGTCGAGGTGTGGCCGATGGCGATGGCTCCCTGGGTGCTGCTGCCGCTGGTCAGCCGGGCGCCGCTGACCTGGTGGGGACGGATCTGGCGCTCGGCCCTGGCCGTGGCGCTGGTCGGTGGCGTCAACGCAGTCGCGACCGGCGCGGTGCTGGTGCTGCCGACCCTGTGGTTCCTCACCCGACGCCGGACCCGCGAGACGCTGCTGGCGCTCCTGGGCTGGCTCGCCGCGGTCGTGGTCGCGATGGCCTGGTGGCTGGTGCCGCTGCTGGTGATGGGGGCGCACAGCCCGCCCTTCCTGGACTGGATCGAGTCCGCCGTGGTCTCCACCCTGGTCGCGGCACCGAGCGAGGCACTGCGCGGCACGAGCCACTGGCTGGGCTATCTGATCACGTCCAGCGGTCCGGCCTGGCCCGGCGGTCGGCAGTATGTCGACAGCGGGCTGCTCGTCGCCGGCAGCCTGGTCATCGCCATCGTGGGTCTGCTCGCGCTCACCCGCTCGCGCACGCCGCACCGGCTCTTCCTCGCGGTGGGGGTCGGCACCGGTCTGGTCCTGGTCACCGCCGGTCACACCGGGGCCGTGTCCGGGGTCCTGGCCGCGCCGGTGCAGGACCTGCTCGATGGGCCGCTCGCAGCGCTGCGCAACACCCACAAGTTCGAGCTCGTCGTGCGGCTGCCGTTGGTGCTGCTGCTGGCCAGCGCCCTGACCCAGCTGGCCCGGTGGAGCCGGCAGGCGCAGCTGCACCGGGCGCTGCTGCCCTTTGTCACAGCGTGCGCCGTGGTGCTTGTGGCGGCACCGGGACTGGCCTCCACCCTGCCGCGCGTCGGCGGCCACGAGCAGATCGCGCCGCACTGGCAGCAGGCCGCGGACTGGTTGGACGCCCAACCCGGCGACGGGACGGTGCTCGTCGTGCCGGCGGCCTCGTTCGCCGACTTCACCTGGGGCTCGACCCGCGACGAACCCCTGCAGTCGCTGATGGAGCGTCCCTTCGCGGTCCGCGACGCCGTGCCGCTGGGCGGTGCCGGGTCCACCCGCTGGCTCGATGAGATCCAGCGGCGCCTGGGCTCCGGCGACGGAGGGCCAGACCTTGCACAGGCGCTGGGCCGCGGCGGAGTCGGCTGGGTCGTGGTCCGCAACGACCTGGCCCTGACCGCCCACCGCACGCCCCAGGTCGCCCCACACCAGGCACTGGTCGGTGCGGGTCTGGAGCGGGTCGCCGACTTCGGTCCCCCTGTCGGTCCCGCTGGCGAGTCGGACAGCCACACCGTCCGGCAGCGCACCGTCGTGCCGACGCCGTCGGTGCAGATCTATGCCGTGCCGGACCCGATGACCGCTCGCCTGGTCCCGCTGGCCGACACACTGCGCCTGACCGGTGGACCCGAGGACGTGCCGGGCCTGGCCGGGCTCTCCCCGGCATACCTGCTGGAGGGCAGCAGTGCCACGGACTCAGCCGACCTCGATGGGGCGGACCTCGACGGAGTGGACCTCGACGAGCTCGGCGGCACGGTGCTCAGCGACGGCTACCGTCGGCGGGCGGTCGACTTCGGCCGGGCTGTGGACAACCTCTCCGGGATGATGACCCCCGACCAGGCGATGCCGGACCGTCGCGTCAACGACTACCTGGTCCCCGGGCTGGGCGACCGGGCACCGATCACGTGGCCGGCGCCGGTCGCCGCGGTCACGGCCTCGTCATCCGCGTCGGACGTCGACGTGCTGGGACGGGCCGGTCCGGGCTATGACCCGTGGGCCGCGCTGGACGGCGACCCCGGCACGGCCTGGCTCAGTGGTGACCTGGGCTCGCCGCAGGGCCAGTGGTGGCAGGTGGACTTCACGCAGCCCCAGGATCTCGGCACCCACCTGACGGTGCGGCTCAGCGCCTCCGCCTTCTTCGCCCCTGTGCAGTCATGGCGGGTGGTGACCGACGCCGGGAGCGAGACGACCGTGGTCGACGCGGACTCGCTGGACCAGGAGCTGACGGTGCCCGAGGGGCCGACCACGACCCTGCGCATCGTGGCGGCGTCGGTGCCAGCCGGGACGGTGACGGGCGCCGCGCTCGCCGAGGTGGACCTGCCCGGGATCAGCCCCATAGCCCCGGACCTGCAGGTCCGGTCCGCGAGCGGGCCGGTCGACGTGGTGTCCCTGCGCGCCCAGCAGCTCGGACGCTCGGCCTGCCTGATGCTGGGCCAACGGCCGCTGTGTGCCGGGTTGCAGGCGCAGCCGATGGAGGAGCCGGCCGGTCTGCACCGCACGGTCACTCTGGACACCGCCGGGTCGTATGCCGTGCACGGCCAGGTCATGCCCGTCGACGGGGAGGCGATCGAGGAGCTGCTGCGAGAGCCGGGCCAGGTCGAGGTGAGCGCCTCATCACGCGATGTGTTCGCCACCTATGGCAGGCCGGACACGGTGGTGGACGGCGATGAGGGCACGGGCTGGGTCGCGGGTGTGCTCGACAGTGCACCCACGCTGACGCTGGAGCTGCCGCAGGAGCGGGAGCTGACCGGACTGCGCGTGTCGAGCGACTACTTCCTGCCGGCCAGCCGACCGTCGGAGCTGTCGGTGAGCCTCGACGGCGGCGAGCCGATGGACCTGGTCATCGGCGATGGCGGCGAGGTCAGCTGGGACCCGGTCGAGGTCTCCGAGGTGGCGGTCACCTTCGGACGCTCGTTCACCGTGACCACCTCGGACCCGCTGCTGCCCGGCCCGGCCCGCGGACTGCCGGTGGGTGTCTCCGAGCTGACCCTGCTCGGCGATGCCGACTTCCCGGTGCCGGACCCGGACCGGGCACTGTCCCTGCCGTGTGGCTCCGGGCCGGACGTGACGGTCAACGGCACGACGGTGCGCACGCAGGTGACCGGGACTGCCCGTGAGGTGCTGGAGCGCGACCGCCTGGACTGGCGCCCGTGCGGCGACGCGGGGTCCGTGTCACTCGACGCGGCGGCCAACCAGATCACCGCGGTGGCGACCGACCGGTGGGTGCCGGTGGAGCTGACCCTGACCCGTGACGGCTTCGACGCCGAGCTGGCACCCGCGACACCGCTCGAGCTGACGCGGCCGACACCTGCCGAGGTCCGGGTGGACCTGCCGGCCCGCACGGAGGACTCGCTCGTGGTGCTGGCCCAGAACTTCGGCTCCGGCTGGTCGGCCGCGCTCGCCGGTGAGGAGGGTGCTCCCACCCCCCTCGAGCCGCTCGTCGTTGACGGGTGGCAGCAGGGCTTCGTCGTGCCGGCGGGGGTTGCCGGGACCCTGGAGGCGCGGTTCGGGCCGGACGGGGCCTATCGCGCAGGCCTTGGACTCGGCTTCGGCGCGCTGCTGCTCCTCGTGGGCGCCGGGCTCTGGCGCCCGGGGCGGCAGGACGGGACTCGCCCGGCGCTCCCGCAGCGGGCCGCGACCCTCACCCTGCCCGCTCGGGCTGCCCTCGTCGGGCTGTTCGCTCTCGCCCTCGCCGGTGTGTGGGGCCTGCTGCTCGGGGTGCTGGCCGGTGTCGTGCTGACTCTCGTGGCACGTCGCACGGCTGAAGGGTCCAGGTCAGCTGTCGCGCTGGCCGTGCCGGCGCTGACCGGAGTGGTCGGCGCCGCGCTGCTCGCCTGGGCCGGACCACGCCCTCAGGGCAGCGACCTCACCGCGGTGCTGCCGCAGGTCCTGCTGGTGCTGACGATCGTGCTGGTCCTCGTCGCTGCTGCGGTGACGGACCCGCCCAGGCTGCGCACTCCACACGTCGGACCCCGATCTGCCGGGCCGGTCAGCGACGGGAGTAGACCCGCCGACCCCAGTCCATGATCGGCCGCTCCAGGAAGCGATAGCTGATCGCCGCGACCGGGACGGTGACCAGGAGCGTCGGCACCAGCAGCCGCCAGAAGCCGCCGGTGAAGTTCTCGTGACCGGCGACCGGACCGATGAGCTCCAGGATCAGCAGGTGATAGGCGAAGATCCCGTAGGAGATGTCGCCCAACCAGCGGCCCACCCGGCCGCCCAGCGCCCGCGCGACCCGCGCGTCGTCGCCGTCCCGGAGTGCCGCGATGCAGGGCAGGACCAACAACGCCGCGAACACGGCATACGCCAGGTTCTTGAACGCCGCCTCCCCCGCGACCGCCGGTGCCAACCCACGGGAACCGGCGATCGGCGTCGCGACGATCACGAGGATGGCCAGGGCGATCAGCCACAGGGTGCCCGGGTGGCGCGCCAGGTCATCGATCCGGGAGGCGCGAAGCAGGCCGAGGCCCCGGGCCTGCTGCCAGGTCACCAGGGCCATGCCGATCGCGAACCAGCCGAGATAGGCCGGCAGCCACTGCGGGGCGGTCGGGTGCTCGAGAGCTGTCGCGACATAGACCCACACGGGGCTGAGCAGCACCAGGAGACCGAGGACTGCCAGGCTGCGCCGGATGAACGTCAGGGGGTCGCGGGCTGAGCACACCAGCAGCCAGGCCAGCAACGGCAGCGCCACATAGAAGGCCGCCTCCACCGCCAGGCTCCACATCTGGGTCAGCCCGAGCACCCAGTTGGACGGCCAGTAGATGTGGACCAGCAGAGCGTGGCGCAGATACTGGCTCGCCGGGGTCCCGTGGTCAAAGAGAAGCCACACGCCGGCGACCGCGATCCACAGGACGGGCAGGATCCGCAGCGCCCGTCGCCAGAGATAGCCGCGGACATCGGGGGCCGGTGCCCCGGTCAGGCGCGCGGCGACATACGGCCGATAGAGCAGGAACCCGGAGATCACGAAGAACAGGGCGACGCCCGCATCGAACCGTGCCAGCAGGCCCCCGAAGGGCTCGGTCACGCTGGTCGCGGTGTGTGCCGAGACGTGCGTGACCACCACCATCAGCGCACCGACGGCCCGCAGTCCGTCCAGCGGCGCGAACCTGCGGCGCAGCCGCGAGACATCCACGGCAGCGGGACCGGCGGCGGCCGGACGGGTGGCGGCCGGAGCAACGGTGGACTCTTGCCGAGGGTCGATTGCGGTCATCTCGGCGCTGACTCTACGACGAATCGTTACCCGCTGGTAGGCTCCGCCACAGCCAACTGGTCGAAGGAGACAGTGATGCGCCGAATCCTCGGACTAATCAGCCTTGTTGTCGGTGCGTTCGCCCTGCTCCTCGGGGTGCTGGCCAAGCCGGTGATCTATGACAGCCTCGCCAAGGTCGAGCTCGACCAGGAGACCGTGTCGGTGTCTCGCGGTGAGGGGATGAGCGCCCTCCGCGTCTCGGCCGACGGCATCGAGAAGCTCGAGAACGTCACGCTGCTCTCGACCCGCAACGTGGTCGGTGTGCCCGGACTCGCGACCGACAACAACGCCTTCTGGCAGACCACCGTCGAGTCGAGCGTCGAGGACGGCCCCGTCCTCAGCTACTCCGATGAGGGTGTCTCCTTCGACCGCACCACGGCCATGTCGACGAACTGCTGCGGGGACTACATCGCGGTCGGCGACGCGAGCCAGCCCGACGATGTCGCCGTGCGCGAGCCGATCCAGCACGACGGCCTCTTCTTCAAGTTCCCCTTCAACACCCAGCAGGAGGACTACCCCTACTGGGACGGTGCCGTCGGCGAGGCAGTGACAGCGGTCTACTCGGGTGAGGAGAAGCTCGAGGGCGTCACGGCATACAAGTTCGTCATGGAGATCGGCCCACAGGAGGTCGCGCAGAGCGCGGGACTGCCGGGCGAACTGTTCGGGACTGACGAGCCGGTCGACGCCGCCCGCGTCTATGAGAACACCCGCACGCTGTGGGTCGAGCCGAACACCGGCGTGATCCTGCGCGGCCTGGAGGAGCAGAACGTCCGCTTCGAACCGGTCGACGCGAGCCTGCCGACGGTGCCGATCACGCAGGGCGCGATCGGCTACACGGACGACACGGTGAAGGCCAACGCCGACGAGTACGGCTCCAAGGGTGCGCTGCTGGGCTTCATCCACGGCCCGCTGACCCTGGTGGGTGTCATCACTGGTCTGCTGCTGCTGGCACTGGGCGTCTTCCTGACGCTGGGCAACGGGCGGCGCGAGGATGCCTATGGTGCCCACTACAACCCGGACCAGGATGACAACCGGGACTACGTCGAGGGTTACGACGAGGGTTACGTTGAGGACTACGACGCGGACTACGCCGAGGGAGAGTCCGACGCCGAGCTGCTCACCCGTCGGATGCACCGGGACCGCAACGGCTAGAGCGGCGGCGCCCCGGGCGGCCTACAGCACCGGCACCGGGTCGATCTCGCTCACCGGCTTGTCGTCGCGATAACGCAGCACCCGCGCGAAGCGGAGCGCAACCCCACCCGGATAGCGCGGGGAACGCTGCACCCCGTCATAGGCGATCTCGACCACCTGCTCGGGGCGGACAAGGACCACGTGCCCCTCACGGTGCGTCTCCAGCTCCAGGAACCGGGCGGTCTGCCACTCGAGCATCTCGTCGGTCATGCCCTTGAACGTCTTGCCGAGCATCACCAGCTCGCCGGTCTGCGGATCGCGAGCGCCAAGATGGATGTTGGACAGCCAACCGTGACGCCGCCCGCTGCCCCACTCGACAGCCAGCACGACCAGGTCCAGGGTGTGGCGCGGCTTGACCTTGACCCACCCGGCTCCCCTCCGTCCGGCGGCGTAGGGCGCGGACAGTGCCTTGACCACCACTCCCTCGTGGCCCGCTGACACCTGGTCCCTGAAGAACGTCTGCGCCTCGACCGGGTCGTCAGTCACCACGCGGGAGACCAGCAGGTGCGGTGCCAGCTCGGCCAGCGCCGCCCAACGGTCCGCGGCGGGCTCGTCCACCAGGTCGCGTCCGTCCAGGTGCAGCAGGTCGAACAGGAACGTGGTCAGGGGCACCTGCTCGCGCAGTGCCGCCGGGTCGGCGGTGCTCGCGGTGCGGGCACCGGTCACCTGGAACGGCTCTGGTCGGCCCTCCCGAGTCAGCGCGATCACCTCGCCGTCGAGCACTGCCCGGCGAGTCGGGAGCTCAGCGACCGCCTCGACCACCTCAGGCATCCGGTCGGTCACCTCCTCCAGGGTGCGGGTGAAGAGCCGCACCTCGCCGTCGCGCAGGTGCACCTGGAGCCGGATGCCGTCCACCTTGGTCTCCACGCCGACGACGGTCTGCCCGTCGACCACGCCCGGGATGTCGGGAGCTGAGGCTGCCAGCATCGGCCTCAGCGGTCGGCCCACCTCGAGCTGGATCTCGGCGAGGGCACGGGCAGCGGCGTCGCCACCACCTGCCCCCAGCGCCGCTGCGGCGACCGGCCCGGCGAAGCCAGCGAGCATCACCGCTCGACGCACGTCGCTCTCAGGCACCTGCGCCGCCTCTGAGATCGCCTTGAGGATGACCCCGTCGCCGGCGCCCTGACGCAGCTCACCGGTGATCAGCCCCACCAGCCAGCGCTGTTCGACCTCAGTCGCCCGGGAGAACAGGTTGGTCACCGCCGCACTGCGGGTCGCCCCGGAGCCAGAGCCGGCGATCGACGCGAGGGCACTCAGCGCGGCGTCCACCTGTGCGACCGTCAGGCCGGGTGTGTCAGCCGGCGCTGGCAGTGCTCGCAGCCCACGCCACGAGACTCCGACCGTGCGCTGCGGCAGCCGACCCGCCAGGTAGTCCGTGACCACCGCGACCTCGCCCGAGCTGGCTGCCTCCTGCAGGGTCTGCGCGAGGGCCGCGACCTTCGCCGTGCGAGACCTGGTCGCAGTGACCAGGGCGGACGTCTCGATGACCCGGGCAAGCTGCATGGTCCCAGCATCCACCCGAGCGCTGACAGTGGCGATCCGAATCTCCCCAAGAAAGGGTCAGCCGCGTTCCGACCCACGCCCGACGTGGGCGCGCCGCGGTCCGAGCTGCCTCAAGAATGGGTCAGTCGAGCGGGGGCTGGTCCAGGGCACCCTCGGGGGTCAGGAACTCGGCGCCGTCGACGACCGTGGGCTCCGCCTCGGTGGCTGCGTCGATCACTTTGCCGCGGCTGTAGACGAGGTCCCCCGGGCCCGCCCAGGGCACCAGGTCCTCGACCGTGACGAAGTGATAGTCCCTCGCCCGCAGATCCGCGACGATCCCGGGCACCGCGGCGACGCTCTGCGAGATCGAGTCGTGCTGGAGCACGATCGCGCCGGGGTGGATGTTGTTGCGCACGTTGGCCCGGATGGTCGCGGTGTTCCTGTTCTCCCAGTCCCGGGTGTCGATGCTCCACAGGATCAGCGGCACCCCGAGGGTGCGCGTGTTGGCGTTCCAGGCGCCGTAGGGCGGGCGCAGCATGTCGGTCGGCGCGATGCCCAGACCGGTCAGGTAGTTCTTCGTCGAGTTGTATTGCGACAGCTGCTGGGTCCGGGTCAGCGTGTTCATCTCCGGGTGGCTCCAGGAGTGGTTCTGCACCGGATATCCGTGGTCGTAGGTGCGCTTGACCGTGCCGGGGCGCGCGCTCGCGGCCTGGCCGACCACGAAGAAGGTGGCGGGCACGTCGAGGTTGTCCAGGGTGTCCACCAGCTGCGAGGTGTATGCCGAGGGGCCGTCATCGAAGGTCAGCGCCACACACTTGACGACCGCGCAGTCCGGGACGGGTGGAGGCGGCGGGGGTGGCGGGGGTGGGCTCGCCGCCGCGGCGGCCTGGGTGAGCAGGCTGCCACAGATCGTCGCTGTCCCGCCGAGAGCGATGACCGAGCTGGGCTGCACATCGGCGAGGTAGTTCCGGACCGACGCAGCGATCGAGTCGCACGGGCCGTCGACCAGGAGAACGGGCCCGTCGGTCAGCACACCGGAGACCACAGCGTCAGCGAACTGGTTGTTGTCGCCGCGAGCCAGGTAGACGCGGTTGCTCCCGCTGGGGAAGGCACGCTTGGCGATGGCGACAGAGGTGGCCCAGCGGTTGGGACCGTGCACCCGGGCTGCGGGCCGTCCGTCCGCAGCACCCTGCAGCACCGCGGTAGTCAGCGAGGTCTGGCCGCCCAGGGCGACCACGCGCCCTGGGTCCAGCGCATCGATGGCTGCTGCCGTCACCGCCGGCACGCTCGTGCCATCGTTGGAGACCAGCAGGATCGGGCCGTCGGTCAGGACACCACCGGCCACGGCGTCGGGAGAGTCCGCGCCCTTGGCCAGATAGACGGTGGCGACCCCCGGATCGAACTCGTGCTGCGCGATCGCTGCGGCCGTCCCGGAGCGTTGCTCACCAGCAAGTCGGTCTGTCGGGCGCCCTCCCGCGGCAGCCTGCAGGGTGTCCTCACAGACAGAAGCGGCGCCCCCGAGGGCAATGACGTTGACCGGGTCCAGCCGGTTGATCTCGTTGACCGTCGCCGTCGGCGGAGCCCCACAGCCGGGCAGCACCAGGAGCACCGGACCGTCGGTCAGCACGCCGGCCGCCAGAGCATCGGCGAACACGTCACCGCGAGCGAGATAGACCGAGTGGGCGTCGCCCGGGTTCTTGAAGGTCCACTTCGAGATGCTGGCCGCCGTCCCATAGCGGTTGCTGCCGGCCAGCCGGCTAGTGGTGGCGGTGGGTTCGGCGCTTGCCTCGGCGCCAGCGTCGGGCGACGCGTCGAGCTCGCCTGCGCTCTCCGCCGCCGTGATCTGCTCAACCGCGCCCGATCCACCGGGCGGACTCCCCAAAGCCGTCGCTGCCGGAGCACACGCGATGGCGAGGGAGGCGAAACCTGCGATGAGTGCCCCTTTGCGCTTCATTTACGCAGACTAGACCTGTTCTTTACCTGGGGGAATCCCTCTGCAGAAGTATTTCTCAGCCACCGGTCGGGGGCGTCGGCGCGTGGGCGAGGCGCCCGACGCGCCGTGCGGGGGTCGCCGGCGACCAGTGATAGAACTCATCAGATGGAGACCACGGAACGCCTTCGCGAACTGCTGCGCACCCACCCGCTCGTCGACGGGCACAACGACCTGCCGTGGCGGGCCCGGGCACTCGTCGACTATGACTGGGACGCGCTCGACATCGCCGCGAGCACGCCCAACCACACTGACCTCCCTCGGCTGGCTGCCGGTGGCGTCGGCGCACAGTTCTGGTCGGTCTTCGTCCCGTCGACCCTGCCGCCGGACCAGGCGGTGATCCAGACGCTGGAGCAGGTCGACGCCGTCCACACGATGATCGACCGCTATGGCGACCGGCTCGGCCTGGCGACGACCGCCGACGAGGTCGACGAGGTCTTCGCCTCCGGTCGGATCGCCTCGCTCATGGGCGCCGAGGGTGGTCACTCGATCGGGTGCTCGCTCGGCGCTCTGCGCGCGCTCTACCGGCTCGGCGTGCGCTATCTGACGCTCACCCACAACGACAACACGCCGTGGGCGGACTCGGCGACCGATGAGCCGGTGCTCGGTGGTCTGTCCGACTTCGGCCGCGAGGTGGTGCGGGAGATGAACCGGCTCGGGATGCTCGTCGACCTCTCGCACGTCTCAGCCGACACGATGCGCGACGCCCTGGCCGTGACCGAGTCACCGGTGATCTTCTCGCACAGCTCGGCGCGCGCGATCTGCTCGTCGCCGCGCAACGTCCCCGACGACGTGCTGCGGACCCTCGCCGCCAACGGCGGGACCTGCATGGCGGTCTTTGCGCCGCAGTTCGTCTCGCAGGAGGTGTGGGACTGGAAGCAGGTGGCCTCTGACGCCGCGGCGCAGGACGGCGTCGCCGCGACCGACCTGGTCGCCTTTGAGCCCTGGGTGGAGCAGTATGCCGCCACGCACCCCCAGCCGCAGGCGACCCTGGAGCAGGTGGTCACCCACCTCGAGCACCTGCGTGCGGTGGTCGGCGTGGACCACATCGGGCTCGGCGGGGACTACGACGGAGTTGCGAGCCTCCCGGTCGGGCTGGAGGACGTGTCAGGCTACCCGCGCCTGCTGGCGGCGCTGTCCGAGCGGGGCTGGTCCGACGACGACCTCATCAAGCTGGCCGGCGGCAATGTCCTGCGCACCCTGCGTGACGCCGAGGCAGTGGCCCGGGACCTGCAGACCCAGCGCGGTCCGAGTTTGGTGCGGTTCACCAGCTGAGCCACTGGCACCGGCACCGAGAACCAGGACCTGACGCAGTTGGGGCCGCACCAAGCGGTGCGGCCCCAACTGGTGGTCATCCTGAACCGACCGAGGTCAGCTCAGGTGCTGCTCATAGCCCGGCGACGCGGTCACCCGGAGCTGTGAGACCCGGGTGGGCACCGAAGTACGCCACCAGGTTGGCCAGATCCTCCGGACCACCCTGCAGGTTGGTGCCGTTGGTGAAGGCGGTGAAGTTGTCGCCGCCCTCCTGCAGGAAGGACAGGGTCGAGACCCGGTAGGTCTCGCCCATCTCCAGCGGCACCCCGTTGAGAGCCATGTCGCTGACCCGGTCTCCCGCCGCAGCGGTGCCGTCCCAGGTGTAGCTAAAGCCCTCGGAGACACCCAGCGCCAGGACCGGTCGGCTGGTGCCGGCCGGCTGGGTCTGCTGCTCCAGCACCGCCTTGATGTCGGCACCGGTCAGGTCGATGCTGACCAGCAGGTTGCCGAACGGCGCGACGTCGTAGGCCTCGGCGTAGGTGATCTCACCCGGACCCTCGGCATACGTCGGCGCGACCAGGAGCTCGCTGCGGACTCCACCGACGTTCATGAAGGAGATTTGCGCGCCTCCGTCCTCGGGGGCCTGCGTGCCAAACAGGATCGCGTCAGCGATCAGGTCGGCCATCGGAGTCTCTTCGCACCGGCAGGTGCTGGAGTCACCAGTGATGTCCTCGGCGACGGAACCGACGACCTCGGCGGCCATCTCGTCCGCCAGCACGCCCCACTTGTCGAGCACAGCCGTCTCGGCCGCGTCGGGCACCAGTTCATCGCGGATCACCAGGTGGTTGGCCGCGGCCAGGTCCTCCCGGATCACGTCACCGGTCGTGCGGTCGATCGGCAGGTCGGCCGCGGTCACCACGCCGCCATACTGCGCGGCGGAGGTCATCAGGCGCGGGTTGCCGGCCGGGTCCTCCAGCGTGCAGACATAGGGCTGGTGGGTGTGGCCGGTGACGAGCGCGTCGATCGCCGGGTCCAGACCGTTCTGGATGTCCACGATCGGGCCGGAGATGCCCTCACAACCGTTGTAGGTGCCGGTCGGGTAGCCACCCTCGTGCAGCAGCACCACGATGCTCTCCACACCCTGGGCCTGCAGCGCCGCCGCGGCCTCGTTGGCGGTCTCGACCTCGTCGAGGAAGTTGACCGTGCTGATGCCACCGGGGCTGACCAGGGACGGGGTCGCCTCAAGGGTCATCCCGATGAAGCCGACCTTGACACCGTCGATCTCCTGGACATCGGTCCCCGGCAGCAGCGTGCCGGATCCGTCCTTCTTGACGACGTTGGCGGAGAGCCACTGGAAGTCCGCGCCGGCATAGGGCTCATCCGGGAAGTAGCAGCCGTCGACCGGGTGGCAGCCGCCGTTCTGCATGCGCAGCAGCTCCTCGGTGCCCTCGTCGAACTCGTGGTTGCCCACGGAGGAGATGTCCAGGTCGAGGACGTTGAGGCTCTCCACAGCAGGCTCGTCGTGGAACATGCCCGACAGGAAGGTCGAGCCACCGATCAGGTCACCGGCCGCGACGGTCAGCGTCTGGTCATCCTGGGAACCGACCCGCAGCTCGCTCAGCTTGGTCGAGAGGAACTCGACACCGCCGACAATGTGCTGGTCGGGGTCCTGCTGCTCGGTGAGCGTCTGGTCCGCTTCCGCCTCGAGGTGGCCGTGGTAGTCGTTGAACGACAGCAGCTGCAGGTGCACGCTGGTGGCCCACGACTGCAGCTCGGCGCTCAGGGTGCCCAGCACGCCGTTGCTCACGGTCTGGGGGCCACCGACGACGGCCACACCCTGCGGGGACACGGTGTCGAGTCCGGCGCGGGTGGCGGCGGGCAGCGAGTTGGCACGGGTCAGCAGCAACGGCGCGGCCTCAAAGCCGGCGAGGCTGGACCCGGTCAGCGCGTCGGGATAGTTCTCTCCGGTTGCCACGAAGGCCCGGTCGACGTCCTTCTCGTAGCGCTCGGCCAGGAGCTGGGCCGTCGCATAACGGTCGGCGCCGCCGACGCGACGGGTGTCCGGCACGATGCTGGCCACGGCCGCCTCGACCGCGGAGTTGATGGTGGTGGTGCCACCGACGATGACCACGGACGAGGGCGCTAGGTCGGCCAGGGTGGCTGCCGTGGCGGCGGGGAGCTTGCCGGCGCGGGTCAGCAGGATGGGAGCGTTGGCACGGCTGGCGACGGCCCCGCCCGTGAGGGCGTCGGGATAGGTCTCGCCAGAGGCCAGGAAGACGACCGGCGAGCCGGCCGGCCAGCGCTCGGCCACCGCGGCAGCGGTCTCGTAGCGGTCGTCACCAGCAAGTCGCTCGACGTTGCCCGCATAGGCGCTCAGCCCGTCATACACCTTGCTGCTGACGCTGTCCGTGCCGCCGACCACGATGATCTGGGACGGGTTGAGACTCTTCAGCGCGGCGATGGTGGCGCCAGGGATCTGGGTCCGAGTGACCAGAAGCACGGGGGCGGCGTTGCCGCCGTCGTCCCCCTCGTGCCACAGGTTGTCCCCCAGCGGGGCACTGCCAGCGGCGGCGTGCGCGTGGTCGCGCGCGCTCAGGGCGTCGGCATAGTTGGTGCCTGACGCGATGTAGACCACGTCCGCTCCGCCTTCGTACTCGGCGGCCACCGCGGCGGCGGTGCCATAGCGGTCAGCACCGCTGATGCGTTCAGCCGCAACGGCTTGGGGGACAGCAGTAGCCGACGCGTCCTCGGTGTCGGCCTGCGCAACAGTGGTTGCCGTGGCCGCGCCACTGGCTACCAACGACGCGGCGGCGAGCGCGGCAAGCGGGCCGCGCCGCCGCCGGCGGTGGGGTTGGGTCATCGATTCGCTCCTTTGAGATGGACGCCTGAGCGGCGCTCACGGGGCGACACGGCAGCCGCTGCCAGCGACCACGTGCCTGAGGTGACGGTAGTCGGAATCGGTGACATTGACTAGCCCTTCACTTGACCAACACATGAACACGAGCGACCCCCAGCCTGCGTATGCCGCGGGCTGGGGGCCGTCTGAGAAGGGTGCGGGGGCTGCAGCCCCGGTTGGTCAGCGGCTGCGACCGCCGCGCGATCCTGCGGAGAAGGCCGCCGCGCCTCCGGAGCTGCTGGAGTAGCGAACGGTGGATCCGGAGCCTCGACCACCGGAGGCCGCGGCGCCCGACCGGCCCGAGCCGGAACGGCCCGCACCCGTGCGCTGGCCGCCCTGACCGCCGGAGCGACCAGAACCCTGCCCGCCACTGCGTCCACGGGACGACCCGCCACGGCTGCCACCGCCCTGGGGACGGCCACCGCGCTGGCCACCGCCACCGTGCGAGCGCCCTCCGCCGTTGCCCTGCCCACCACCGTTGCGGCCACCGGCCTGCTGCCCACCGGCAGGAACCGCGTGGACGAAAGCGCCGGCATACTCCCGCTCGCCCGGTGCCAGCTCCCGCAGCAGCGGGTGCGTGGTGTCGACGCGGGTGGTGGTCGGCTTGATGCCGGCCTTGCGGGTCAGGTCACGCACGTCGCGCACCTGGTCATCGGTCATCAGGGTGATCACGGTGCCGGAGTTGCCGGCGCGCGCGGTGCGGCCCGAGCGGTGCAGATAGGCCTTGTGCTCGACCGGCGGGTCGGCGTGGATGACCAGAGCAACGTCGTCGACGTGGATCCCGCGCGCGGCGATGTCGGTGGCGACCAGGGTCGCGGCCGCACCGCTGTGGAAGGCATCCATCGTGCGGGTGCGGGCGTTCTGGCTCAGGTTGCCGTGCAGCTCCACCGCCGGGACACCGGAGGCGTTGAGCTGGCGGGCCAGCTTCTTGGCGCGGTGCTTGGTGCGGGTGAAGACGACCGTGCGGCCAGGGGCCGCAGTCAGGTCCAGCAGCACCGGCAGGTGGGTGTCGTGACCGACGTGCAGCACGTGGTGGCTCATGGCGTCGACCGGCGACTGCTCGGAGTCCGCCTCGTGCGTGACCGGGTTGGTCAGGAAGCGCTTGACGATGACGTTGACGCCAGCATCCAGCGTGGCGGAGAACAGCATGCGCTGGCCCTCGCGGGGGGTCTTGTCCATGATCCGCTTGACGCCGGGCAGGAAGCCCAGGTCGGCCATGTGGTCGGCCTCGTCGAGGACGGTGATCTCGATGTGGTCGAGGATGACGTGACCCTGACCCATCAGGTCCTCCAGGCGTCCGGGGCAGGCGACGACGATGTCGACGCCCGCGGCGAGCGCGCGGACCTGGGGGTTCTGGCCGACGCCACCGAAGATGGTCATGGTGCGCAGGCCGGCGATCTGCGCCAGCGGCGCCAGGGCCGTCTCGAGCTGACCGACGAGCTCGCGGGTCGGCGCCAGGATGAGCGCGCGGGGGCGCTTGGGGGTGCGGCGACGGCCCGAGCCCATCAGGCGGGTGACCATCGGCAGCAGGAAGGCATAGCTCTTGCCCGAGCCGGTGCGGCCACGGCCGAGCACGTCACGGCCGGCCAGACTGTCCGGCAGGGTGGCTGCCTGGATCGGGGTGGGGGTGGTGATGCCGTTGCTCGCGAGGTGGTCGCACAGCGGGGCGGGCACGCCGAGGCGTGCAAAGTCCTGGGACACAGGGAGACTCCGGGTTTCTCAAAATGGTGTCTCACCCATCGCGCGCCAGGGACTGCATCGTTGCAGAAGTGGGAGGCGCAGCGGCACTGAAATCGCCACATGAGAGCGGGTGCACTGCAGGCAGCCCCGCGGCAAGACGGATCGGGGTGCTGTCACCAGTGTACGGCACCGGGCGCCAGAAAAGGTGCAGCCCGTGCCGGGAGGGAGCTCGCCCACGACACCGGGAGAGCAGAGCGCGAGCTCACGCCTGGTCTGACCTGGCCTGGCTGTCCGGCTCGGGGCGGCGGGAGATGGCCCTCGGGACCAGCACGAAGGCCACCAGTGCGATCAGGACATACGCTCCAGCGACCAGCGACCAGGGTGTCCCGAGCACCAGGTCGAAGATCAGGATCGCGGTGCCGCTGAGCATCAGCCCGACGCCGACCATCACCAGCCACAGGATCCGGTGGCCCATGTCGACCACCGCCTTCTTCATGCCGTGGCGGAACAGCGTGCGGTGCAGGCTGACCGGCACCAGGCCGAGCGCGGTGGTGGTGACCCCGAGCACGACCAGGACCAGATAGGTGGTCTGCTGGAACGGGGTCAGCTCATCGATCTTGGCCTGGAAGGCCGCGGCCAGCAGGAAGCCGGTGAGGATCTGGGTGCCCATCTGGGTGACCCGCAGCTCCTGCAGGATCTCCGCCCAGTTGCGGTCATAGCGCTCCAGCTCGGTCTCATGTCGCCGGGAGTCATCCGGCTGGGGCGGCTCGGGCTCGGGTTCGGTCAATGATTTCTCAGCTTGTCGATGAGCTCGTCCTTTGTCAGGTCGCTGTAGCCCTCGATCCCGAGCTCCTTGGCCCGGTCCTGCAGCTCGTCGACGGTGCGGTCCTCGTAGTCCTCGGCCTCACCGCCGCGGTGGCCGACCTCAGAGCGTCCCTCGGCGGCTGCCGCGTTGCTGATGCGGGCGGCCTTCTCCTTGGAGTTGCCCTCGTCGCGCAGAGACTCATACATCTCCGGGTCCTTGATGGAGTTCTCACTCATGGTTCCTCCTTCAGGTGGTCGGACTCCTCACGCTACGCCCGATCGCGCTGCGGGGCGGGCTGGAGCCGCAGCCAGTGATAGCCATAGCCGTCCAGGGGGAGCGTCACGGCGCCACGGTCGAGCGGCACCCGTGAGTCCTCGAAGAGGTCGACCAGGACGGCGTCGTCGTCCGGGCCGTCGATGGTCAGAGCCACCGTGACCGGGTCGGCCCCGAGGTTGTGCACGGCGATCACCGAACTGCCCTCCAGGTCACACCGGTGCGCGAGCACCGCTGTCGTGTCCTGCTCGATGATCGAGAAGTCGCCCCAGCCCAACTCGTGGCACTCGCGCCGCACGCTGATCAGCTCGCGGAAGAAGCGCCACAGCGAGTCAGGGCTCTGCTGCTGGTCCGCCACGTTGACGTGCTCGGGCGCATAACCGTCCTGGGTGACCGCCCGCGTCAAGCGTGACGGACGCGCCGTGGAGAAGCCCCCGTTGCGGTCGCCGTCCCACTGCATCGGGCTGCGCACCGACAGTCGCCCCGGGATGTCCAGGTTCTCGCCCATCCCGATCTCCTCCCCATAGAAGATGCTGGGGCTGCCCGGCAGCGAGAACATCAGGCTGTAGGCCATCCGGATCCGTCGGGGGTCACCGTCCAGCATCGGGGGCAGGCGGCGCCGCAGACCGCGGTCAAAGAGCTGCATGTCCGGGTCCGGCCCGAACGCGTCGAAGACCTCCTGCCGCTCGGACTCGGTCAGCTTGTCGAGGGTCAGCTCGTCGTGGTTGCGCAGGAAGTTGGCCCACTGACAGCTCGGGTGGATGGCCGGGCGGTCCTTGAGGGCCTTGGCCATGGGACGGGCATCCTCGCGGACCAGGGACAGATACATCGCCTGCATGCCGACGAAGTCGAACATCATCGTCAGCTCGTCGCCGGCGTCCCCACCGAAATACTCCAGCTGCTGCGTGAACGGCAGGTTCACCTCGCCCAGCAGCATGCTGGAGCCCTTGCGCCGCCACAGGAACGCCCGCAGCTCCTTGAGGATGTCGTGCGGGTCGGCCGGTGCGCCCTGCGGGTCTCCGGACGTCTCGACGTCCTCGATGAAGAACGGGACGGCATCGACCCGGAACCCGTCCACGCCCAGCTGGAGCCAGAAGCCCGCGATCCGCATGACCTCGTCACGGACGGCCGGGTTGGCGACGTTGAGGTCCGGCTGGTGGGCGTAGAAGTGGTGCAGGTACCACTCACCGGTCCGCTCGTCATACGTCCAGATCGAGTCCTCCTCGTCGGGGAAGACGACCTGGTCGCTGGTGTCCGGCGGCTCGGTGTCCCGCCAGACATAGAAGTCGCGGTAGCGGCTGTTCTTGCTGCGTCGCGCCTCGCGGAACCAGGGGTGCTGGTCCGAGGTGTGGTTGATCAGCAGGTCCGCGATGACCTTGATGCCCCGGTCCTGCGCGGTCCGGATCACCTCGACCAGCTCACCGTGCGTGCCCACGCGAGGGTCGACGCCATAGAAGTCGGCGACGTCGTAGCCGTCGTCGTGGTGCGGGCTCGGATAGAACGGCATCAGCCACAGGCAGTTGACGCCCAGCTTGGCCAGGTAGTCGATCCGGTCCGCCAGGCCCTGCAGGTCGCCGACCCCGTCGCCGTCGCTGTCGAGGTAGGTCTGGACGTCCAGGCAGTAGGTGACCGCACTCTTCCACCAGAGATCGCTCGTGTCAGTTGCTCGCATCGTTCACACCTCTCACGGCGGGCAGCACCTGCTCGCCGAAGATCTCGATAAAGGCGGCCTGGTCCTGGCCGACGTGGTGCAGATAGATGTCGTCGAAGCCGAGCTCGGCGAACTCCGCGAGCCACTCGCGGTGCCGTCCGAGATCCTCGGAGACGCGCACGGTCTTGGTGA
The DNA here is from genome assembly GCF_023923205.1 of Ornithinimicrobium cryptoxanthini. Classification (NCBI taxonomy): domain Bacteria; kingdom Bacillati; phylum Actinomycetota; class Actinomycetes; order Micrococcales; family Ornithinimicrobiaceae; genus Ornithinimicrobium; species Ornithinimicrobium cryptoxanthini. The sequence goes on along the minus strand of NZ_CP099490.1, from coordinate 59,799 downwards.
CCACCCCTTCTGGCACGTGCTCGGCCATGGCGTCGAACGCCTGCGTGGTCATGGTGTCGGCCGGCACCGGTGGCGCAAAGACGTTGCTCCTCCACTGGTCGTGTGCGAGCGCCTCGGCCTCCTGCAGGGTCGGTGCCCAGCTGAGGTGCACCTGCACCGCCAGGCGGCCGGTGCCTCCGGCATCGGAGTATGCCGTCACGACGTCGCGCAGCACCTCCGCCGGTTGGGAGACGGTCACCAACCCGTCCGCCCAGGTTGCGACGCGGGCGGCGGACGGCGGTGAGATGGCCGGCCCGAGCAGGAGCGGGGGTGCCTCCGGCACGTCCCAGAGCCGGGCGCGGTCGACCGTGAAGCTGCCGTGGTGACTGACCTCCTCGCCCGTCAGCAGCCTCCTGATGACGTCGACGGACTCCTCGAGGTGGCTGACCCGCTCCTCCTTCTGCGGCCAGCGGGCACCGGTGACGTGCTCGTTCATGGCCTCCCCGCTGCCCAGCGCCGCCCAGACCCGGTCGGGGAACATCTGTGCCAGCGTCGCGAGCTGGTGTGCGAGCACCACCGGGTGATAGCGGTGCCCGGGGATCGCGAGCGTGCCGATCGGGAACGCCGTGGTGGCAAGGACGGCGCCCAACCAGGTCCAGTTGTTGCCCGAGTGACCTTGGCGGCTGCTCCACGGAGCGATGTGGTCCGAGCACATCGCCATGTCGAACCCCACGGACTCGGCGTGACGGACGTCCACGAGCAGCTGCGCGGGGTCGATCTGCTCGTGGCTGGCGTGGAATCCGAAGCGGGTCACCACCCCACCACACCGCGTGGATGTGAACCGCGCAACCCGGCCCGTCGGCCCGGCGTCTGCTAGAGCACCAGCGACGGCGAGGCGCGCCACGCCTCCAACGGAGCCTGCAGGCCCTGCTTCAGGATCGGCAGCTGCGGCACCAGGGAGAAGCTCGCCACCATCTGCAGGCTACGAGCCGTGTCCATCACCTGCTGCAGCTCGGGATCGATGGTGCGCATGTCCAACGGACCGGCAGCTGCGTCATAGGCCGCCACAGCCTCCGGGCCGTGACCGGCAAGGTCCCACTCGACCGGCCCCAGGCAGACATCCTCGAAGTCACTGAAGACCAGGCCACGGGTCGAACGGATGACGTTGTTGGACGGGGTGTCACCCTGGATGGGCTGCACGTCCGGCTGGGGGAACCGCTCGTGGAACGCGCTGGCACTCGCCAGGACGGGTCGCAGCGCCCGCCACTCGGCGTGCGCCCGGTCGAGGTCGTCGTCCGTCAGGTGCGGGGAGCCCTCGAGTGCCTCCATCATCGCGGGCAGTCCTTCGTTGAAGGGGGCGAGGAAGGGCAGCACCCCGGGGTATGCCGCCAGGGCAGCGTGCAGTGCGGCGCACACCGCGTGATCGGCCTGGGCATAGGCCTGGTGGTCGTCCGCGACGTCGACCAGCTCCCAGAACGTCATCGAGAAGTCGTCCTCGCGGACCGGTTCGAGCGGCACCAGCGGCGACGGGCGCACGACCGGCACACCCTCCCGCCACAGCCAGTCCGTCACGTCGAGCTCACGGCGTTGCCGAAGCGCCAGGTCCTCAGGCGTCGTCCCGGGAGCCAGCACCAGCGGGATCCGCACGACCACCGGCGAGGGATGCAGATGGAGCACGAGCGAGAAGACGTCGTGCAGCACCCGGGTCTCCTCCACCCGCAGGTCGAGGTTGGTCGCCGCGTTGAAGGCCGCCTCGGTGGCCAGCCCGGTCCGGGCGGTGAGTTCCTCGGGAGTCAACGGTGCGTCGGGCATACGTCATCATCCCAGCAGACCGCCCGCTCCGCAGCAGCAGAAGGCTGCCGGCCCCGCTCCTGTGGCGAGTCCTGCTGACCTGCACACGAGCCCAGACGCACGCCGGGCTGAGGGTCACTTGGTTACGTTTGAGTAACAAGAGCACCAGCACGTCGCCTCACCCAGTACCGTCAGCGCACCCGGCCGATTTTCGTGAAACCGACCCAGGGAGCCTCCATGCTGGCGGTGCACAACCTCGAGGTTGTCTATGAGGACGTCATGTTGGCAGTCCGGGGTGCCAGTCTGTCCGTCGACCGCGGCCAGATCGTCGCACTCCTCGGGGCCAACGGAGCGGGCAAGACCACCCTCCTGCGAGCGATCACCGGACTGCTCAACGTGCACCGCGGCAAGATCACCCGGGGCAACGCCACGATCGACGGTGCCCCGCTCGACACTCGCAGCGCGGCCGCCGTGGTCCGGGCCGGGGTCGGCCAGGTTATGGAGGGACGCCGCGTCTTCGTCGAGTTCACCGTCGAGGAGAACCTGCGCGTGGGCGGTCACACCGCCTCGACCCGGGGGATGCAGGAGAAGTTCGACCGCATCTATGGCATGTTCCCGGTCCTGGCCGACCGCCGCACCTCGCTGGCCGGCTACCTGTCCGGCGGCGAGCAGCAGATGCTGGCGATCGGTCGCGCGATGATGGCCGAGCCGTCCTATCTCCTCCTGGACGAGCCCAGCCTCGGCCTGGCACCCATGATGGTCGAGCGGATCCGCGACCTTGTCGTCGAGATCAACAGCACCGGCACCGGCATCCTCCTCATCGAGCAGAACGCGGCCATGGCCCTGTCGATCGCCCACCATGGCTACGTCATGGAGAACGGGATCACGGTGATGGATGCCCCGGCGAGGCGCCTGCGGGAGGACGCCGACATCCAGGAGTTCTATCTCGGCATCGGGGCAGAGGGCACCTCGCTGCGAGACGTCAAGCACTACAAGCGCCGCAAGCGGTGGCTGTCATGACCGAGCCGCTCCTGCGGGCCACCGACCTGACGCTGCGCTTCGGCGGCAACATCGCTCTCGACGGCGTGAGCTTCGACGTCCACCAGGGCGAGCTGCTGGCGATCATCGGACCCAACGGCGCCGGCAAGACCTCAACCTTCAACTGCATCTCCGGCGTCTATCGGCCCCAGGCCGGGGACGTGCGCTTCCAGGGTGAGTCCCTGCTCGGGAAGCGCCCGCACAAGATCGCCGCGCGCGGCATCGCCCGCACCTTCCAGAACATCGAGCTGTTCGACAACCTCTCCGTGCTCGAGAACCTGCTGCTCGGGCGCCACCACTTGATGCGCGTGCCGTGGTGGCAGGCGATGGCGTGGCTGCCCGCGGCGCAGCGCGAGGAGCGCGCCGCCCGGCTGGAGATCGAGCACCTGATCGAGTTCCTCGGTCTGACCGCGGTGCGCCGTCACCCCGTCGGCATCCTGCCCTACGGCATCAAGAAGCGCATCGAGCTCGGCCGCGCCCTGGCAATGAAGCCCGAGCTCCTGCTGCTGGACGAGCCGGTCGCCGGGATGAACGCCGAGGAGACCGAGGACATGGCCAGGTTCATCCTGGACATCCGCACCGAGCTCGGGATGGCGATCGTCATGGTCGAGCACGACATGCGCCTGGTGATGGACCTGGCCGACCGGGTGCTGGTCATCGACTTCGGCCGCCCCATCGCGCTCGGCACCCCGCAGGAGGTCCAGCACGACCCCGCCGTCATCGCGGCCTACCTGGGCGGAGCGGCCGACGAGGTCCTCCAGGGCCTGGGCGAGGAGGCGCCGTGAGCGAGGTCCAGCACTTGTCCCAGCTCCTGCGCAGGGCCGCAGCAGAGATCCCGGACCACGTGGCGCTGCGTGAGAAGCGCTACGGCCTGTGGCGCGACATCACCTGGGCCGACTACCTCCACAACGTCGAGGCGATCGCCTTCGGCCTCGCGGCCCTGGGCGTGGGGGCCGGCGACCGGGTGGCGATCCAGTCGGAGAACCGTCCCGAGTGGCTCTACACCGACCTGGCCGCCAACATGCTGCGAGCGCCCATCGTCGGCATCTATCCCACCAACCCGGTCGCCGAGGTGCGCCACCTGCTGACCGACTCCGGGGCGCGCGTCCTGGTGGCCGAGGACCAGGAGCAGGTCGACAAGGCGCTGGAGCTGGTCGAGCAGGTGCCGCACCTGGAGTGGGTGGTCTATCTCGACGGACGCGGCATGACCGACTACGGGCATGAGCGCCTGCTGTCGGTGGACGAGCTCGTGCGCCGGGGCGAGGCGCACCGCGCCGGCGACCCCGACCTGCTGAGCCGCGTCGACGCCGAGCGCACGCCGGACGACCTGGTCACCCTGATCTACACCTCCGGCACCACCGGGCCGCCCAAGGGCGCGATGCTCAGCGCGCGCAACGTCGACTTCGGGGCCGCCATCTTCGCCCGGGCCCCAGGGATGTTCGGCACCCAGGGTCTGCACGCGGACGACGTGCTCGTCTCCTACCTGCCCCTGTCGCACGTCGTCGAGCGCGCGATCAGCACCTGGGGCGGGGTGCGCAACCGCCCGCTCGTGCACTTCGCCGAGTCGATCGAGACGGTCGTCAGCGACCTGGCCGAGGTGCAGCCGACCGTGCTCTTCGCCGTCCCCAGGATCTGGGAGAAGATCCAGGCGACCGTGGCGATCCGGATGGCCAACGCCTCGCGACTCAAGCGCGCGGCATACGGCCTGGGTCACCGTCTGGGCACCCGCGCGGCCAGGCAGCAGCTGGCCGACGGGGCTCCCAACCTGTCCTCCCGCGTGCTGTTCTTCGTGGCCTGGCTGCTGGTGAACCGCAAGCTGCGACGTCACCTGGGGCTGGCCAAGGTGCGTCATGCCCTGTCCGGTGCCGCGCCGATCGCCCCCGAGGTCCTGGAGTTCTTCCTCAGCATGGGAGTGCTGATCCACGAGGCCTACGGCATGACCGAGAACACCGCGGTGGCCACCGCGACCCGGCCCGGGCACGTGCGCTTCGGGACCGTGGGCCAGACCCAGCCCGACATCGAGCTGCGGCTCGACGAGGAGACCGGCGAGGTGCTCACCCGCCACCCCGGCAACTTCGTGGGCTACTGGCACCAGCCGGAGGCGACGGCCGAGGTGCTGGACGCCGACGGCTGGCTGCACACCGGCGACGTCGGCACGTGGGTCGACGGCGACTTCCTCAAGATCATCGACCGCATCAAGGACATCATCATCACCGCCGGGGGCAAGAACATCACCCCGAGCGAGCTGGAGAACGCGATCAAGGCCTCGACCTTCGTGCGTGAGGCCGTGGTCATCGGCGACCAGCGTCCCTATCTGACCGCCCTCATCGGCATCGAGTTCGACACCGTCGCCGACTGGGCATCGCGCAACCGCATCGAATACACGACCTACAAGGACCTGTCGACCAAGCCGGAGACGGTGGAGCTCATCTCTGACATCATCCGCGACGCCAACACCCGGGTCGCCCGCGTGGAGTCCGTCCGCAAGTTCCGGATGCTCCACAAGGAGCTCGACCACGAGGACGGTGAGCTCACCGCGACCCAGAAGCTCAAGCGTGGGGCGTTCGCCGCCACGGTCCCCCACCTGGTGGAGGACATGTATGCCGGCAGCACCGAGCACGCCGGCGCCGACCTGGGGCGGAGCGGCTGATGGGCACCGTGGCCACGGCTCTGATCTCCGGTCTCGGCGACGGCGCGGTCTATGCGCTGATCGCGGTGAGCTTCGTCGTCATCTTCCGGGCGACCGGTGTCCTCAACTTCGCCCAGCCGGGGCTGCTGATCCTGGGCACCTACTTCACCTCGGTGCTGGCGGTCGACCGTGGATTGCCCTTCTGGGTGGCCGTCGTGCTGGCGGTGCTGGTCGTGGCCGTGATCTCGGTGGGCATCGAGCGCGTCGCGATCCGCCCGATGGTCGGCCGCCCGATCTTTGCCACCGCCCTCGTCACCGTCGGGCTTTTCACCATCCTGCTCGTGCTCGCCTTCCGCCTCTTTGCCGCACGGGCCCGCACCATCAACGACCCGTGGCAGCTGGACCAGACGTGCCTGATCCAGGGCGACCCGGTGTGCAGCGTGGTCCTCTCGCACAGCGATGCCGGCAAGATCGCGGTCACCGCGGTCGTCCTCACCGCGCTCGGCCTGTGGCTCAGCCGGTCCCGGGTCGGGCTGGCGATGCGCGCGACCGCGCTGGACCAGGAGGCGGCGATGGCCCAGGGCATCAACGTGGGGCGGATGTTCTCACTGGCGTGGGCCGTGGGTGGCGGTCTGGCCGCGCTGGGTGGGGTGCTGCTCGCCGCGAACGGGTCTGTCGTCCAGGCCAACGACGCACTGTTTGCCCTCGTCGCCCTGCCCGCCCTCATCCTCGGCGGCATCGACTCCTTCCGCGGTGCCGTCATCGGCGGTCTGGCCATCGGGCTGCTCTCGGGTCTCGTGCGTGCCTACCAACCCATCCACGCGCCCTGGCTGGGACCCAACTTTGAAAATGTGGCGCCCTATCTCGTCATGATCCTGGTGCTGCTCATCCGGCCCTACGGGCTGTTCGGGACCAAGGAGGTGCAGCGCGTATGACGTCCGCGACCTCTCCCCGGACCACCTCGACGCAGGACACACCGTCGGGCGACAACCCGACCCCCGATGCCACGTCGTGGGACACCGCTCGTCTCACCGGCCAGTCGCGCTCGCTGCGCACCGGTGCTGTCGGCGGACGGGTCAGGCGCGGCGCAGGTCGTGGCCGGCCCAGGCTCTTCACCAGCTATGCCGCCGACTCGGCCCTGCTCGACACCCCCGCCAAACGGTGGTGGACCCTGGCCGTGGTCCTGCTGGCGCTCATCGTGCCGTTCTGGCTGACCCGCGACCTGACCCACCTGCTGTCGGTGACTCTCGTGATGGCAATCTCCGGCATCGGCCTGAACCTGCTCACCGGTTATGCCGGGCAGATCTCGCTGGGGCACCCGTTCTTCATGGCGGTCGGTGCCTACACCGGCGCCGTGGTCTCGGGCGTCCCCGGCTCCATCGTCATCGGCTGGGAGCTGGACCTGTCGCTCGCGCTGCTCCTGTCGGCGATCGTGCCGGGGATCATCGGTCTGGTCGTCGCACCCCTGGCCACCCGCGTGCGCGGCCTCTACCTCGCCGTGCTCACGCTGGGCCTGCTCATGCTGGGTGAGCAGGTCTTCAAGCAGTGGGCGGCCGTGACCGGTGGGTCAGGGGTCGGTCGCGCCGGCGCCGTGCCGGTCCTCTTCGGCAACGATCTGACCGGCACGTATGCCGTGGGTCCGCTCCTCATCGCCCCCCACGTCTCGCTCTATCTCGTCTGTCTCGTGCTGCTGGTCGTGCTGGCGGTGGCCGCCCGCAACCTGGCCCGGTCGCGGTCCGGCCGTGCCTTCGCCGCCGTGCGTGACCGCGACATCGCGGCCGAGATCATGGGCGTCAACCTCCTGCGCACCAAGACGCTGGCGTTCGTGCTCTCCAGCGCCTACGCCGGGGTCGCCGGCTGTCTCTACGCCATCCTCATCGGCAGGGTCGCCCCCGAGCAGTGGAACATCCTGATGGCGATCAGCCTGCTGGCCATCGTGGTCATCGGTGGCGTGTCCACCATCACGGGCACGCTGATCGGCGCCGCCTTCGTGGTGCTCCTCCCGCGGGTGCTGGAGTGGGTCGCCCCGTGGCTGCCCTTCGTCTCCACCGGCAGCGGAGGTCTGATCACGATCTTCCAGCTGCAGTCCATGTTGTTCGGCGCTCTCATCGTGCTCTTCCTGATCCTGGAGCCGCGCGGCCTGTTCGGCCTCTGGCACCGGGTCCGGACCTACTTCACCGCCTGGCCCTTCAGTTACTGAAAATGCGTAGCTACTAGCCCCGTCCATGCATCACCCTCACGAAGGAGCACTCATGTCCACCACCACAGTGCGCTCGCCGCGCACCTCTCCCGCGCGGCGGCTGCTCGCCCTGGCTGCTGCAACCGGGTTGGTCCTGTCCGCGTGCACCGCGGTCGAGGACGAGCCCGAGACGACGCCTTCCGAGGCGGATGCCGCCGAGGACACTCCCGAGCCGGACACGGACGCCTCGTCCGAGTCGGACCCCGCGGCGGAGTCTGAGGACCCCGACGCCGGCGGTGAGATCGCCATCGGTGACGGCGTCACCGAGGAGGCCTGTCCCGAGGGCGTGAACCCGGACAACGGGTGCATCTATCTCGGGGTCCTCTCCGACCTCACCGAGGGCCCGTTCGCGGCGCTCGCCGTGCCCATTGTCGACGCTCAGCGTGCCTACTGGGCGCAGGTCAACGCCGACGGTGGCATCGCCGGGTTCGACGTCGACATCGACACCTACACCCGCGACACCAAGTACCAGCCTGCTGAGCACGCCGCGGCATACCAGCAGATCGAGCCCAACATCCTGGCGCTGGCCCACTCGCTGGGCACGGTCAACACCGAGTCGGTCCTGGCCGACATGGATGCCAACGACATCGTCGCAGTGCCGGCCTCCTGGTGGTCGGGCTACTCGTTCGAGGAGAACGACATGGGCCTGATCATGGAGTTCGGCTACTCCTACTGCGTCGAGTCGATGGTCGGGCTGGACTGGTTCGCCGAGAACCACGGTGAGATCAGCTCCGTGGCCGCCGTCGGTTACCCCGGTGACTACGGAGGCGACTCCGCGGCCGGTGCCCAGCTCTGGGCGGAGGCCAACGGCGTCGCTGACGTCACGGTGGTGCCCACCGGACCCAACCAGGTCACCGGTGGCCAGGACTCGGTGGTCGCGGCGGTCATGGCTGCCCAGCCGGACGTGGTCATCCTCGCGGTCGGTCCGGCCGAGAACGCCGAGATCGTCGGCAAGCTCGCGGCCGGCGGGTTCACCGGTCGCTTCCTCGGCTCCCTGCCGACCTGGAACCCGGCGCTGCTGGAGAGTGCCGCGGCTCCGGCGCTCACCGCTCTCTACAACCACATGGTGCCGACCGAGCAGTGGGACGGCACCAGTGCAGCAGTCGAGGCGATGCAGGCATCGCTGGACGGCGAGGAGCCCGCGAACGGCGGCTACGTCATCGGGTGGGCGATGAACTACTCGATGCACGCCCTGCTCCAGAAGGCCGCCGACAGCGGTGACCTGACCCGGGCCGGTCTGCGTGCCGCGGTGGACGGACTGGAGGTGGACTTCGACGGCATGGCCGAGCCGATCACCTACGGCGGCAACGGCGCCGAGGTGGCCTCCAGCGGTCTGATCATCGGCACGCCCAACGCCGAGGCGCCGCTCGGCATCGAGACCACCAACGAGTTCTTCCACGGCTCGACCTTCGAGGGTCTCGACTACACCCAGGCCTGCTCGGCGAGCAGCTGACCCACAGCGGGCGCGCGCAGCGCCTGCCTGACCAGGTGGTGACGCACCACGTGTGAGCCACCCCAGGACGTCCGTCGCGGCCCCGGCTGCGGCGGACGTCCTGTGTGCTGCCCGGCCGCCCCTGCGGTGGTCGGAGTCGGCGGCAGGTGTTGCAATAGCCGCATGCCGAACCCGTTGCTGCGTGGATCCACCCTGCCGTTCGCCCTGCCCGACTACGCGAACCTCACCGACGCCCACGTCCGCGAGGCCGCCGAGGCAGGCATGGCCGAACAGCTGGCGAACCTCGCGGCCATCGCTGCCGAGGACGAGCCCGCCACGGTGGAGAACGTGCTGCACGCCTGGGAGCTCAGCGGCGCCACGCTCGACCGCACACTGGCCGCCTTCTGGGTGGCGCGCTCGGCGGACACCACGCCCGAACGGGACGCGATCATGGCCGAGTTCGCGCCCAGGCTCGCGGCCCACACCGACGCGATCCTGCTCCACCGCGGCCTCTATGACCGGCTGCGGTCCCTGGCCGACCGTGCCGAGCGCGGTGAGCTGACCCTGGACGAGCAGGACTCCTTCTCGCTGGAGCGTCGTCTCAAGGACTACGAGCGCGGCGGCATCGCCCTGGGCGACCAGGACCAGCAGCGGCTGCGCGAGCTCAACGCCGAGCTGGCCACGCTGTCCACGCAGTTCGAGACCGTCGTCAGCGCGGGACGCAACGCGGCGGCCGTGCACGTGACCGATGCCGCCGAGCTGGCCGGACTCTCCGACGAGGATAAGGCCGGCCTCGAGCAGGCAGCCCAGGACCGGGATCTGGACGGCTGGCTCGTGCCGATCGTCAACACCTCCGGCCAGCCGCTGCTCGACGTGCTGGAGCACCGCGGGCTGCGCGAGCGCATCTACCGAGCTTCCACCACCAGGGGGCTGGGCGGGGAGCACGACACCCGCGACCTGCTGGTGCAGCTGGCCAGGTTGCGCGACGAGCGCGCGAGGCTGCTCGGCTACCCGCACCACGCGGCATACTCACAAGAGCTCTCGTGCGCCCGCACGACCGATGCCGTCAACGACCTCCTGGGCCGCCTGGCTCCGGGCGTCGTGGCGATCGCCGAGCAGGAGGCGCAGACCCTGCGGCAGCGGCTGGAGCAGCTGGAGCCGGGCGCGACCCTGGAGCCGTGGGACTGGCAGTTCCTGGCCAGCCGTGAGGCGGCAGAGACCAGCTTCGACACCGACCAGCTCAAGCCCTACCTCGAGTTCGAGCGGGTGCTGCACGACGGCGTCTTCGCGGCAGCCACCGCGCTCTATGGCATCACCTTCCACGAGCGGCCCGAGCTCGTCGGCTACACCCAGCAGGCGCGCGTCTTCGAGGTCCGCGAGGAGGATGGCAGTGTCCTCGGAGCCGTCGTCATCGACCCCTGGACGCGGCCGTCCAAGAAGGGCGGTGCCTGGATGACCTCACTCGTCAAGCAGTCCGGGCTCACTGGTGACCTGCCGGTGGTGACCAACACGTGCAACGTGCCGGCCCCCGCGCCCGGCTCACCGAGCTTGATGACGTGGACCAACGTGATCACGCTGTTCCACGAGTTCGGGCACGACCTGCACGGCCTGCTGTCCGACGTGCGCTACCCGTCCCGCTCCGGCACCGCGGTCCCGCGCGACTTCGTCGAGTTCCCCAGCCAGGTCAACGAGATCTGGGCGTGGGAGCCGGAGCTCATCGCGCAGTTCGCGCGCCACCACGAGTCCGGCGACCCAGTGCCTGCGGAGTGGATCGAGGCGCTGGTGGCCTCCCGCCAGGAGAGTGGCTATCACACCCTGGAGCTGCTCAAGGCGATGCTGTTGGACCAGGCCTGGCACCAGAGTCCGCTGGCGGGGCTGCCCGAGGACGGCGCCGGCGTCGAACAGTTCGAGGCCGCCGCCCTGGAGCGGGCGGGCGTGGCCTTCCCGCTGGTCCCGCCGCGCTACCGGTCGACCTACTTCGCGCACATCTTTGCCGGTGGCTACTCGGCCGGCTACTACTCCTATCTGTGGTCCGAGGTCATGGACGCCGACACCGTCGCCTGGTTCCGCGACAACGGGGGCCTCTCACGCGCCGCCGGCGAGACCTTCCGGCGTGGTCTGCTGGCTCCGGGTGGGTCCGTCGAGGCGATGGACACCTACCGCAACTTCCGTGGCGCCGATCCGGACGTCTCGCACCTGCTGCACCGCCTCGGCCTGGGCGGCTGAGCAGTCGCAGAGCTGAGCAGTCGCAGAGCTGAGCAGTCGCAGAGCCGATCAGTCGCAGAGCCGATCAGTCGCAGAGCCGATCAGTCGGCGGGCGTCGCCTCCTTTCCCTCCACCTCGACGTCCTCGTCGTCAGCGATCTGCTCGCGCTCCGGTCCGACCGGGACGGCCTGCATCCCGGAGCGGCGAAGGGCGCGCATCGTCCCCCTGGGCAACGGTGGCACCTCGCGGAACACCCCCTTGATCAGCGCGAACATCATGGCGAAGACGAGGATAAAGATGGGCAGGCCGACCACCGTGATCACCTGTTGCAGCGCGACCAGACCCTCGTCCCCGGCCAGCACGATCAACGATGCCGCGAGGAAGCCGATGGAGGCACCCCAGAAGACCCGCTGGTGGACGGGCCCGGGATCGCCGTCGCCGGTGCACAGCATGTCGACGACGAGCGCCGCCGAGTCTGTCGAGGTGATCAGGAAGACCGCCACGATCAGCAGTGCGAAGCCCTGGACGAACAGGGTGAGCGGGAAGTGCTCGAAGAACTCAAACATCGCCACCGGCACGCTCTCGGCGACCGCCGCTGAGATCTCGCCACCGTCGCCGCCGATGCCGTCAATGTCCATGGCGGACCAGCCGAAGATGCTGAACCAGATCAGCGTGAAAGCGGTCGGCGCGACCAGCACCCCCACGACGAACTCACGGATCGTGCGCCCGCGGGAGATCTTGGCCAGGAAGATGCCCATGAAGGGCGACCAGGTCACCGTCCAGGCCCAGTAGAAGACGGTCCAGGTGCCCTGCCAGCCCCAGCCCTGCTCATCGGTGTAGCGAGCCATCGCGTCGTTCCAGAACGCCAGCGGCACCAGGTTCTGGCCATACAGACCGATTGACTCGATGATCTGTCGGGCCAGGAAGACCGTGGACCCGGTGAAGAAGACAAAGAGCATCAGGCCGATCGCCATACCGATGTTGATGTTCGAGAGCCGCTTCACGCCCTTGTCCAGGCCGGAGGCGATCGAATAGATCGCGACGCCGGTGATGAAGACGATGATCGCCACCTTGGGCCAGACTGCGTCGGGCACCCAGCCCAGGTGCGCGGCACCGGCATTGATCTGCTGGGTGCCCAAGCCGATGGACACGGCCAGGCCAAAGAGGGTGCCGAGGATGGCAAAGATGTCGATCGTCCGACCGATGGGGCCATGGATCCGCTCCTTCAGGAACGGATAGAACACCGAGCTGACCCGCATCGGCAGGCCCTTGCGATAGATGAAATAGCCGAACGCGAGACCCGGCAGCGTGAAGATGGTCCACGTGTGCAGGCCCAGGTGATAGAGCGAGAAGGACATCGCATCTTGCGACGCCTCCACCGAGAAGGCCTCCACGTTGTCCCGCGGGGGCTCCATGAAGTGCGAGATCGGCTCGGCGACACCCCAGAACATCAGGACCGTGCCGATGCCGCCGGCAAACAGCATCGCGAACCAGGACACGTTGCTGTAGGCGGGCTTGGAGTCATCAGGCCCGAGCCGGATGTTGCCGAACCTGCTGAGCGCCATGAAGATCAGGAACAGCAACCAGATCGTGACGCCGAAGATGAAGAACCACCCGAGGTTGGTCACCACCCAGCCACGTCCGGTGGTGAACGTCTCACCGGTCCACTCTGGGAAGAGCAGGAGCAGCACGAGGAAGGTGATCATCAGCCCGGCTGAGGTGAAGAAGATGGTGGTGTTGGTTCGGAGTCTGAGTCTCGCGGCCAGGTCCTCCAGCATGGCGGGCGCCTTTCGGTCTCGGTCAGCTCACGACAGCCCCGAAGACTCCTCTGCCACCGGGTGACCCGTCGCTAGATTGCGGACCACTATTGTCGACACTCTCACCGTTGTCCACCGCGACGATTGTCGGTCGCCGCGATCACCTGGCTGACGGTGCCGTCGGCCAGGGCGGCCACCAGCCCGTCGACGGCTTCCTCGACCTGGTCATACATCGTCAGATAGGCCTCCCGTGAGTGACCCCAGGGGTCGGCGACATCACGCACCCCGTCGGCGGCGTCAGGGGCGAAGGCACCGAGGCGCACCACCTTGGCCTCGTCCTCGGGCCGGCGCGCCAGCGCCCGGACGTTGTCCGCGTTGGAGCCGTCCATCACCAGGACCAGGTCGGCCTCCTCGAAGTGGTCTGCAGTGAACTGCAGGGCCGTGGAGGAGAAGGCGTAGCCACGGCTCTCACCCTCAGCGATCGACAGCTCGTGCGGGCGCTTGCCGATGTGATAGTCCGCGGTGCCGGCCGAGGAGACGGTCACGTCGTCCAGACCAGCCTCCTTGAGCTTGTGCACCAGCACCGACTCGGCAGCAGGTGAGCGGCAGATGTTGCCCAGGCAGACAGTCATGATGTGCATGTCCTCAGTCTCTCAGTCAGCCGTTCCGCAGCGGCGCCACCCTCACCTGTGCCAGCCTCCGCGATGCAGGGCCGCCTCGACCTGGTCGAGGAAACTTTGGGGTGCGAGGGTAAGCGCCACGGCCGGGATCTCCAGCGCGGTGCCGGCACCGGCCGCGTGGTTGTTGCGCCGCAGCGCATCGTCCATCGTCGCGAGCGACTCGTAGTGCTGGACACCGTTGACCTCGACGATGACGCCGTAGGCCGTGAAGCGCACGTCAAGGTAGGGCCGGCCTCGCACGGTCCGCACGACCACCTGACGGTCCGGCTCGGGCCAACCGCGGGACCGGCCGAGTTCGGCGAAGTCGATCTCGGAGAGGGCCTGTGCCCCGTCCGCGACCAGCGGCACGACCTTGTCAAGGACAGCCCTGCGGTGACACCGGCCGACATCTCTCCAGGCCCGGAGCAGACGTCCCGGCTCGACCAGACGCTGTTGCACCGCCATGGCCAGCAGCGTCGCGGCCGCACGGTCGCTCCGAGCCCACATGGCAGCGCGGAGGCTCGCCACGTCCGGTGGGGTGCGCGGGATGCCTGCACTGACCACGGCGCCACGACGACGCAGGACGTGCACCCGCACACCACCCGTGTGGTGATAGCGCGCACCCGCTTCGACGCTGACGTGCACCGTCTCCTCGTCCCACTTCTGCAGTCCCCAGGCCAGCAGGGACGAGACACCATCCAGGCACGCCGCGCCCCCCACGTCCCAGACCGCTCGGCGGAACGCCGCGTCCTGACCGACCAGCGAAGGCCCTCCTGTGCTGATCGTCTTGCGTCCCACCCGGTGCCAACGCCCTGCGTCGAGCTCAGCACGCACCTCGTCATAGGTCAGCCCGAGCTGCGCCAACTGCGCCGGACTGACCAGGTTGTCCTGATGGTCCGCCAGCTCCTCATGGACCCGCTGTCGACGCACCAGGCCACGCTCACGCCGGTGGCGCAGGTGGTCTCCAAACGGCGTTGACGACTCGGCTGACATCGGGCCACCCTGCCTGAATCCTGCTCCCCTCGCGTCCGCCCTGTGGACAAGGTTTGCGTCATGCGCTTCCGGTCTTGCAGTTCCGGTGCTAGAACCCCGGCCTTGCAAGACCGAGAACGCATGACACTTGCGGCGTAGGCGAACGGGGGCCCGCGAGGGCGAACGGGCAGCCCGAGGAAGTTACGACCCCGTGAGGGCTCGCAGACCGTCCAGCAGCCGCACGACGTCGTCCTCGCTCGTGTAGGGCGCCAGTCCGACTCGGACGCCCCCACTGTCGCCGAGGCCCAGGTGCTGGCTGCACTCCCACGCATAGAAGTGACTGGCCGGCGCGTTCACTCCCACGTCCGCGAGCGCGCGGCGGATCTCCTGCGGGTCGTGGCCCTCGAGGGTGAACAGCGTGGTGGGGGTCCGGCGCCCCGCATTGGCATAGACCGTCACGCCCGGAAGCTCCCGCAGACCCGGCTCCAACGTCGCCAGGAGGGCGTCCTCGTGACCCTCGAGCGCGGCATACGAGGCAGTCAGTCGTGCGCGACGCGACCCTGTCGCCCTGTCGTCGAGACCGGCCAGGAAGTCGACCGCGGCGGTCGTCCCGGCCAGCATCTCGTAGGGCAGGGTCCCGAGCTCGAAGCGCTCAGGGACGTCGTCCGGCGAGGGGAGCAGCTTGTCCGGCCGCAGCGTCTCCAGCAGGTCCGGACGGGCGGCGAGCACACCGTGGTGGGGGCCGAGGAACTTGTATGGCGAGCAGACCCAGAAGTCTGCGCCGGACTCTGGCAGGTCGGTCAGGACGTGGGCGGTGGCGTGCACCCCGTCGACATAGAGCAGCGCGCCGACCGCGTGGACGACCTCGGCGATCGCCGGCAGGTCGGGCCGGGTTCCGATCAGGTTGGAGGCTGCGGTCACGGCCACCACGCGCGTCCGCTCGGTGACGACGGTCGCGATGTCGTCGGGCGTCAGCTCGCCGGTCGCAGGATCGAAGTCGGCGAAGCGCACCGTGGCGCCGCGAGCCTCGGCAGCGATAACCCAAGGGCGGACGTTGGCGTCGTGGTCAAGGCGGGTCACGACGACCTCATCACCCTCGCCCCAGTCCTGGGAGAGGGTCCGGGAGAAGTGGAAGGTGAGGTCGGTCGCTGACCGGCCGAAGACGACACCGACCGGGTCGGCGCCGAGCAGGTCCGCCACGGCGGTGCGCGCCTCCAGCACGATCGCCTCGGCACGCCGCTCCGCAGCCGTGACCGTGCCGCGGTTGGCGACGGCGGACGTGAGGGTGCCCGCGACAGCCTGCGCGACGACGTCGGGCGTCTGGGTGCCACCGGGTCCGTCGAAGTGCGCCGCCCCCTCCAGCAGTGCCGGGAAGTGCGACCTGATCCGTGTGACGTCATAGCCCATGGGCTGATCCTGCCCCACGCGGGACCGGCCCGTGTGCGGGGGCGGGGCTGTCGACGGGCTGCAGGTCAGGCGTCGGTGCCTCAGCCCTCCGCACCGAGCAGGACGTCAGCGGCCTCCAGCATGGCGGGGCCATACCAGGTCAGCAGCCGGCCGGACACCAGCCGGGTCGGTGCCAGCGTGAAGGCCTCAGGACCGTCCTCTGCCGTGAACTCGTAGGGCTCGTCCGGCAGCAGCACCTCGTCCAGGTCAGCCCGGTCGAGGTCGGCCAGTTCCACCTGGGGATAGCGTCCCTCGTGATCGCCGAAGGCATTCTTATAGCCGGCCCGAGCGAGCAGGTCACCGGTGTAGGTCGAGGAGCCGACCACCATCCACGGATCGCGCCAGATCGGGACCGCGACGCGGATCCGCGGCGGCGGCACGGGTCGGTCCCACCGCCGCCGGACCTGAGTCAACCAGTCCGGCTCGCCCCAGTCCAGCGCCTCACCGAAGAGCCGGTCCATCGAGGTCAGTGCCTGTGGGACGTCCTCGATCACCGTCACCCACACCGGCACGCCGGCCTCCCGCAGCCGCCGCACGTCGATCTCGCGGTTCTCCTCCTTGTTGGCCACCACGAGGTCGGGTTGCAGGTCGACGACCCGGCGCCAGTTGACGTTCTTGGTGCCGCGCACCCGGACCACGTCCAGGTCGGCCGGGTGGGTGCACCAGTCGGTCGCACCACACAGTGCTCCGGGTCGGGACGCTGCGATCGCCTCAGTCAGGGACGGCACGAGAGAGACCACCCGGGAGACGGGACGCGCACGTGGCACGACCTGCTCGCCGGTGTCGTCCATGAGAGAGCTCATCGCCCCATCCTCCCCTCCGCGCAGATTGCCGGTCACCCGGTGAGCCTGCCGCGCGACCGGTGCGGGGATGCCACCCTGAGGCGTATGCCGATCGCCGCCACGTCATCCTCCGTCGCCCGCGCGGGGCGCACGTCTCCGGTCGCGAGGGTGCGGTCGTGGCTGGGTGACTGGGCCGTGGTCTGTCTGTGGCTGGCGGTCCTCACCCTGGTCGGCCTCGTCGTGCGCGCGGTGATCGACCTGCCACCGATGGCGGCCACCCCGTCGTCTGGTGACCTGCTGCGGTCCGACCTGCTGATCACGGTGGCCACCGTGCTGCCCTACGTCGCCTATCTGGCGCTGACCGAGACCTCTGCCCGACACGCCACGCTGGGCAAGCGGTGGGCCGGGCTCGTCGTCACGACCGCCGATGGTGGCGCGCCGTCGACCGGAGCGGTGTGGCTGCGCAACGTGGTCAAGGCACTGCCGTGGCAGTTGGCGCACCTCGGGGTGAGCCGGGCGATCCTTGAGGTCCAGACCCCGTGGGCCATGTCGCTGACGCTGGGCTCCCTGATCCTGCTGGCTGCCTGCGCGGTCCCCTCACTGCTGGGCGGTCGCGGGATCCATGACCGGCTGGCGGGCACCAGAGTGCAGGGCGTGCCCCCAGCCTGAGGGCGGTCAGCGCAGGACGACGGTCCGGTTGCCGTGCAGGAAGACCCGTCCCTCGCAGTGCCAGCGGACCGCGTTGGACAGCGCCTTGCACTCGGTGTCCCGTCCTGCCGCCACCAGCTCCTCGGGGCCGAAGGCATGGTCCACCTCCTGCACCGTCTGGGAGATGATCGGCCCCTCGTCGAGGTCGCTGGAGACATAGTGAGCGGTGGCACCCACGGTCTTGACCCCACGCTCATACGCCTGGTGGTAGGGCCGGGCCCCCTTGAAACTGGGCAGGAAGGAGTGGTGGATGTTGATCGCCCGTCCGGCCAGCTTCCGGGTGAGGTCGTCGCTGAGGATCTGCATGTAGCGGGCGAGGACGACCAGCTCCACCTCGAAGCGCTCGACCAGGTCCAGCAGCCTGGCCTCAGCCTCCGGCTTGGTGTCCCGGGTCAGCGGCACGTGGAAGAACGGGATGCCGTGCCACTCGACCAGGGCGCGGTGGTCCGGGTGGTTCGACACCACGGCGACGATCTCGGCCCGCAGGTCGCCGGTGCGAGCGCGGAACAGCAGGTCGTTCAGACCGTGCGCAAACTTGGAGACCATGACGAGCACCCGCCGCGCGGAGGCGGCCTCCCGGATCTCGAACTGCGCATCCAGTCCCTCGGCCACCCCGGCGAAGGAGCTGCGCAGCCCCTCAGCCCCGGGGTCCGGGTGGGGGGTGGCGATGACGAAGTGGACCCGGAGGAAGAAGTGGCCGGCGCGGAAGTCGTCAAACACCTTCAGCTCCAGGATGTCCCCCTCGTGCTGCCGCAGAAAGCCGGTCACGACGTGGACCAGCCCGGCTCGTTCGGCGCAGTCGAGGGTCAGGACATACTCCGCCCCCACCGGCACCTCCGCCTCGGCGATGTGTCCCGCCGTCGGGATGGGCACCGCGCCCGTCGTGGCGCTGGACGCTGCGGGCTCGGTCATCAGCAGTTCCTCCGGATCAATACTCGATCGGTCGCGGCGTGGGTCGCCGGTTCCCCCACCTAACCACCGCGGCCGCGCCCCGGCCATCCCTGGCTCACCGCAGCGCCTCGGTCCCCGAGCCGTCAGAGCAGCGATGACGGGTCGTCCGGCACATCGCTCGCATGGAGCCGCAACAGCTCGAGTGGGACGACCTGCAGGACCGCCTCGTGGGTGCTGGCCAGGACGACTGGCGCAGCGCGGCCGGCGTGCGCGGACTGCAACCAGCGGATCGCGACGACACACCAGCGATCTCCCGGCGTCAGCCCGGCAAACTGCCACTCCGGGTGCGGTGTCACCAGGTCGTTGCCGAGCTCGGCCTGGTGCGCCAGAAACTCCTGGGTCATGACGGCGCAGACGCCGTGGTTGCCGATGTCCTCCGCGGTGACCTCACAGCTGCCGGACCGGGTGAACCCCGTCACGGGGTCGGTTCCACACACCTGCAACTCGCCGCCGAGGACGTTGCGTGCGGTCATAGGTCGATCCTGTCAGAGGTCCACGACGTTGATCCACCACCGGCTCGAGCGGCTCAACACGGAGAAAGTCCCGGCCAGATGTCTCTGACCGGGACTTTCGTCTGGTGGGTAGTTCCTGAAAGACGCTCACCTGCTCCGAAACTGACGCGAGAAGTGGGCCAGGCACACAACGGCGTGCCGTCCAGGCACACCCATGGCGCTACCCCGGGCCGCAGCGTGAGGTGCTGCACGGCAGTCAGGACGCGGTTGAAGCCCACGGGTTGAGACAAGGGACGCCGAGGGGTTCAAAGTGCTTGGTGTTCCGCGACACGACGGCCATCTCTGCAGACTCCGCCACAGCGGCAATCAGGGCGTCATCGAACGGTGCGTGCTCGGGAACCCGATAGGCCGCGAGGATCCGGGCCGCCGACAGGTCGAACGGCAGCAGTCGGTCGGCGAACGTGGGCAAGACGTGGTCGTCGAACCAGCGACGCAGGACCGCTCCCTGCTGAGCGTCCGACCGCTCCTTGGCAATCACCCCTCGCTCGAGCTCCGCGATGGTGAATGCCGAGACGAACTGATCACCGACGGGGACCGACGCTGCCCACGCCTCGACGGACCGGTGGCGCCCTCGCACCCGCAGCGCCGACACCACGTTGGTGTCCAAGACGTACCTCACAGTTCCGCTGAGCGAGCCGTCAGGCCGAGACGCTCAGGTTCGAACTCGATATCGGCACCCTCGTCGGTGGCCAGGAGGTCAACGATCGTGAGGGGCTCGCCCTCCAGGGCCCTCGTGAGGATGTCGCGCGCCTCCGCCTCGACCGACCGGTGACGTTGCTTGGCACGCGCGCGAAGCGCGGCCTTAGTCCCCGCGGGCAGGTTCCGGATCAGGATCTGTTCCATGACGACCGCCTCCGATATCACCTCGATGATATCACTGCCGGGGGACGCCCACAACGACGAAACTCCCGGCCGGATCAGATCCGGCCGGGAGTTTAGCGTTCACGTAACGAACGGTGAACGCTGCGTAACGTCTGGTGCGCGAGGGGGGAGTTGAACCCCCACGCCCTTTCGGGCACACGGACCTGAACCGTGCGCGTCTGCCTATTCCGCCACTCGCGCGAGTGCCGAGCAAGATTAGCACGCACCTCAGCCTGTTCCCGCATCCGGCGTCGGTGCTACGCGGCCGCGGGTGGACCTCGCGGAACGCTGTGGGCGACATGCGCGTTCCCCCAGCAGCGCCCGGTCGACCCAGATCCCGTCCGGAGCGAGGTCGTCGAAGTACGATCAATGGGGCCACCGGCCGTTCCCGCCCCATGCGGGAGGGCACCGACCAGCGAAGGGAGCGTCGTGGGGATCGTTGACCGCGTCGAGCGCGGCTTGGAGCGCGCGATCAAGGCGCCGTTCGCCAAGGTGTTCAAGGCCGAGGTCCAACCAGTCGAGATCGCCTCGGCGATGCGGGGTGCGATGGACGAGCGCGCTGCCGTGCTCGGGCCGGGTCGGACCATGGTGCCCAACGTCTTCACGGTCGAGCTGGCCTCCAGCGACTACGAGCGGCTCTCCTCCTATGACACGGCGCTGACCGACGAGCTCGTCGCGGCCGCGGAGGACCACGCGGACGCCCAGCGCTACACCCCCGCCGGCACCGTCGAGGTCCGGCTCCTGTCCGACGACGAGCTCGAGACCGGCATCTTCCGCGTGCGCCCTGCCAGCAAGAACAGTCGGCGACAGGGCCAGCGCCCACCAGCCGGCCAGGGTCCGCGCCACGGGGACCGCAGGAGTATGCCGCCAGCCCAGTCGCGCGGCCCCGGCCAGTCCGGTGGCGGCGATCCCGATGCGGTGTTCCGACGGCCCCCACAGTCTGGTCAGCCGGCCGAGGGCCGCCCGCCAGCGCGCCCGGGTGCAGCACGGCAGGCCCCACCCGGAGTGGGGGCCGCCGCGGCCATCGCCGCCCGGCACGGTCAGGGCGGGGCCGGTGCCCCGGCATACGCACCACCGGGTGACCGGGGACCCAGCACCCGCGAGTTCCCCGCCTCGCCCCCTCGCTCGCAGCGCCCGGTGAGTGGTCGCGGACCGCGTCCCTGGCTCGACCTGCACGGCCGCGCCCACGCGCTGTCCGCGGCGGTCACCGTGATCGGGCGCGACGCCTCGGCGGACCTGGTGATCGACGACCCCGGTGTCTCACGTCGGCACGTCGAGGTCAGGATCACCCACGACGGCCCGCACCAGCAGGTGCTGCTGCGTGACCTGGGGTCGACCAACGGCACCTATCTCAACGGCGACCAGGTGGGCACCGAGCAGCTCTCCGAGGGCGACCGCGTGACGATCGGCAGCACGACGCTCATCTTCCATGCGGAAGGCGGCCGATGAGCGAGCCGATCTGCGAGGAGGACACGCGATGAGTGAGTTAACCCTCAACATCATCCGGCTGGGGATCCTCGCCCTGCTGTGGGCGTTCGTCTTCAGCGTCGTCGGGGCCCTGCGCGGCGACCTCTATGGCACCCGGGTGCTCACCCGCGCGGGCGGCGGCGGACGCGAGCGCGGCGTCCCCCGGGCCCCGAGGGCGGCCCGAAAAGGGCCGACCAGCCTGGCGGTCGTGGCCGGCAGCCTGCGCGGCACGACCCTGCCGCTCCACGAGGGCGGTCTGCTGATCGGCCGCAACCCCGAGTGCTCCCTGGTCCTGACCGACGACTACGCCTCCGGCCGGCACCTCCGGATCTATCTCGGGCCGGACGGCGTCTGGTATGCCGATGACCTGAACTCGACCAACGGCACCTTCATCAACAACCAGAGGATCGGCACCGGCCACCCGCTCGGGGTCGGCACCCAGGTCAGAATCGGCCAGACGATCCTCGAGCTGCAGCGGTAACCCCGGATGGTCGCGCTGCGCTATGCCGCCCGCTCCCACCTGGGGCTGGGCACGAAGAGCCGCAACGAGGACTCGGCGTATGCCGGTCCTGAGCTGCTCGTCCTCTGCGACGGGATGGGCGGTCACGCCGCGGGCGACGTCGCCAGCTCACTCGTCGTGGGCGAGCTCGTCCACCTAGACGGTGAGAGCCACGGCGGCGACGACATGAGCAGCGTCCTCGAGCAGGCGATGGTGGCCGCCAACGCGCGCCTGGCCGAGGTGGCCGACGAGTCCGAGTCGACCGAGGGCATGGGCACCACCTGCATCGCGATGATGCGCTCGGGCACCAAGCTCGCCGTCGCCAACATCGGCGACTCGCGCGCCTATCTGCGCCGCGGCACCCGAGTCACGCAGATCACCAAGGACCACAGCTTTGTCCAGCAGCTCCTCGACGAGGGGCGGATCTCCGAGGACGAGGCGCTGCACCACCCCCAGCGCTCCCTGGTCACCCGTGTCTTCACCGGACGGCCCGACGACCGCCCCGACCTGAGCATGCGCGAGCTGCGGGTCGGCGACCGCCTCCTGCTGGCGTCGGACGGCCTGACCGACTATGTCGCCGAGTCCACGGTCGCGGACCTGCTGCGCAGCGAGGAGTCCGCCGGCCCGGTCGCCGACCAGCTGATCGCCATCTCCCTGCGGGCCTCGACCCGCGACAACGTCACGGTCATCGTGGTCGACGTCGTCTCCTCCGGCGACGGCAGCACCGATCCCCAGGTCGTGGGGGCGGCCAGCGAGCGCCGGGGCACCCACCTGCTCACCCCGCAGACGCCCGCGGAGAAGGCCGCCGCGCTCGACCACAGCGTGCACGGTGTCGACGCAGCGCCGGAACTGGCTGAGGAGACCGGCCGCGGCGCGATCGCCACCTGGCTGCGGCGCTCCCTGGTGGGGCTGGCCATCCTGGCCGTCGTCGCCTTCGGCGCGTGGGCGACCTATGACTGGTCTCAGCGGCAGTACTACGTCGGCGAGGCCAACGGCAACGTCACCATCTTCCGCGGCGTCAGCCAGGACCTCGGTCCGTTCGTCCTCTCCGAGCCCGACGAGGAGACCGACATCGCGCTGGAGACGCTGCCGAGCCACTACCGCACCCGTGTCGTCAACACCCTGACCGCAGACGACCGCCCCGACGCCGAGCGGATCGTCACCGAGCTGCGCAGCCTGGCGCTGCCCCGGTGCAGCGACGTCGTCCAGCTCCCGCTGCCGGGCGACGCCGAGGCCACCACGAGCGGCCCGGACACCGCGACCGCCACGAACGGTCCCGATGGCGCGCGGGCGACGAGAGGGCCGGACGACGCAGCCGGCACCACCGGGCCGGACAGCGCCACCACGACCTCACCACCGAGTCAGGTGCTGCCCCGCCCCGTGGACTGCGTGCCGTGAGCACCATCACCACGTTCCGGCCGCGCACGGGGCGGACGACCGAGCTGGTCCTGGTCCTATTCGCGATCGCGATCGTGCTGCTCGCCTATGTCAACGTCGCGCTGGCGATCCAGGGTGAGGTCCCGCCCAACCTGATGCTGCACGGCGGTCTGCTGCTTGCCTTCACCGTCGGCTTCCACCTGGTGCTGCGCTGGAAGGCGAGGTATGCCGACCCCCTCCTCCTGCCCATCACCACCCTGCTCAACGGGTTGGGTCTGGTGATGATCCTCCGGCTGGACTATGCCGCCGGGCGCGACGTGGGCAGCCTGGTCGCCAGCCGGCAGCTGATGTGGAGCGCCCTCGGGATCACCCTGGCGGCGGTCGTGCTCTTCGTGGTGCGCGACCACCGGGTCCTGCGGCGCTACACCTACATCGCGATGGTCGCCGGTTTTGTCCTGCTGCTGCTGCCGATGCTGCCGCTGATCGGGCACGAGGAGAACGGCTCACGGCTGTGGATCCGGCTCGGCGGCTTCAGCTTCCAGCCCGGTGAGGTCGCCAAGATCGCGCTCACCGTCTTCTTCGCCGGCTACCTCGTCGCGACGCGCGACGCGCTGTCCCTCGTCGGGCGCCGGTTCCTGGGCCTGCAGCTGCCGCGGGGCCGGGACCTGGGCCCGCTGCTGGCCGCGTGGGGCCTGTCAGTGCTCATCCTGGTCGCCCAGCGTGACCTCGGCTCCTCACTGCTCTTCTTCGGCCTGTTCGTCGCCATGCTCTATGTCGCGACCGAGCGGGTCAGCTGGATCATCATCGGGCTGCTCCTCTTCAGCGCCGGAGCGGTGCTCGCCTGGCGGCTCTTCGGGCACGTGCAGACCCGGGTCAACCTGTGGCTGGACCCCTTCGACCCGTCCGCCTCCTCGGACCAGGTCGCCAAGGGACTGATGGGGATGGGCCACGGCGGACTCTTCGGCACCGGGCTCGGGGAGGGCTACCCGCACCTGACCTACTTCGCCAACAGCGACTACATCTTTGCCAGCTTCGCCGAGGAGCTCGGCCTGGTCGGCGTCTTCGCGATGCTGCTGCTCTATGCCCTGCTCGTCGAGCGCGGACTGCGCACCGCCATCGGCGCCCGGGAGGGCTTCGGCAAGCTGCTCGCCACCGGCCTGGCCTTCTCCATCGGCCTGCAGGTGTTTGTCGTCGTCGGCGGCCTGACCCGCGTCATCCCGCTGACCGGCCTGACCACCCCGTTCCTGTCCGCCGGCGGCTCCTCGCTGATCGCCAACTGGATCATCGTGGCGCTGCTCCTGCGGATCAGTGACCACGCGCGGCGCCCGGTCGGCGAGCGGGTCGAGCTCGAGGGTCAGGGTGCGAGCGCCGTCGTCGGGGAGGCCCGGTGAACGCCCCCATCCGGCGCCTGGCCGTCGTCGTGGCGGCGATGTTCGCGGCGCTGCTGATCAGCACCACCTACATCCAGTTCTTCCAGGCCGACACCCTGCGTGAGATGGCCGGCAACCGGCGCACCCTGCTCGACCAATACGGCCGCGACCGGGGAGCGATCCTCGTCGACGGCACGCCGATCGCCGAGTCCGAGCCGACCGATGACGACCTGCGCTGGATCCGCACCTACAGCCAGGGGCAGCTCTATGCCCACGTCACCGGCTACTACTCCTTCACCTATGGGGCGGGTCTGGGCCTGGAGCGCTCGGAGAACGCCCTGCTCTCTGGGTCGGCCGACTCGCTCTTCTATCGCCGGCTGCCGGACCTCGTCACGGGCCGCGAGCCCACGGGCGCCACCCTCGAGATCACGATCGACCCCCGGGTCCAACGCGCCGCGGCGCAGGCCCTGGGTGACCGCAGGGGCGCCGTCGTCGCGCTCGACCCGCGCACCGGCGCGATCCTGGCGATGGTCAGCCATCCGACATACGACCCCAACACGCTCTCCTCCCACAACCTGTCGGCCGTGCAGCAGTCCTACGAGACCCTCAACGAGGACGCGTCCCGCCCGCTGGTCAACCGCGCGATCGCCGGTGACCTCTATCCGCCCGGGTCCGTGTTCAAGCTCGTCGTGGCCGCGGCCGCACTGGAGTCCAACGAGTTCAACCCGGACAGCGAGCTGCCCTCGCCGCTGCGTTACACCCTGCCCGGCACGAGCACGTCGATCCCCAACTTCGGCGGCTCCTCGTGCAGTGGTGGCGAGACCACCAGCCTGTTCGACTCGGTGCGGGTCTCGTGCAACACCTCCTTCGCGTGGCTGGCAGGGGAGCTCGGCGCAGACCAGCTCAACGCGCAGGCGGAGGCGTTCGGCTTCGGACAGCCGCTGCAGGTGCCCCTGCCGGTGACCCCCAGCCGTTATCCGGTCGACGCCGACGACGCGCAGGTCGGGCTGACCGGCATCGGGCAGTATGACGTGCGTGTCACCCCCCTGCAGGTCGCCATGATCGCGGCCAGCATCGCCAACGACGGAGTGCTGATGCAGCCCCACCTCGTGGACACCGTGCGCGACAAGGACCTCGACCCCATCGACACGACCAGCGCCCAGGAGCTCAGCACTCCGATCAGCGTCACCACCGCCCAGGAGCTGACCGACATGATGGTCGCCGTCGTCGACGCCGGCTCGGGCGGGGCTGCCGCACTGCCCGGGATCCAGGTCGCCGGCAAGACCGGCACCGCAGAGTTCGGCACGACGGGGGCCGCGCACGCATGGTTCACTGGGTTCGCCCCGGCAGACAACCCGACGATCGCCGTGGCCGTCCTCGTCGAGAGCGCGACCGCGGACTGGACCGGAGAGACCGGTGGCGTGGTGGCGGCGCCGATCGCCCGCGCGGTCCTTGAGGCAGGAGTCAACCCATGAGCGAGGAGACGTTGGTCCTCGGCGGTCGCTACGAGGTCGGGGAGCTGGTCGGTCGTGGAGGCATGGCCGAGGTGCACCGCGGTCATGACCTGCGGCTCGGCCGGACCGTGGCGATCAAGATCCTGCGCTCCGACCTGGCGCGCGACACCTCCTTCCTGGCCCGCTTCCGCCGTGAGGCGCAGTCCGCGGCGGGGCTGAACCACCCCTCCATCGTGGCGGTCTACGACTCCGGTGAGCAGGAGATGCGTGAGTCCGGGGGCGCACCCGTGTCGGTGCCCTACATCGTCATGGAGCTGGTCGAGGGTCAGACGCTGCGCGACATCCTCAACCACGAGAAGGTGCTCGACCCGGACGAGGCGGCCCGCGTCACGGCCGCCGTGCTGTCCGCGCTGGCCTACTCCCACGAGCGCGGGATCGTGCACCGGGACATCAAGCCGGCCAACGTGATGATCACCCGCGGCGGTGCTGTCAAGGTGATGGACTTCGGCATCGCCCGAGCCCTGGCCGACACCGCGGCGACGATGACCCAGACGCAGTCCGTGCTGGGCACCGCGCGCTATCTGTCGCCCGAGCAGGCCCAGGGCGAGGACGTCGACGCCCGCTCCGACCTCTATTCCACCGGCTGCCTGCTCTTTGAGCTGCTCACCGGACGCACCCCCTTCGTCGGCGACCCGGTCTCGCTCGTCTATCAGCACCTCGGCGAGCAGGCCAAGGCTCCCTCGTCGTTCCAGGGAGACTTGTCCGAGTCCCTTGACGCGATCACGCTGCACGCCCTGCGCAAGTCCCCGGACGAGCGCTACCAGACCGCGGACGAGTTCCGCGAGGACCTGAACGCCGCCCGGGCGGGACACCAGGTCAGCGCCACCGCCCTCGCCTCCCTCGGCGCCGCCGCCGGCGCCCCGGACGTCCTCTCCGGCGGCGCGGTCCCGCCCAGCGGCTTCCCCACCGAGGCGGTCTATCCCGCCCGCGGTGAGGCACCCCGCCGACCCCAGGGTGACCGGCGCGCGCAGACCTCGGCCGCTGCGGCATACGACGACGGCTATGAGCGGACCGACGAGATCCCGGTGCGTGAACAGCGCCACTCGGGCGGTTGGCTGGTGCTCTCCGTGCTGGCCCTGCTGGCGCTCGCCGGGATCGGCTGGGTCACCTATCAGGCGCTGGGGCCCCAGGCAGATGACGTCGTGATGGTCGCCGTGCCGCACGTCATCGGTGACACCGAGGCTGATGCCGAGACCGCGATCCGCGCCCGCAACCTTGGGGTTGGGGAGGCGATCCCGCAGGCGGACGACAGTTCTGCGGGCACGGTCCTCGACCAGGACCCACCCGCCAACCAGCAGGTGCCGGAGGGCACG
The DNA here is from genome assembly GCF_023923205.1 of Ornithinimicrobium cryptoxanthini. Lineage (NCBI taxonomy): Bacteria > Bacillati > Actinomycetota > Actinomycetes > Micrococcales > Ornithinimicrobiaceae > Ornithinimicrobium > Ornithinimicrobium cryptoxanthini. Next base: position 32,298 of record NZ_CP099490.1, on the reverse strand, counting down.
GAGATCGTGCTGACCGTCTCCAGCGGACCCGACTCGATCGTGATCCCCGACGTCGAGGGCAACGACGAGGCCTCCGCGCGCAGCATCCTGGAGGCCCGGGAGCTTACCGTGGCGGCCGAGGTCATCGAGGAGGACAACCCGGCGTATGACGAGGGCATCGTGATCCGCACCGAGCCTGCTGAGGGCACGCCGGTGGCGCCAGACGACCCGGTGACGCTGGTGGTGGCCAGTGGCCAGACCGAGGTGCCCGACGTGGAGGGCAAGGACATCGTCGATGCCTCCGTGGAGCTGCGCGAGGCGCGGTTGGTGACGATCCGCGAGGAGGAGGCGCGCGGCGACGTGGAGCCCGGGACGGTCCTGTCTCAGTCGGTGGAGGCAGGCGAGATCGTCGTCTACGACACCGAGGTCACCCTCGTGGTCGCGATCGCACCGCCGGATGTCGTCACGGTGGAGCCTCCGCGAGAGACCGTCACGGTGGGACCACCGGAGCCGACCGAGACCGAGCCGGAGCCCACGGAGACCGAACCGGATCCGTCCGAGCCCACGACCGGGCCCACGACGGGGCCGACCGACCCGCCTGATCCCACCGAGACCGGCCCCACCGAGACGACGCCGCCCCCCGACGACTGAGCCTGCCGCGGTGTGCGCACCGGCAGCCGGGCACCCGTGGCGGTGACGTCAGCGCCGGGTTGACGTCAGCGCTGGATCGGGCCCTCCTCCTCGGTGGGCCGGTCGCTCGGCTCCACGAGGCTCGCGAACTGCGGCCGGACGGTGCCGGTGAAGGCCGGCAGCTCGGTCTCACCCAGGTCGCTCACCTCGTAGCCGAGTCCGAGGATGTCGGCCCAGGCGCGATAGTTGCTGACCGTCGGGTCATCCTGCAGCGATCGCATCAGGGAGCCGGGATCGCCGATGGCGGTGATCGTGTAGGGCGGGGAGTAGACCCGGCCCTGGAGATAGAGGGTGTTGCCGACGCAGCGCACCGCACTCGAGGAGATGATGCGCTGGTCCTGCACCATCATGGCCTCCGCGCCGCCGGCCCACAGCGCGTTGATCACCCCCTGCACGTCCTGCTGGTGGACCACCACATCATCGACGGTGTAGCCCTCGGGCAGCGTCTCGAGGGTGTAGCCGGCGTCGTCAAGCACGACCTGCACCGCTGGACCCTCGACCGCGGTCGTGCCCACGACGGGGGCCAGCCCGTTGGCGGTCACCACCTCGGCCCGCGGGCCCGCGTCGCTGGCGGCGTTGATCTGCTCCTGGAGCACGGTCGCCTGATCGGCGAGCTGCTCGACCGCGGCGTTGCGCTCCTGGATCAGACCGACCAGCGTCTCGGGGTGGCTCGGCGACGAGTCGAGGTCGGCCAGCGCCGCAGACGTGCCGAACAGCAGGCCGGCCCCCAGCGCGAGGACGGGCACCAGGACCTGCCAGGCCCGGCTGTGCGAGGTGGTCCGGTCGTGCTGCTCGGTCATCGCTCATCCCCGTGTCGTGTGTGCGGTGCCAGTCTAGTGCTCCGGCCACGTATCCTGTGGGGGCGAGCGGCCGGCATACTGCCCCGGTCGCGGAGCCAGGCGGCAGTGAGGTCGCGCTGGTCCCCCACACCAAGGAGTAGTCGTGCCGAAGTCCAAGGGCCGAGCCAAGAAGAAGACCCGCCAGGACCGACCCGTCGACGTCGCCGCGGCGCCCCAGGTCAACCCGTCGTGGTTCGTGCCGGTGATGTGCGGACTGATGATCTTCGGGGTGCTGTGGGTGACGACCTTCTATGTCACCAGCGGCAACTGGCCGGCGCCCATCGGCTACTGGAACCTGGTCATCGGGATGGGCGCGATCATGGCCGGCTTCATGATGGCGACCCGCTGGCGCTAACCCAGCGTTATCCCCAGGTTATCCACAGGATGGGGATAACTACACGGGTGTTATTCACAGGCCGGAGCGTCTCGCGCGTCTGACTCAGCGGCCGCGTGGCCCCGGCCGCTCGGCGCCGCACCCACGACCACCCCCGCCCCCACCACCAGCGCGTCACCATCCTGCGCTCAGCCCGAGAGAGTGTCCCTCAGCCCGAGAAGGTGTCCCACAACCCGAGGAGTTTTCCCGGGTTGAGGAACACCTTCTCGGGTTCAGTGGCGCAGGGGTGCCGGGGAGCGAAGGCGCTCACGAATAGAGCTGGAGCAGGAGCGCGTTCTCGACGGACATGATCCGCCAGAACGACGCGATCGCCAGGAGCGCGAGCACCCCGAGAGCCGCGGGCCAGAACCACCGCCGCCGCGAGGCCGAGGCCACGGCGGTCCGATCCTTCGGGGCGGTCAGCGCCAGCACCACCGCGAGGACCGCACCGGTGACCGCACCGCCCAGGTGGGCCTGCCAGGCGATGTTGGGCAGGACGAAGCCGAGCACCGCGTTGATCCCCAGCACGGCGACGATGCTGCCGGTCTCCCGGCCGAGGTGCCGGTTGAGCACGAGCACCGCGGCGAACAGCCCGAAGACGGCACCGGAGGCACCTACCGTCGGGGTGGTCCAGCCGGAGGGCTGACCGATCCGCTCGGGCAGTTGGGCCAGCAGCAGGAATCCGACGGAACCGCCGACCGCGCTCACGAGGAAGAGAGCCAGGAACTTCAGCCGCCCGAGCAGGGGCTCGAGGTACTGCCCGGTGATCCACAGCGCGAACATGTTGAACGCGATGTGCATGAAGCCGCTCGGCGAGTGCGCGAAGGCCGCGGTCAGGAAGCGCCACGGCTCGGTCTCGGCCAGCAACGGGATGAACATCAGCTCGGTGGTGACTCTGTCATCCACCCGCTGGCCGAGATAGACCACCACGCAGATCGCGATCAGCGTCATGGTGACGAGCGGTCGCCCGCCCCGGACCGGCGCTCCGAACCGTGAGGTCGGCTGCCGCACCGTGCGCGCCTGCTCCTTGACGCAGTCGACGCACTGGATGCCCACGGCCGCCGGACGCTGGCACTCGGGACAGGTGGGCCGCTCGCAGCGCTGACAGCTGACGTATGACGTGCGGTCGGGATGGCGGGGACAGACCGGTGGGGCGGGGGCCGTCATCGGGTCGGTCTCACTTAGGAGACGATGACCTTGTCGATCACGACCGGGTCAACCGGCTTGTCGCCGCGGCCGGTGCGGACCTTGCCGATCGCGTCGACGACGGCCTTGCTCTCCTCGTCGGCGACCTCACCGAAGATGGTGTGCTTGCCCATCAGGTGCGGGGTCGGGCCGAGCGTGATGAAGAACTGGGACCCGTTGGTGCCCTTGCCCATCTGCTTGCCGGCGTTGGCCATGGCCAGCGTGTAGGGCTGGTTGAAGTTCTTGTCCGGGTGGATCTCGTCGTCGAAGGTGTAGCCGGGGCCGCCGAAGCCCTCACCCAGCGGGCAGCCGCCCTGGATCATGAAGCCGTCGATGATCCGGTGGAAGATCAAGCCGTCGAAGAACGGCTGCGGGTTGGTGCGGCCGGCGTCGTCCTTGTAGTCCTGCTCGCCCTTGGCCAGGCCCACGAAGTTCTGGACGGTCTTGGGGGCGTGGTCCGGGAAGAGGACCAGGTTGATGTCACCCTTGTTGGTCTGCAGCGTCACGTTCATGTGCCCATCCTCGCACGCACGCCATCTCGAATGGTGCGCGTGGGGGGCCTGAGGTGCTGTGCGCCGAGGGTGGTCCCCCGCACCGCGCCCCGGGTGGATCATGTCAGGAACACAGTGCAGGATAGATGCAGTGCAGGATGGATGTAGTGCACGACTACTGAGGAGGACTTTGTGTTCCAGCGCAAGAGCAAGCCCGAGCAGGTCCAGGAGTCGGCGTCCGCCGTCAAGGACAAGGCCGTGGCCGGGGCAGGCAGCGTGCTGACCGCCGTCAAGGAGGCGTTCGACGGGAAGGTCGCTCCCAAGGCAAGTGCCGCAGCAGAGGCCGCGAGCGTCAGGGCCGCCGGGGCCGCCGACGCGGCCAAGGAGAGGTCGAGCGACCTGCGCCACCAGGCCATGGACGCGACGAGCGACCTGCGCCACCAGGCCCGCGACAAGGCCAGCCACGCCCGCGACCGTGCCGTGTCGGGCCTCGACCACGGCATCGACTCCGCCGTCCCCAAGGGCCAGGAGGCAGTCGCCTCAATGGCACCGAAGGTGGACCACGCACGTGACGTGATCGTCGACGAGGTCCTCCCCAAGCTCTCTGAGCTGCTCGGCAACCTGCAGCAGAGCAAGGACGAGCTGCTGAGCCGCCAGAACGGGCCGATCGCGACTGTGACCGGCGCTCCCAAGAAGCAGAAGCGCAAGGGCGGGGCCCTCATCGTCTTCGGTGTCGCCGCTGCCATCGGTGCTGCCGTGGCTTACTACCTGAACTCGCAGAAGAAGCCCGCCACCGACCCGTGGGGGACCGAGCACCACGTCGGCGGTGCCCCCGGTGTGGACACCCAGGTGCGCGCATCGCTCGCCGACCGCGGCACCGCCACCTCCGGCACCGCCACCACCGGCACCGGCACCACCGCTGCGGCTGGCGCTGGAGCAGGTGGAACTGCCGCAGCTGGCTTGCGCGGCACCGGCGCGGGCGTCGGCAGCACCGGCTCGACGAGCGGCACCGCCTCGGACACCCCGATCGCGGACAGCCTGACCAGGGAGGCTGCTGACCGCGCAGCCAGCGCCAGGTCCACCGACACCCCAGACCACGCAGGTGCCGAGGCGAGCCACCTGCTCTCCAGCGAGGAGATCGACGACCTCGCCAAGGAGACCCCGGACGTCAAGGGCGGCACCGGCAGCGGCGGCCACGCCGGCTTCGGCACCGACTTCGGTGAGATGGACACGGCCACGGACAACGCCGAGGACGCAGGGGAGTCCGTCGAGGACGCCACCGACCGAAAGACCGACCTGCCCTGACCCACTAAACCCCGCGGTGCCCTCGGGCACCAACCATCCACGATGGGCGCGCGTCACAGAGAGTGTGGCGCGCGCCCACTGTGGTGTGCGGGTGTCTGTGGTGTGCGGGCGTCTGTGGTGTGCGGGCGTCTGTGGTGTGCGGGCGTCGCAGACCGCTGTGGCACACCGTGGAGGAGCACAGCGTGAGCCACACGTGCACCAGGAGTCACAGAAGATTCAGGTCTTCGTCCGCGTGGCGTCGGCACTCAACCCGTGCGGTCGCCCTAACCTGAGTGCCAGGTGTCGCGCTGCGGGGAGGAGGTTCCGTGTCCGCTCAGGCCGAGGAGTCACGTCGGCGATCCTCCACGCCTGCCCACGACCCGCGAGCCACGCAGGCTCGCTCCAGCCCGGCGTCGCGCAGCTCCTCCGCCGACACCGCCCTCCTCGAACGCCCCGTGATCGCGCCCACCACGACCGTCTCTGAGCAGCGTCGGCGGGGGCGCGGTCCCACGGACGTCGACCCGCGACCGGGACACATCCACGGTCTGGACGGCCTGCGGGCCATCGCCATCATCGGCGTCCTGGTCTTCCACTTCACTCCCAACACGCTGCCGGCCGGCTTCATCGGCGTCGACGTCTTCTTTGTGCTCTCCGGCTTTCTGATCACGACCCTGCTGCTGCGCGAGATCAGCCGACAGGGTCGCATCGACCTGCCGCAGTTCTGGTTGCGGCGCGCGCGCCGCCTCCTGCCCGCCCTCGTCACGGTGGTGGTCCTCAGCGTGGCCGCAGCCAGACTCGTCGGCGGCGACCTGCTGGTCAACATCGGCCGCCAGGCGCTCGGCGCGATGACCTTCAGCACCAACTGGCTCGAGGTGGCAGCTGGCGCCAGCTATTTCCACAGCACCTCGCCACTGCTCTTCATCAACTTCTGGTCGCTCGCCGTCGAGGAGCAGTTCTATCTCCTCTGGCCGATCGGGCTGGTGGTCCTGCTGGCGGTCACCCGCACTGCGAAGCAGCGCATCGGCTTCGTCCTGGCGCTCGCCCTCGCCTCCGCGATGGCCATGGCTGTGCTGTTCTCGCCCGACGAGGACTCGACGCGCATCTACTACGGCACCGACACCCACCTGTTCGGGCTGATGCTCGGCGTGGCGCTCGCCTTCGCCTGGGCCGCCCCGCACCGGGCCGGCCTGCGCACGGCCGCCTGGAGGCGTTGGCGCATGCCGGCCGTCGGGGTGGCCCTGCTGGTCCTGGTCGGGCTGATGGCCCTGCTCAGCGAGGGCAACCCCTGGACCTTCCGCGGCGGCCTCCTGCTGGCCTGCCTGGCCACGGTCGTGCTCATCGCCGGGCTGCTGGAGTCAGGCAGCCCCTGGCGGACGATGATGTCGCTGGCACCGCTGCGGTGGATCGGCGAGCGGTCCTATGGCATCTACCTGTGGCACTGGGCCGTGCTGATGATCGTCGCGACCCTCTTCCCGTATGCCGAGGGCACCGTGCGCGGGGCGCTCACCCTCACCGGGGCGCTGGTCCTGACCCTGGTGCTCAGCGAGCTCTCCTTCCGGTTCATCGAGACGCCCGTGCGGCGCGACGGCTTCCGCGCCTCCTTCGGCGCGGTGCGCCAGCGAATGGTCGGCGCCGGCACGCTCACCTCCCGCGTCGTGGCCGGGTCCACGGCGACACTGCTCCTGCTCGCGGCGGTGGCGATCGCCACCGCCCCCGAGAAGTCGCAGACGCAGCAGGCCATCGAGACCGCCGAGGCCCAGCTCAACGGATCCGCGCCGGACGTCAGTGCCCGCGCGGGCCTGCTCGGCGGGGTCTCGCTGGGGATGCCGACACCCCAGGCCGCGCCAGCGGCAGCAGACGGAGACACCACCGACGGCCAGACCACCGACGGAGCCCAGACGGACGGGGACACCGCGGGGGAGGCCGGCGCGGCGGGCGAGGTCACGGGTGACTCGGCCGCCGACGGTTTCGCCCAGGCCATGGGCGGACTGGTCGACGCCGGGACGGCCGCCGCGCAGGAGCAGGCCGACAGCGACAGCAAGGACGCTGACCAGGACGGGCACGAGGCGGGCGGGCAGCCCGAGGCCGACGCACCCCACGCGCCCGGCGCGATCCCCGACGGCTGGCACGAGGACGACGAGGGACTGCTGGTCCCCGACAGCGGGCGGCTCACCGCGATCGGCGACTCCCTGGTCGTGACCAGCGCCGACGGCCTGAAATGGCGCTTCCCCGAGATGAACTTCGCGGCCAAGTCCAACCGGCAGTGGAAGGACGCCAACCCGGTGCTGGCCTCCGCGCTGGCCCAGGGCGAGGTCCGGGACAACGTCATCGTCCACTTCGGCACCAACGCCGGCGTCGACGGGGAGGCGCTGCGCACCTTCCTCGACACCCTCGGCCCGGACCGCCAGGTCGTGGTGATGAACCTCTACGGCTCGAGCACCTTCATCCCCGACTCCAACGAGACCATCGAGAAGGTTGTCGCTGACTACCCCAACGCAGTCGTCGGCGACTGGCAGGCCACCATCGCTGAGCAGCCGGGCGTGCTGCAGTCCGACCGGGTGCACCCCGACATCGAGGGCATGCACGTCTATGCCGCCGTCGTCGCCAGGGCCTTCGACGAGCTGGCGCGCACCGGCGGCTGACCACCGGCACCTGAACACCGGGACCCGACCCTCGGCATACTGCCGCGTGGGCCTGTTGTGTGGCAGGCTCGTCTCGTGAACATCGTCTTCGTCGAGCCGCACTTCCCTCGCAACCAGCGCGAGTTCGTGCGGGCGCTGGCCGAGGCCGGCGCCAACGTGCTGGGAGTGGGCGAGACACCGGTGGACTACCTCGACGACGAGCTCAAGTCGTGGATGCAGCACTACGAGCAGGTCGGGTCCGTCACCGACGTCGGCGCGATGACCCACGTGGTCCGCAAGCTGCAGGGCCTGGTCTGGGTGGACGCACTGGAGTCGACCATCGAGTCGCACACCATGCCGGCCGCTCAGGTCCGTGAGGCGACTGGCATCCCCGGCACCTCCGTGCACACCACCTGGCTCTGCCGCGACAAGCCCTCGATGAAGGAGGCGCTGCGCCAGGTCGGGGTGCCCACCGCGGCCTCGACGGCTGCCTCCAGCCTGGCGGAGGTGCGCGAGTTTGCCGAGCGCGTCGGCTACCCGCTGATCCTCAAGCCTCGCGACGGCGCGGGGGCGGCCGGCACCAGCAAGGTCGAGGACGACAGTCAGCTCGAGGCGGCACTGGCCACGTTTGGCCCCGGCACGACCTCGATCGCGGTCGAGGAGTTCATCGAGGGGCACGAGGGCTTCTATGACACGATCTGCGTCGACGGGCGCCCGCAGGTGGACTTCGCCTGCCACTACTTCCCCGGTGTGCTGGAGGCGATGCGCACCCGTTGGATCTCACCGGTCTACATCTCCACCAACCGGATCGACGGGGGCGGGCTCTACGACGAGATCCGCGAGCTGGGCCAGAAGGTCATCACCGCCCTCGGCATCGGGACCTCCGCGACCCACATGGAGTGGTTCCACGGCCCCAAGGGCCTGAAGTTCAGCGAGATCGGCGCCCGACCGCCCGGTGTCGGCTGCTACGACCTCTACTCCGCCGGCAACGACCTGGACACCTATCGCGCCTGGGCCGACGCCATCGTGCACGGCGAGGTGCGGACGCGGCCCACGCGCAGCCACTCGGCCGGCATCATCGCCCTGCGCCCGGACCGCGACGGCGTCATCACCGGCTACAGCGGCCTGGAGGATGTCGAGAACCGGCTCGGGCGGTGGATCATCGACGCGCACCTGCCCGGCGCCGGCACCCCCACCCAGCCCATCGAGGCGGGCTACATGGCCAACGCCTACATCCGGATGCGGCACCCCGACTACGACGTGCTGCGCTCCATGATGGACAACGTGGGCCAGGCTGTGCAGGTCCATGCCAGCTGAGGACCAGCCGGCCTCGATCACTCTCCTGGGACCCCAGCGCACGCCGCGGATCGAGGGCGTGCTGGCATCCCTGCAGCTCACGGGTGCGCGGGCGGCCATCATCAACGCCGGCTGGCGCGAGCGCGAGCCGGAGGACGGGTTGCTGGTCCAGTTCGCGGAGGGCAACGCCGTCAACCTGCGGCTCTGGCACCGGATGCAGGAGGTCTGGGAGGCCGACCCCGAGTTCGCCGCAGCCGACCGCGCGCGCCGGCTGGTCCTGGAGGAGATGCAGGATCTGTATGTCGTGGCGCTGGACCACGTTGTCGCTGCCCTGCGGGCCATAGCTGACCGGGCGCCCCGATCAGCGCATGTCCAGGAGATGGCCCAGGCCGACGCCGAGCAGATCATGCGCGAGATCGACACGCGCCACCTGGAGCGGGTCAGCGAGGTGCACGCCGAGTTCTGGAGCAGGTGGCCACCGCACGAGCGGGCTGCCGTGGCCCTGCTGCGCGAGCTGATCAGCAGGGAGCTCGCGGACGCAGAGGTGATCCTCATCCCCGGTGGGCATGTGGGGGTCCTCGTGGGGGCGCTGCACCTGTTCAACATCGGCCCCCATCTGCAGGTGCCGGTCATCGCCTGGGGGGCGGGGGCGATGGCCCTGACCGACCAGGTGGTGCTCTTCCACGACCGGGCGGCCCACGGACCCTCGGTCAGCGAGGTGTTCACCCAGGGGCTCGGCCTCGTCAGAGAGACCGTCGCGCTGCCGGCGGCCCGGGAGCGGCTCGAGCTGTCCAACGCAGGCCGCATGGGCGTGCTCGCCCGGCGGTTCGCCCCCGCACACTGTCTGCTGCTCGACGAACGGGCCCGGGTCGACATACTGCCCGACGGAGGCTTGCCCGACACCGCCCCGGTGCTCGGCATCGACGGCCGCGCGACCGTGAGGGGGAACCTGCGATGAGCATCTCGCTGCCGCCCCAGCCGATGCGGGACACGACCAGGGTCAAGCTGGCGATCAACGCGTTCCGGGCGCTGGAGCACCGCTCCGAGGAGTCCGTCGACGGCTTCCTGCAGGACCGGGCCGTGCCGATCGTCGAGGGAGCCAACTGCACCTTCCTCTTCCGGGGCGAGGCCGACGAGGTGCACCTGCTGCACCGCATCGTCAACCAGCCCCAGCGGGTGCCCCTGCACCGCATCGAGGGCACCAGCCTCTGGTTCTGCGTCATCGAGCTCCCCTACGGCTCACGGGTGGAGTATCAGCTGGAGGTGCGCCACGGCGAGCAGGTGGTGCAGGGCAACGACCCGCTCAACCCGCTCGTCGCCCACAGCCCCGTCGGCTCCTCGTCGGTGTGCCAGGCGATCGGCTACCAGACGCCGGAGTGGACCCAGTTCGACCCCGATGCCCGTCCGGGGGAGCTGCACGACCTGGTGCTGCACTCCAAGGCTCTGCGGCGAGAGACGCACAGCCGCGTCTATCTGCCGGCCCGCTTCCGCCCGAGCACGATCTATCCCCTGCTGATCGTGCACGACGGTGACGACTACCTCAACTTCTCCTCGATGAAGATCGTGCTCGACAACCTGATCCACAGCCTGGACATGGCCGAGACGATCGTGGTCTTCACCAACCCGGGGGACCGCAACCGGGAGTACCCCAACTATGCCCCGCACGCCCGGCACCTGATCCACGAGCTCATCCCGCACCTGGAGGAGCACTACCCGGTGATGCGGCGGCCGGAGGGACGGGCCCTGATGGGCGCCAGCTTCGGTGCGGTCGCGTCCATGTCGGTTGCCTTCCGCAACCCCGACGTCTTCGGCTCGCTGCTGCTGCAGTCGGGGTCGTTCGTCTTCACCGACATCGGCAGCGAGCACGGCGGCGGACCGGTGTTCGACCCGGTCGTGAAGTTCATGAACCGCTATCGCGCCCGCCCGCGCAAGGTGGCCGACCGGCTCTTCGTCTCGTGCGGCATCTATGAGCCGCTCATCGTGCCCAACCGCTCGATGGTCCCCGTGTGGGAGTCGACGGGGAGTAGCGTCCGCTATGTCGAGGCGCGGGACGGGCACTCCTGGGAGAACTGGCGCGACCGCCTGCGCGACGGCCTGTCCTGGATCTATCCCGGGCCGCAGAAGTTTGTCTATGAATAGTTCCTCCTAAGAAAGAAGGTGGCCGCGGTGGACGACAACACCCAGCCCACGTCATACCTGCTGGTCGATGGTGAGAACATCGACGCGACCCTCGGCACCTCCATCCTGGGCCGGCGGCCCGAGCCGCAGGAGCGGCCCCGCTGGGACCGGTTGCTGGCCTTCACCCGCGAGAAGTGGGGTGGCTCGCCGCGCGGCCTGTTCTTCCTCAACGCCTCGAGCGGCATGCCGATGTCGTTCGTCCAGGCGCTGCGGGCCATCGGCTATGTCCCCGTGCCGCTGTCCGGACCGCCCGACGAGAAGATCGTCGACATCGCGATCCAGCGCACCCTGCAGTCGCTGGCCGAGCGCGACGGCGACGTCATGCTGGTCAGCCACGACGGCGACTTCCTGGAGGACCTCGAGCCGCTGCTGGGCACCGAGCGCCGCGTGGGCGTGATCGCCTTCGCCGAGTTCCGCAACCACGGCTTCACACCCCTGATCGAGCAGGGCCTCGAGCCCTTTGACCTGGAGTATGACGTGCACGCGTTCACCTCGATGCTGCCCCGTCTGCGGGTCATCCCGATCGAGGAGTTCGACCCGACCGGGTTCCTCTAGGCCGCTTCACAGCCATCCCCGGTCCCGCGCCTGGCGGGCAGCCGCGACCCGGTTGGCGGCTCCGAGCTTGTGCATCGCCTCGGACAGGTAGTTGCGCACCGTGCCCTCGGACAGGTGCAGCTGCCCGGCGATCTCGCCGTTGGCCAGCCCATCACCGGCCAGCCGCAGGACCTGGCGCTCCCGGGCGGTGAGCGGGTCCGACTCACCCCAGGCGTCGGCGGCGAGCTGGGGGTCGATGGCTCGGCCCCCGGCGTGCACGTCGCGGACGGCTTGGGCCAGGGTGCTGGCGGGCGCGTCCTTGAGCAGGTAGCCGGCAGCGCCGACGTCCAGCGCGCGGCGGAGGTATCCGCTGCGGGCGAACGTCGTCAAAATGACCACCTTGGTCGGCAGGCCCCGTCTGCGGAGCTCCGCGGCCACCTCGAGGCCGGTAAGCCCGGGCATCTCGATATCCGCCAGCAGGACGTCGGGACGCAGCGCGTCCACCAGGCGGACTGCTTCCTCGCCGTCGGAGGCGGTGCCCGCGACGGTGATGTCGGTTTCCAGTGCCAGGAGGGTGCTCAGGGCGCCGAGCACCATGAGCTGGTCCTCGGCCAGGACGACGGTGACCGTCATCGGCCACCCACCGTCCGTGCTCGGACCCGATGGCCGCCCGGTTGCGCCACCGGCAGGGTCACCTCGACGACGGTCCCGTGGTCGTCGAGTCCCTTCGCGCCACCGACCTCCACCAGTCCCCCGAGGGCAGCGATCCGCTCGTGCATGCCCGTGATCCCGAATCCCGTCTGCCCGGACGGACCGCGGCCGTCGTCGGTGACCCGCAGGCGCACCTGGCTCCCGGCGGTCGTGATGCTGATCGCGGCCCGCTCGGCCCGGGCGTGCCGGACCACGTTGGTCACGGCCTCGCGCAGCGCCATGGCCAGGGCTGACTCCTGCTCGGGGCGCAGATCGGTCGGGTCGGCGTGCACCTCGACGTCGAGACCGGCCGCCCGCAGCGCCACGCAGGCTCCGTCGAGCTCGGCGCCGAGACCGCGGGCTCGGTAGCCGGCGACCGCGGCCCGCACCTCACCCAGCGCCTTGCGGCCGATGCGTTCGATGTCCGTGATCTCGGCCGCTGCCTGTTCAGGGTCTGCGCGGACCAGCCGCGCCGCCAGCTCGGACTTCAGCACCACGACCGAGAGGGTGTGTCCGAGCAGATCGTGCAGGTCCCGGGCGATCCGCTCCCGCTCAGCGATCGTCGCTAGCCGCTCGATCTCCTCATCGGCGCGCAACAGACGCTTGCTGGCCCTGCCCCGCTCGGCGTCAAAGATGCTTGTCGCACCGACGACCATCGTGAAGACCAGGGCGGAGACGAACGTGCCCAGCCGCCACGACGTGGGGTCCGGGGAGATCAGGATCATCACCGCGACCACACCGACGAGGGCGGTCAGCACCGCCACGGCCCTGCGGGTGGGATAGAGGCCCCCGGCTGCGGCCGCCGCATAGATCACGAACACGCTGGCCCCGCTGTTGACCAGCGAACCGGCCAGGGCGAGGACGGCGAGCGAGGCGATGAGGATCAACGTCTGCCGGTCGTTGCGGGTCCGGAACGTCGCAGCATAGATCGGCAGGAACCCTGCGATGAGCGCCGCCGCAACCAGCCAGTCCAGGGCATCGGCCGTCGGGTCGAAGGCGGGCGGGAAGAACAGGGCACCGAGATAGACCAGCCAGACGTAGCGCGTGAAGTTGGCGGGGTGCTGTGGGCTCTGGCTCAAGGGCGCCTCATCCGTAGGTCCGGCCCTCGTCGCGCCGGAAACCCCACGCGGCCACGGTCAGAAAGACTGCGGTAAACGCTAGCAGCACCAGGGCGTGCACGGCAGGGGATCCGCCCTCAGAAGCGGAGACCGTGCCCAGGGCGAGCTGAGCGAAGTGATAGGGCGGTAGTGCGGGAGCGAAGTCCTGCACGACGGTGGGCAGTTGGTGGATCGGGATGAAGAGGCCGGAGGCGAAAGCCATCGGCAGATACATGAGGTTCACCATGGCCGGTGCCGAGTTGGGGCCGACGAGATAGCCGAAGGCCAGTCCCATGGCCGAGAACGGCAGGGCCCCGATGATGAGCACCAGACCGAGGCTGATCCACTGCGTGGGGGACATGCGCACACCCCCCAGGGAGGCGCCGAGGGTGAACAGCGCGGCGACGATCATGGCGGCAACCGTCGTGCTCATGGCGACCTTGGCCACGAAGTAGGCCTGTGGGGGCATCGGTGACACGTGCTTCAGTCGCATCCAGCCCTGCCCGCGTTCGGTGGCGACCGAGACCCCGAAGCCGAAGAGTGCGGCGCCGATGACTCCGAAGGTGCCGTAGGTCGCCAGCAGGTAGGTCGTCGCGCCGACCGGGCCGGAGTCGCCGCCCCCGCCGAAGGCCAACCCGAAGAGCGCGTAGAACAACACCGGCAGGGCGATGGTGCTCACCGCGAAGATGGGGATCCGGATCAGCTTGAGGAACTCGTGCTGGGCCTCGGTGACATAGAGGCGCACCGGATTGGCTCGCGGCGGGCGAGGGTTTGTCGTCATCGGTGCTGCTGTGAGGTTGTTCATCGTGTTTCCTCCATGTGGTGGGTGAGGGCGAGGAAGGCCTCCTCGAGGCTTGGTTCGGTGACGGTCACGCCCGTGGCCGCAGCGTCCAGGTCGAGCAGGGCTCGGAGGACGGGCTCGGCGGAGGCGACGAGCAGCACCAGCCAGGGACCCTCGCGCGAGGCGCCAGCCACGCCGGGCCACTGTTGGGCCACCGAGACACTGACGGAGCTCTGTGCTCGCACCCGGCGCCCCGGCACCAGGGCCTTGATCTCGGTGGGCGTTCCCTGGGCGATCACCACCCCGTGGTCGATCACCACGATGCGGTCAGCCAGAGCGTCGGCCTCTTCGAGGTAGTGCGTTGTCAGCACCACTCCGCGACCCGAGCCGGCCAGTTCGCGCAACGTGTCCCAGAGGCGGTGGCGAGCCTCCACGTCCAGGCCGGTGGTCGGTTCGTCGAAGACCAGCAGATCAGGGTCGCCGGCCAGGGCGATCCCGAACAGCACTCGTCGCTGCTGGCCGCCGGAGAGCTCGCCGAACATGCGCCCCTCGAGCCCGTCGAGGCCCGCCGCGGAGACGACCTGCGCCATCGACAGGGGGGCGGGGTAGTAGCCGCGGAACTCAGTGAGCAGCTCGCGCACCCGCAGCGTGTCCGGGACGCCCGAGGCCTGCAGCATCACGCCCAGCCGCCGCCGCGCCCGCACGTCGCGCGGCGCGCGCCCGAACAGACGAGCCCTTCCGGACGTAGGTGAGGTCAGGCCGGTCAGCATCCCTATCGCGGTGGACTTGCCCGCACCGTTGGGTCCCAAGACGGCCAGGAGCTCCCCTGGACGCACGTCCAGGTCGAGTCCACTCACCGCCTGGACTGCGCTCTCGCCCTTCCCGAACTGCTTCGACACCCCGAGCAGCTCTGCCAGGAGCGGGGTGTCGTGGCTGGAGCGCGCGCTGTGGTCTGTGAGTTGCGTGGTTGTCATGCCCCAAGGCTTCCGGAGCGAGCGCTGCGGCAGTAGTGCCCGCCGTCACGACCTCGACATGACAGTCGTCATGCTCTTGCGGTCCATCATCAGGCTCCGCACACCGGGTGCTCCCGGCCCTCCTCGCCTGGCGACCACAAGCAGAGGCCCCTCCCGGGGGAGGGGCCTCTGGACACACGAAGTGTGGAGACTAGGGGGCTCGAACCCCTGACCCCCGCCTTGCAAAGGCGGTGCTCTACCAGCTGAGCTAAGTCCCCGTGTTGAGCTGTGGTCAGCTGCTCGGCGGCGTCTCGGAGACCCCGTCGGTCGCCTCGGCCCACAGGTCACGCTCGGCCTGCTCGTCCTGCAGCTTCTTGACCAGGGCGAGTGCCCCGGCGGCGAGTGCGGCAAATGCCATCAGGCGCTTCATAAGATCTCCTTGCGTCGATCGTGCCCGGCAAGGATACCTGCCGCGAGGCGGTGGCTCATAACCGTCACACCACCGCCGGTGGGCACCCGGACCCGACCAGCTCAGTCGACGTCGCCGTCACGCAGCTCCTCCAGCGTGGTCAGCACCCGCTGGTCCACGCCGGTGCGCAGCGCCTGCTGGGTCCACTCGTCGGGCTCGTCGCGCTCCGGCGACACCCGAGCGGTGACCAGGAGCAAGGTGTCGCCCTCGACGACCCCGGCCCCCTCGAGGAAGTCGTCGGTGAGCTCGACCCCAGCAGCCGTCTCGACGCA
Organism: Ornithinimicrobium cryptoxanthini; assembly: GCF_023923205.1. Classification (NCBI taxonomy): domain Bacteria; kingdom Bacillati; phylum Actinomycetota; class Actinomycetes; order Micrococcales; family Ornithinimicrobiaceae; genus Ornithinimicrobium; species Ornithinimicrobium cryptoxanthini. The sequence goes on along the minus strand of NZ_CP099490.1, from coordinate 16,566 downwards.
GGTCACACTCTCGCGCGTGAGCGCAACCGCCAGCTCACACAGGTCACGGTCGTGGACCGGGACCAGATAGGTGTGCGGCCAGGCGGGGGCCCTGCCCTCGTGCGGGGACAGGTGGATGCGCACGAAGTCGCCGGCGCCCGCACTCTGTCCGCGCCGCGCAAAGGACACCGAGAAGTCATCGAACGTCGGTGCCATCACCGTGTCCACCCCCACCGACTCCAGCTCGGCGAGCTGCCTGCGGTCCCGCTCCACGGACACCCAGGTGACACCCGCGATGATGAGTCCCAGGACCACCGCGACCGGCACGATGCGCTCCACCCAGCGCCGCCCGGGCTGGTGCATCCAGTGCGCCAGTCCGCCGATCACGCCGCCGACGAGCAGCCAGCTCCACCACGGCGCCAGGGGATCATGGATCTCACGCGGCCAGATGTTGGTCAGGCTCTCTGCCATCAACAGCAGCCCACCGCCGCCGACAAAGCCGAGCAACGACGGCAGGAAGACCGGTCGCAGCCTCAGGATCCGGCGCACCACCAGGACCGCGACGAACGCGCCCAGCGTCAGCACCGCGGCCGACACCGGCGGGCCGAAGCACTCGCTGATGCCGTTGCACTCACGCGTCGTGGGCTCCCACGCCAGCCACAGCAGGCCGCCCACCACGAGGCCGATGACCGCGCTAGCGGCCAGGCCCGATCCGCCGGCGGCTCTCTCCTCGTCGGCGTGCTGGTCCCCAGGCTGGCTCGCGTGCACTGACATCGGCACGAGCCTACGACGAGACCTGTCGGCGCGTGGTGCGTTCTCGACAAACACAAAACCGCAGACCAGGTGGTCTGCGGTGGTGGTGGGCCTAACAGGACTTGAACCTGTGACCTCTTCCTTATCAGGGAAGCGCTCTAACCGTCTGAGCTATAGGCCCGTGAGTGCTGTGCCCGACGGACACGCGCCGCCCGAGATTACCCCATCGCGGGCTCATGCTCCAAAGCGGGGGCTGCCCGACCCGAGGGCTCGCGTCCACTACATTGGACCGACCCGACACCGTGACGACAGGAGCAGCACCAGATGTCCGATCGCGGGCCGGCGATCCAGACCCACCGCCTTGCCATGCAGTATGGCGACACGCGGGTCCTCGACGACGTCACGCTGAGCATCGGCACCGGTGAGGTCGTGGCTCTCCTGGGTCCCAACGGCGCCGGCAAGACCACCACGATCGAGATCCTCGAGGGCTTCCGGGTCCCGTCCGGTGGTGAGGTGCAGGTCCTGGGTGAGACACCGCATACGGCTGGCGAGGCCTGGCGGGCCCGCGTGGGTGTCGTGCTGCAGTCCTGGCGTGACCACGGCAAGTGGCGCGTCGGCGAGTTCCTGGACTATCTCGGGATGTACTACACCGACTACGCGACGGCTGCTGTCGAGCGCCCGTGGCCGACCACCGACCTGATCGAGCGGGTGGGTCTGGCCGGCAAGACGCTGCGCCGCCTCGACCGGCTCTCCGGTGGTGAGCGCCGTCGCCTGGACGTGGCAGTCGGGCTGCTCGGCCGCCCCGAGGTCCTCTTCCTCGACGAGCCGACCGCCGGCTTCGACCCTCAGGCACGCCGTGACTTCCACAAGCTCATCCGGTCCCTGTCCGACCTGGACACCACGATCCTGCTGACCACCCACGACCTGACGGAAGCGGAGATCCTCGCCAGCCGCATCCTGGTGCTGGCCGGCGGCACGATCGTCGCTGACGGCAGCCCCGACGACCTGCGCCACCGGATGTCGGCCACCGCCTCGGTGAGATTCCGGCGCGACGGGCACCTGCACACCGAGTCCACGGACGACCCGGTCAGCTACCTTCGCTCAGTCCTCGCCGAGCCGGGCGAGATCGAGGACCTGGAGGTGCGCCGAGCCTCCCTGGAGGAGGCCTACCTCGCCCTCGTCCATCAGGTCGAGACCGGCGCCGACACGCAGGCGGCGAGCTTCGGCATACTGCCCGACGAGGCGACCGAGACTGGGGACGAGACCGACCCAACCCGCGCACGAGAGGGAGCCTAAATATGGCGACCGTCCTGCGCGCTGCCCTGCGCCGGGCCACGATCGAGCTGCGGCTGCAGATCATGTCCCCGCTGGTGCTCCTCGCGCTGCTCGGACCGGTCGTCATGCTCGCCGTGCTGTTCTGGTTGCGGGACTCGCAGCTGATGGAGAGTGCGCTGTCGCTCGGCCAGTTCCTGGTGCCGGCCTATCTCGCGTTCGGCATCATCAGCGGCGGCGTGCTCGGCGTCTCCGGCGAGATCACCACCGAGCGCGACGACGGCACCCTGCTGCGCGCCAAGACCGTGCCGCACGCGATGACGGGCCACCTGCTCGCCAAGTTCTTCGCCAGCATCGTCACCACCCTGCTGCCGATCGCCGTCATCCTGATCGGCGCCTCGTTCATCGTGGACGGCGTCACGCCGACGACCGCCTGGGGGTGGATCCGGCTGCTGCTGCTGTCCATCCTCACCATCGCGGCGATGCTCCCGCTGGGTGCGGTGCTGGGCTCGATCTTCAAGGGGCCGTTGGCGCTGCTCTTCACCACGATGGCCATCTATGGTCTCTGCGCGGTGTCGGGGCTGTTCTATCCGATGACGGCCATGCCCGGATGGCTGCAGTGGGTCGTGCAAGTCTTCCCGGTCTACTGGCTCGGCCTCGGGTTCCGCTCCGTGATCCTGCCGGCCGAGGCGGTCGCCCTGGAGATCGGGGAGTCCTGGCGCACCTGGGAGACGTTCGGCGTGCTGGGGATCTGGGTCGTCATCGGTCTGCTCCTCGCGCCGATCGCACTGCGTCGTATGTCGCGGCGCCAGTCCGGCTCTGCGCTCGCCTCCGCGCGCGAACGGGTGCTGACGCGCGGCTACTGATCAGCCCCGCGCCAGCACCGCTCACGTGCGGGCGGTCCGGCTCACCGACGCTTGTGCCTGTCCAGGTCGAACCGCACGACCTCACCACCGCCGGGCACGACCGCGCCCGTCGTGACATAGGCATAGTCCTTGTGGACTGTGACGCCATAGGGAGCGAACAGGTCGTCGGCGATGACCTTGTGAGTGCTCTTGCCCTTGCGCACCTGGACCAGGGAACCGGTGAGGTCTTCGGACAGCAGGCCATTGTTCGACAGCTGCACGGCATACAGCTTGCCCTTGGCCCAGGTCAGGTCGGTCACGTTGGTCAGGCCGGTGGCCCACTCGGTCATGTTGCCGTGCCGATCGATCCGCCAGATGATCGAGCCGTCCACCGGGAAGGGGAAGCCGGTCAGGAGGCTGACATAGATGGCGCCGTCAGGACCTCGCTCAGCGGCGGTGGGCACCGGCTCGAACGGGATCGGCGTGCCCGGAGGCAGCCCCAGGAACGGCGGTGCCTCGGCCATCCCGCCCGGAGGCACGCCCACCAGGGACACGTTGCCCCGCTTGCTGAGCTTCAGGACGGCGTTTCCTCCCGCGTCGGTGACCAGCCAACCGCCCTTCTTGTCCGCGACGATCGCGTTGGGGTTGGTGTCGAGGTTGTCCGGGTGCGGGTTGGATTCCGTCTCGAACTGGGCGAGGTCGGCAAACTCCCGGATCTTGACCCTGTTCTTGCCCTTGAACCTGACCTCCTGGACCGTGGCGAGGTCGGCGTAGGTCTCGTTGTCGAAGAGCTCCACCATCAGGTCCCGGGAGGCAGGGTCAGCCCCCAGACCAATGGTGACCATCAGCTTGTTGCCCTTGATCGCGACGTCGCTGGGGCCGGTGCTCTCGCCACCACCGAGGTCGACCGAGGGCAGGCCAGTGACGACCCGATGCTGGCCGCCCTTGCGGGAGATCTTGGTCACCGATCCGGTCTCACCCAGCCGGATCTCAAACCACTCCGGGTGCTCTAGAGGATCGTAGCTGCCGCACAGCAGGAGGTTCTCGTCATCTCCGAAGATCGGTCCCGCCTCACTGAGCACGACACAGTCCTCGCCACCGGTGCCCGCCTCGGCGACATACAGGTCACCATTGGGAGCAGCCGTCAGGTGCCTCGGGCTGTTCAGCTCGCTCGCGACCACTTTTCCCTTGCCGCCGTCGCCAGGGTCCGGGCGGTGATCGCGCCCGCCAGCCGTGGCGATAGACGTGAACGCGGTCATCGTGAGACCGACAGCGACTGCCCCCGCGAGGGCGCGACGTGATGCTGAGCGCATGGCTCCTCCTGAACGTGGTTGTCACAGAAACGGCAAACAACTCACGCTATTGCGGGGGAGGAGGCGCTGGCAATATACCCCAAGAGGGATGTGCAAAGCGGGTCAAGAGGGCTACACTCTTTGGCCCAATATTGCGAGGAGCTGGTAGAGCGGACCGCGTGGAAGAGCGGAGGCCTACTCGTCCGACAGGGTCAGCTGTGCCCCACCGACCAACGCCGTGCAGACGTTGTAGAGGAACGCCGTGAGCGTCGAGAGCGCCGTCAGCAGGATCACGTTGATCACGCCGATGACCACCGACAGCGACACCACCCGGCCGAACCCGATGTAGTCCATCAGGTTGAAGTCGCTCGCGGAGTTCTCACCGGTGGTGATCTCCACGATCAGGTCGTTGACGGTGGAGAAGACGTTCATGCCGTTCAGGACCGTCCAGAGGACGGAGACCATGATCACCGTGGCCACGCCCAGCGCGACGGAGACCAGGAAGCTGATCTTCATGACCGACCACGGGTCGACCCGCTGCAGGGTCAAGCGGACCCGACGCGGACCGGTGCGCCGCACTGGTCGCCCGGGGGCGCTGCGCGGGGCCGGGCCGCGCGCCTGGGACGAGCCCGGGGAGCCACTGCCCCCGCGCGCCCTGGCCGCTGCGGCGCTCAGGTCACGCCGGGGTGCCGTCCGCGCCATCGCGCCGTCCCGCATCCCCGTGCCCTGTCCGGTCTGGGTGCCGGGGCGGCGGATCTTCTGGGTCTCATCGCCTGCACCGGCCGGGCGCGTTGACGCCCGGGGTGCACCCGCCGAGGTGCCCTGCCCAGTCGTGCTCACTGCTCGCCTCCCGTGTCCGGTTCATCGGCGTCCGCGGTGGTCTCGCTCGAGAGCTCCTCCGTCGCGTCACTCACCTCGGCAACGTCCGCCGACTCATCAGACGGTAGTGCATCGACGGGGGTGGAAGCCTCATCAGCGCCGGTGACTTCTGCATCCGCACCGAGGATGGACTCCACCTCTTCGGGCAGAGCTGTCTCGGCGTTGACCGCGACGGCCACGATCGAGTCGCCCTTGCCCGGGGTCGCGAACTTGACTCCGGCGGTGTCCCGGCCGGTGACCCGGACCTGGTCGATCGAGGAGCGCACCACGTTGCCGCGCTCCATCACCACGAGGACCTCGTTGCCCTCCTCGACGGTGAGGGCACCGACCAGGTCGCCACCCTTCTCGGTCGCCTTGGCCACCTTGATGCCGAGACCGCCGCGGCCCTGGACCCGATAGGCCGAGACCGACGTCCGCTTGGCCATGCCGTTCTCGAACACGACGAAGACAAAGGGCTCGCTGCCGTCCGGGACGACGGACATGGACAGCAACCGGTCCGCGCCACGGAACTTCATGCCGGTGACACCGGAGGTCGCGCGCCCCATCGGGCGCAGCGCGGTGTCGGTGGCGGTGAACCGGACCGACTGACCCTTGACCGAGACCAGGAGGATGTCGTCGGCGGCACCGGCCAGGCCCGCGCCGACCAGCTCGTCCCCGTCGCGCAGGTTGACAGCGATGAGGCCACCGGAGCGTGGCGAGTCGTAGTCCGCCAGCCGGGTCTTCTTGACCAGGCCGTTCTTCGTCGCCAGGACCAGATAGTCCGCCTGCTCGTAGTCCTCCACCGCCAGGACCGACGCGATCTGCTCTCCGGGCTGGAAGGCCATCAGGTTGGCCACGTGCTGGCCCTTGCCGGTCGGCCCGCCCTCGGGGATCTCGTAGCCCTTGGCGCGATAGACCCGCCCGAGGTTGGTGAAGAACAGCAACCAGTGGTGGGTGTTGGTGGTGAAGAAGTGCGAGACCACGTCGTCGGCCCGCAGCGCCGCGCCACGACGGCCCTTCCCGCCACGGTTCTGGGGGCGGTACTCGGTGACCTTGGTGCGCTTGGCATAGCCGCCACGCGTGATGGTGACCACGACGTCGTCCTGAGGGATCAGGTCCTCCATGGACACGTCACCATCGAAGCCGACGATCTGCGTGCGGCGCTCGTCGCCATACTTCTCGACGATCTCGGTCAGATCGTCGCTGATGATCTGGCGCTGCCGCTCGGGCCGGTCCAGGATCTCCTGGAACTCCACGATCTGCGCCTCCAGCTTGTCGTGCTCGTCGATGATCCGCTGGCGCTCCAGGGCCGCGAGCCGGCGCAGCTGCATCTCCAGGATGGCGCGGGCCTGGGTCTCGTCGATCTCCAACAGCTCCATCAGGCCCTCACGGGCGTTCTCCACCGTGGAGCTGGCGCGGATCAGCGCGATGACCTCGTCAAGGGCGTCGAGCGCCTTGAGATAGCCGCGCAGGATGTGGATCTGCTCCTCGGCGCGCTTGAGCCGGAACTTCGTGCGCCGGACAATAACCTCGATCTGGTGCTCGACCCAGTGCCGGATGAAGGCTGAGATCGGCAGGGTCCGCGGCACGCCGTCGACGATCGCCAGCATGTTGGCGCCGAAGTTCTGCTGCAGCTGGGTGTGCTTGTAGAGGTTGTTGAGCACGACCTTGGCCACGGCGTCGCGCTTGAGCACGATGACCAGGCGCTGCCCGGTGCGACCGGAGGTCTCGTCTCGCATGTCGGCGATGCCCTTGAGCTTGCCGTCGTTGACGAGGTCCGCGATCTTCTTGGCCAGCGTGTCCGGGTTGACCTGGTAGGGCAGGTCGCGCACCACCAGGCAGGTCCGGCCCTGGATCTCCTCGACCTCGACGTTGGCCCGCATCATGATCGAGCCGCGGCCGGTGCGGTAGGCCTCCTCGATGCCACGGCGACCCATGATCTGGGCGCCGGTGGGGAAGTCTGGCCCCGGGATGATCCGGATCAACGCCTCGAGCAGCTCCTCCCGGGTGGCCTCGGGGTTGCTGAGCAGCCACTGCACCCCCTCGGCCACCTCACCGAGGTTGTGCGGCGGGATCTGGGTGGCCATCCCGACCGCGATGCCGGCAGAGCCGTTGACCAGCAGGTTCGGGAAGCGCGCAGGCAGGACGGACGGTTCCTGGGTCTTGCCGTCATAGTTGTCGGTGAAGTCGACGGTGTCCTCGTTGATGTCGCGGACCATCTCCATGGCCAGCGGTGCCATCTTGACCTCGGTGTAGCGCGCAGCCGCGGCCGGGTCGTCCCCGGGGGTGCCGAAGTTGCCCTGCCCGAGCACGAGGGGGTAGCGCAGCGACCAGTCCTGGACCAGGCGCACCAGCGCGTCATAGATCGCACTGTCGCCGTGCGGGTGGTAGTGACCCATGACGTCGCCGACCACGCGCGCGCTCTTGTTGAAGCCGCGCTCGGGTCGGTAGCCACCGTCATACATCGCATAGATGACGCGGCGGTGGACGGGCTTGAGACCGTCGCGCACGTCGGGCAGCGCGCGAGACACGATGACGCTCATCGCATACTCGATGTAGCTGCGCTGCATCTCCGTGTTGAGGTCGATTTCCTCGGTGCGGTCCGTCTCCGGCGGGTTGATGTCGGTCACGCCTGTCCTTCTCGTATGTCGTGTGGCTCAGTCTGCGTTGCCGCGGGCCAGGGGGCGAAGCCCCCGCGGGGGGTCTCCGGGGGGCCGGGCCCCCGGACGTCTAGATGTCGAGGAAGCGCACGTCGCGGGCGTTGCGCTGGATGAAGCCACGCCGTGCCTCGACGTCCTCACCCATCAGCACCGAGAAGACCTCATCGGCCTTGGCGGCATCGTCGAGGGTCACCTGGAGTAGCACCCGGTGGTCGGGGTCCATCGTGGTCTCCCACAGCTCGGAGTAGTCCATCTCGCCCAGACCCTTGTAACGCTGGATGCCAGAGTCCTTGGGCAGCCTCCAGCCCTTGGTCTGGCCCTCGGCGAGCAGCGCGTCGCGCTCACGGTCGGTGTAGGCGAACTGGTGCTCCGCGTTGGACCACTTGAGCCGGAAGAGTGGCGGTTGCGCGAGATAGACGTAACCGTGCTCGATCAGTGGGCGCATGAACCGGAACAGCAGGGTCAGCAGCAGCGTGCGGATGTGCATGCCGTCGACGTCGGCATCAGCCATCAGCACGATCTTGTGATAGCGCGCCCTGGTGATGTCGAAGTCCTCACCGATGCCGGTGCCGAAGCCGGAGATCAGGGCCTTGACCTCCTGGTTGTTCAGCACCCGGTCGATGCGGGCCTTCTCGACGTTGAGGATCTTGCCGCGGATCGGCAGGATCGCCTGATTGAACGGGTTGCGCCCGCGCACGGCCGAGCCGCCGGCCGAGTCGCCCTCGACGATGAACACCTCGGAGATCGTCGGGTCGTTGCTCTGGCAGTCACGCAGCTTGCCCGGCAGGCCGCCGGACTCCAGCAGCCCCTTGCGGCGAGTCGCCTCACGGGCCTTGCGTGCGGCCATGCGGGCCGCGGCGGCATGGACCGACTTGGTGACGATCTCCTTGGCCTCTCGGGGGTGCGCCTCGAGCCAGTGGCCGAGCTCGTCGGTCATCGCCGACTGGACAAAGCCCCTCACCTCGGAGTTGCCAAGCTTGGTCTTGGTCTGCCCCTCGAACTGCGGCTCGCCGAGCTTGACCGAGATGACAGCCGTCAGCCCCTCCCGGATGTCCTCACCGGTGAGGTTGGCGTCCTTTTCGCGCAGCAGCTTGTTGGTGCGTGCGAAGTCGTTGATCAACCGGGTCAGCGCCGCCCGGAAACCCTCCTCGTGCGTGCCTCCCTCATGGGTGTTGACCGCGTTGGCATAGGTGTGGACCGACTCGCTGTAGGAGCTCGTCCACTGCATCGCCACCTCGATCGCCAGCATCCGCTCCTTGTCCTCGGTCTCGAAGGCGATGACCTCGTCGTGGACGGTCTCGGTCTTCTTGGACTTGTTGAGGTGCAGGACATAGTCGACCAGGCCGTTGTCATAGCGGTAGTTCAGCGGCTTGCGGAGCGCCTCGCCCGTGGGGGAGGCATCGGGTGTGGCGTCGACGTCTTCCAGGCCGACCCCGTCGATCGGGTCGTCCTCGATGGCGTCGATGTCACGCACGACCTCGATCGGTCGCTCGTCGGTCAGCGTGATCGTCAGGCCCTTGTTGAGGAAGGCCGTCTGCTGGACGCGGGCGCGGATCGTCTCGAAGTCGTGGCTGACCGTCTCGAAGATGTCGGTGGAGGGCCAGTAGGTGATCGTCGTGCCGGTCTCGTCGGCAGGGATCTGCTCGTCCTGGGACAGGGGTGCCTGCGGGACGCCCAGCTTGTAGGTCTGGCGCCACACGTGCCCGCGCTGGCGGACCTCGACCTCGAACTTCTCGGAGAGCGCGTTGACGACGGAGGAGCCGACACCGTGCAGGCCACCAGAGACCTTGTAACCCGAGCCACCGAACTTGCCGCCGGCGTGCAGCTGGGTCAGGACCAGCTCGACCGCCGGCTTCTTCTCGATCGGGTGGATGTCGGTGGGGATGCCTCGGCCGTTGTCCACGACCCGGATCCCGGCGCCCTTGAGGATCGTGACGTCGATGTGGTCGGCGTGCCCGGCCATCGCCTCGTCGACGGAGTTGTCGATGATCTCCCAGACCAGGTGGTGCAGACCGCGCTCACCGGTGGAGCCGATATACATACCCGGCCGCTTGCGCACGGCCTCCAGGCCCTCGAGCACCTGGATGGCGTTGGCGTCATAGGAGGACTCGGTCGCCAACGATGCCGGGTCCCCGTCCTGGGCTGTCACCTCGGGGAGCTCCGGCATCTCCGGCTCGACGTCCTGGGGATTGTCTGGTCCGACAGTGGCCACGGGGCTCCTAGGAAGAGTGGGTGGGTGAACCGCCTCAGTCTACCTGTCCACGGCTCCGGAAGAGGCCATCCACAGCCCAGAACGGCCTTTTCTGCCGCGGAAACCCCCCTTCCCCGAGGTGGGCCATGGAGAACGGACCTCCAGACGGTCCTGGAGGCTCTCTCCCAGGTGCCGTCCGCAGCTCAGCCGTAGGTGTCGCGCGGCCCTCGCCCCTCGGCCCGCAGCCGGCCCTTGCGCCAGCTCGGGGCGGCCGGTCCACGCACGACGATCTCGGTGACCAGCCCCTCGCCGACCTCGACCTCGATCCGGGTCAGGATGGAGTGGGTCAGCAGGCGCACCTGGGTGGCCCAGGCTGTCGAGTCGGCTTGGACGGTGAGCACGCTGGCGTCGAACCCGAGCGGCTGCACGTGCTGGGCCACCTCGGGTCCCACGATTGTGGCCCAACGGCCGATGACCGCACCGACCTGCACCTCGGAGTCCCAACCGCGGGAGCTGACGAGGCGCTCGACTTCGGCCCCCACGAGCCGTGGGTCCCGGCCGGCACCGTCGCCGGTGCCCGAGCGGCGCTCCGCCAGAGCGTCCCCCGCAGTGCGCCGACGGTCGGCCGGGCCCGGGCGCAGACCCTTGGCGCGAGCGTTGGCGCGAGCCCGCGCCAACGCGTCGGCGGCCGCGCTGACGGGCTCGGGCCCGGTGCCCCCGCTCGTGCTGTCGCCGCTCGTGCTCTCGTCGCTCATGACGTCTCAGTGTCCCCCGCATCAGGCTCGGGGTCACTCACCTCTCCGGCGCCGCGCTCCTGCCCGCGGGGGGTCACCGTGCCGTCGACCACGTCCAGGATGACCCCGCGCCCGGACAGCCAGGTGGGGACGTCGTCCGGGACCGCGGCGGTGATCAGCACCTGTTCGCAGGTCGAGATCAGCTGCGCCAGCCGCTCGCGTCGGCCCGTGTCCAGCTCGGCAAAGACGTCGTCGAGCACGAGCACTGGATCGGTCCCGACGTCGTGCTGCAGCAGCCGGAACGCCGCGAGCCGCAGCGCGAGCGCGATCGACCACGACTCACCATGGCTCGCGTAGCCCTTGGCCGGCAGCTCACCGAGGGCGAGGACCAGCTCGTCGCGGTGCGGTCCCACCAGGGTGACCCCGCGCTCCTGCTCCTCGCGGCGGCGCGCCTGCATGACTTCCAGGGTGGCGGCATACAGCTGCTCCTGGTCCGGCACCTCACCAGCGGCGATCGCCTCGGCGACCGACCCCTCGGCACTGGACCGATAGGTCGCCGTGGCCGGGGTGGTGTCATCGCTGATGGTGGCGTAGGCCTCGGCGACATAGGGGGTCAGGTCGCGCAGGAGACGCAACCTCGCATAGGTCAGCGAGGCGCCGACCTGGGCCACCTGTGCGTCCCAGACGCCCAGCGTCTCCTCGGCCGACGCCCGCGCCTGCTCAACGGTCTCACCGGGAGCGAGCCGGTGCTCGGCGACCCCACGGCGGCCCGCCCGCCACAGGTGCTGGCTCGAGCGCAGCAGGGCGTTGCGCTGGCGCAGCGCCTTGTCATAGTCACCGCGCACGCCCACCCAGCGCGGTTGCCGGGCGACCAGCAGGTCGTCGAGGAAGCGGCGTCGCTCGGCCGGGTCCCCCTTGACCAGCGCCAGGTCCTCGGGCGCGAAGAGCACGGTGCGCAGGGTCCCGAGGACATCCCGCGGACGGGTCAGCGGTGACTTGTTCAGGCGTGCACGGTTGGCGCGACCGGGGACGATCTCCAGCTCGACGGTGGTCTCACGCCCGTCGCGGACCACTGCTGCGCGCACGATCGCCGACTCCGCACCGTGGCGGACCAGTGGAGCATCGGTCGCCACCCGGTGACTGCCCAGCGTGGCGACAAACCCCGCGGCCTCCACCAGGTTGGTCTTGCCCTGCCCGTTGCGCCCCAGCAGCGTGGTGATGCCCGGGGCCAGGGCCACCTCGGCGCTGTGATAGCTCCGGAAGTCGATCAGGCTCAGGTGGCGCAGGTGCACAGTCAGTCGGCGGTATGCCGCCAGCTAGCCCTGCGGACCGGCGTTGGAGTCACCATTGGACCCGTCGGAGCCGTCGGTGTCGCCCGAGCCCGAGGAGGGGCCGGCATCGGCGGCGGAGTCACCACCGGACCCGTCGGTGTCGCCCGAGCCGGAGGTGGGACCTGCGTCGGCCGCGTCGCCGGCGGAGTCCGCACCGGCACCGGGGCGTGCGGCGCCCTCGTCGTGCTTGGGCTCGGCCCCGTGGTGGACCTGGGGTGCCTCCTCGTCGAGCATCTGCACGGCGTGGCCCCCGAACTCGCCACGCAGCGCGGCGACGGCCTGCATGGCGGGAGAGTTCTCCTGGCGGGAGGCGAAGCGGGCAAACAGCGCAGCGCTCAGCACCGGCATCGGGACGGCGTTCTCGATGCCCTCGATCAGCGTCCAGCGGCCCTCACCGGAGTCGGTGGTGTATTCGCTGATCCCCTCCAGACCCGGCGTCTCGTCCAGCGCCTTGACCATCAGGTCGAGCAGCCAGGAGCGGACCACCGTGCCGCGGGTCCAGGCCTGGAAGACGCCCTTGACGTCCTTGACCTCGTCCTTGGCCGTGAGCAGCTCAAAGCCCTCGGCATAGGCGTGCATCAGGCCGTACTCGATGCCGTTGTGGACCATCTTGGCGTAGTGCCCGGAGCCGACGTCGCCGGCGTGCACCCAGCCCTCCTCGCGCGGTCCCTCAGGCCGGAGCGCGTCGAAGATCGGCATCGCCTTCTCGACCCACTCCGTCTCCCCGCCGCACATCAGGCCATAGCCCTCCGTGATGCCCCAGATGCCTCCGGAGACGCCGCAGTCGACATAGCCGATCCCCTTGCCGGCCAGCTCGGCATGGTGCTTGATGTCGTCGGTGAAGTGGCTGTTGCCACCCTCGATGACCAGATCGCCCTCATCGAGCAGCTCGCCGAGGTGGTCCACCGTCTGCTGGGTGGGCTCGCCGTGCGGCACCATGACCCAGACCACGCGCGGGGCGTCCAGCGCCTCGACCATGACCTCCAGGCTGTCGACGTCACGGACGTCTGGGTTGAGGTCGAAGCCCACGACCTCGTGGCCGGCCTTGCGCAGACGCTCGCGCATGTTGGCGCCCATCTTGCCCAGGCCGATCATTCCCAGCTGCATGGTCGTGCTCCTTCGTCGGTTGCGTGCTCAGCCCGCAAAACGCACAGGCATCAACACATAACGGTAGGACTCGTCAGACTCACCGTCCATCTCGGACTGACCGGAGAGGACAGCCGGCTTGGAGGGCTGGGTGAAGCTGATCCGGGCAAACGCGGTGCCCAGTGCCGACAGCCCCTCGATCAGGAACTGTGGGTTGAAGGCGATCTCCAGCTCGGGGCCGGTGAGCGAGGCCTCGATGGCCTCACTGCCCTGGGCGTCGTCGCCGGTGCCGGCCTCGATCGCCACCTGGCCGTCGGTGAACCGCAGCCGCACCGGGGTGTTGCGCTCGGCGACCAGGGCCACCCGGCGCACCGCCTCGAGGATGGTGTGGGTGTCCACGACAGAGACAGTGTCGACGCTGTTCGGGAAGATCGAGGTGACCTTGGGGTACTCGCCGTCGAGCAGCCGTGTGGTCGCCCTGCGGGAGCCGGCCTCGAAGCCGATCAGACCTTCCCCACGCGCCGCGTCACCGAGGGCGACCTCGATGGAGCCGGCAGCACCGAGAGCCTTGGACGTCTCGGACAGGGTCCGTGCCGGGATGAGCGCGACGTGGGCAACGCTGGGGTCCTGCGGGTGCCAGGTCAGCTCGCGCATGGCCAGCCGATAGCGGTCGGTGGCCAGCAGGGTCATCTTCTCGCCGTCGATCTCCACCCGCACGCCGGTCAGGATCGGCAGGGTGTCCCCGCGATCGGCCGCGATGGAGACCTGGGCCACGGCGTTGGTGAAGACGTCGCCGGCGACGCTGCCGCTCGACTCGCTGGAGGTGGGCAGGGCCGGGTAGTCGCCCACCGGCATCTGGATCAGCGAGAAGCGACTGGAGCCACAGACCAGCTGCACCTTGTTGCCGTCGGTGGAGAACTCCACCGGCTTGGTCGGCAGGTTGCGGGAGATGTCGGCCAGGAGACGCCCGAGCACGAGCACCTCACCGGACTCGGTCACGTCGGCCTCGACGGTGACGGTGGCGGAGATCTCGTAGTCGAAGGCGGAGAGGGTCAGCGTGCCCTGTTCGTCGGCCTGGAGCAGCACGCCGGCGAGCACCGGGACGGGTGGCCGGCTGCTGAGCCCGCGCACGACCCACGCGACGGCTTCGGACAGGACATCGCGCTCGACGCGGAACTTCACGATGGTCAGCCCTTCACGGATGCGGATAGAACGTACGGATGCGGTGAGAACAGTGGTGCCCCGGGCCGACACTGGCGTCGGCGCATGGAATGACGACATTAGCCGCCCACGTCCGTTGCGCCAACACCTGGGCCGACTTCCCGGCTGGAGTGTCAGGGTCGGCAGGGTTGTCCACCAGGGACGCGGGGCGAGGCCCTCCCAGAGAATAGTTCGTAGTCGTCATAGGTGTTGTGGATCCTGTGGACAGCTTGCAACGTCGCTGGTCGCCGCGGATGTCATCCTGTGTATGCCGCGTGGACACCTCTGTGGAGTACCGACCGCACCTGGGGACGAGCTGGCGTCGTGCACAGACCGGTGCCGCGTCATACCCATGCCATGCCCAGGCCGAGCACCCTCTGAGCACAAGGTTTCCCCGGTCCGTCCACAGGTGGGGACGGACCGGCGCCGGACGAGCACCGACGGGACCGGATGAAGGGCAGATGAACGGCAGGATGTTGCCCACAGAGTTATCCACAGGCTGGGGATAAACTGGTGGATGTGCAGGTGACCGGCGGGTAACCCCAGTGGACGAGCTTGTGCAGGACGGCGGGTGCAGAGCGGTCACGAGCGGGCGAGATCAGCGCGAAGATGCCTTGCGGATCTGTCCGGTCAGCTCGGTGATCTGGTCATAGAGCGCGCGGCGCTCCCCGATCAGTTGGCGGATCTTGCGCTCGGCGTGCATGACTGTCGTGTGGTCGCGGCCGCCGAACTCCTGGCCGATCTTGGGCAGCGAGAGGTCGGTCAGCTCGCGACACAGGTACATCGCGATCTGGCGTGCGTTGACCAGGGTGCGAGAGCGAGAGGCGCCACAGAGGTCGTCGACGCTGATCCGGAAGTAGTCGGCCGTCTCGGTCATGATCGTGCCGGCGGAGATGGTGCCCGCGTCGCCGCTGGGGATGATGTCCTTGAGCACGTGCGCGGCCAGCTCGACGCTGACCGGCATCCCACTGAGGGAGGCGAAGGCGGTGACCCGGATGAGGGCACCCTCGAGCTCGCGGATGTTGGTGGTGATCTTGCTGGCGATCAGCTCCAGCACGTCGCTGGGGATGTCCATGCCCTCCTGGGCGGCCTTCTTCTGCAGGATCGCGATCCGCGTCTCCAGGTCTGGGGGCTGGACGTCGGTCAGCAGTCCCCACTCGAAGCGGCTGCGCATGCGCTCCGCGAAGCCGGAGAGCTTCTTGGGCGGCTGGTCGGAGGTGATCACGACCTGCTTCTCGCTGTTGTGCAGCGTGTTGAAGGTGTGGAAGAACTCCTCGACGGTCTGCTCCTTGCCCTGCAGGAACTGGATGTCGTCGATGAGGAGGAAGTCGACGTTGCGGTAGCGCCGCTGGAACGCGCCGGCCTTGTCGTCCCGGATGCTGTTGATGAAGTCGTTGGTGAACTCCTCGGAGTTCACGTAGCGCACCCGGACCCCGGGATAGAGGCTGCGCGCGTAGTGCCCGATCGCGTGCAGCAGGTGGGTCTTGCCCAAGCCGGACTCGCCATAGATGAACAAGGGGTTGTAGGCCCGGGCCGGCGACTCGGCGACGGCCAGCGAGGCAGCGTGGGCGAACCGGTTGGACGAGCCGGAGACGAACGTGTCGAAGGTGTACTTCGGGTTCAGTCGAGGGTCCATGTCTGCCCCGGTCGGGCGGCTGGAGCCTGCGCGGTCTCCGACGCGCGGGCTGACGTTCGTCGCGCTGTTGAGGGAGGAGTGACCGGCTGAGGGGCCGCTGCCGTTGTCGAGTGGCTGGCCGTCGGTCTGCTCGGTCACCGTGGCCGAGGCGGCAAAGGGGCGTTGCTCCCCGTCATCCTCGCTCTCTCTCGGGGGCGTCGGACGGTCGGCCTCACCCTCGACCTCGCGGCGGAGCATGTCGTCCACCGTGACGGCCAGCCGGACGTCGAGCTCGAGCAGGGTGGAGAGAGCCTGCTGCACGGGATCGCGCAGAGAGGTCTCCAGCGTCTCCTTGGTGTGCTCATAGGGCACGGCCAGCAGCGCGGTGGAGTCGATGAGCCCGACCAGGCGCACCATCGCCAGATAGGCGCGGTCTCGCGGGGAGGTGCTCGCATCGAGCTTGCCCACCGTGTCGCGCCAGACCTGCGTGTAGTCGACCTCTGGCTGCGTCATCGGTAACAGGCGTCCTTCGCTCGCGGTGTGCCTCGCGGTGTGCTCGGTGCCGTCTACCGTACCCCGAGTATCCACAGTGTTATCCACAGGTGTGCATAACATCGTGGACGGACAACCGACTTCGGAACCTAACAAGAACTGAGGGCTCGGGGCAAGTGCCACGACAACTTTTCTTCTGCGGAAGCCTGTCATCGTCGGCGTGTCGCGCTGCCCGCACGGCCCGGGTATGGTCAAGAT